>JAVKIJ010000008.1:0-58058 GCA_031459535.1 Candidatus Fervidifonticultor quintus | reverse complement strand
TGGCACCAGTACCCCGGCATGCGGGCCGAAGATGTCTGCGAAGCCATCGGTCGGCTGCAGGGGACACCGGCGTCCATGGTGGCGCCAACTGCGGGGTCCAACGATGCGCTGCGAGCCCTCTTCGGCGCCCTCGCCGCCCGAGGGACCGTGGTCATGCCTGCGCCGACCTACTCCATGGCCAGGACGCTGGCGACCGTCGCCGGTGCCAGGGTGGTCGAGGTGCCTCTGGGGCCGGACTTCACCCTCGATCCTGAAACGCTGCTCTTCGCCGCGCACGCGCACCGGGCCGAGGCCATCTACCTCGCGTGCCCCAACAACCCCACTGGCAACGCGCTGGCGACCGACGCCGTTGATGCAGTCATCGCCGGCGCGCCCGGCGCCGTGGTGTTGGACGAGGCCTACTGGGAGTTCACGACCGCCACCTGGTTGGGTGCGGTTGACCGGTACCCCCACCTGTTCGTGGTGCGAACGTTCAGCAAGGCGATGGCAGGTGCCGGGCTGCGATTGGGATGGGTGACGGCCCAAGCGCCCGCCATCGCCGAGCTGCTGAAGGTCACACCGCCCTACGGTCTCAACGTGTTCGTGCAGGCCGCCGCACCGGTGCTGGTCGCGCACCGGGACATCGCCGCCGCCCGCGTGCGGATGGTCTTGCTCGAGCGTGCCCGCCTGACAGCCGCGCTGGAGGCGATGGGCCTGCGCACCTATCCTAGCGAGGCGAACTTCCTGCTGTTCGAACCCGGTTTCTCACCGACTGCGGTGTGGGAAGGCCTCGCCGACCGTGGCGTGCTGGTGAGGGACGTCTCAGGATCCGCCCAGCTCGCCGCCTGCCTGCGGGTGTCTGTCGGATCGCCTGCAGCCAACGATCGGTTCCTGGACGCCCTGGACGCCGTGCTCCGGTCGCTGCGGGAGGGCCGACGGTGAGCCGGGGTGCATCGGTGAGGCGCACCACGAGTGAGACCGACGTCTCCGTGGAGCTGCTCCTGGATGGCGCGGGCCGAGCCGAGGTCGCCACCGGGGTGGCATTCTTCGATCACCTGCTGTCGGCGCTGGCGCGCCACGGACGATTGGACCTGTCGGTACGGGCCACGGGGGACCTGGCCGTCGACGCCCACCACACCGTGGAGGACGCGGGGATCGTCCTGGGCCAGGCGCTGCGCCAGGCCGTCGGCCCGGGCGAGGGGATCGCCCGGTTCGCCTCGGTGCACCTGCCGATGGACGATGCGTTGGTGCTGGTGGCCCTGGACGTGTCGGGGCGACCGTTCCTGCACTTCGACGTGACGTTTCCCGCGGATCGGGTGGGCGCATTCCCTGTGGACCTGGTCGAGGAGTTCCTGCGGGCGTTCGTCACCCATGCCGCCGTCACCCTGCACGTCGTGGGGCAGTATGGCCGGAACAGCCACCATCTGGCCGAGGCGATCTTCAAGGGGCTGGGTGTGACGCTCCAGCGGGCCCTGGCTGTAGCCGGAGGTGACGTCCCCTCCACGAAAGGCGTCCTCTGATGCGAGTTGCCCTGATTGACTACGGCGCTGGCAACCTGCGCAGCGCAGCCCGCGCGCTGGCCGAGGCAGGCGGCAATCCCGTGGTCACCTCGAGTGCCGATGGCCTGGCGGGTGTTGACTTCATCGTGGTCCCGGGGGTGGGCGCGTTCGCACCTGCCATGCGCCGGTTGACCGCGGCGGGCCTTGCCGGGCCCCTGGTAGACGCCGCCCACAGAGGCGTACCTCTGGTGGGCATCTGCCTCGGGATGCAGGTCCTGTTCGAGCGCAGCGAGGAGGGAGAACCCACCCCGGGCCTGTCGCTGCTCCGCGGGACCGTGCGCCGGCTCCCGGCATCGGTGAAGGTGCCGCACATGGGCTGGAACGCCCTCGAGCCGCGGCCGGGCGATCCGCTCTTTGCCGGACTGGCCGCCCGGCCATACGTGTACTTCGTGCACTCGTACATCGCCACTCCCGACGACCCTGGTATCGTCGTGGCGCAGACCGAGTACGGTGTCCGGTTCGCGTCTGTGGTGAGGCAGGGCCGGATCTGGGGGTTGCAGTTCCATCCCGAGAAGAGCAGCCGCACGGGGGCGGCCATTCTTCGCAATCTCCTGGCGCTGATCGCGTCTGGACGCGAGCTCGTGTAACGGAGGTGGAGCGCGCGGTGGACCACGGGCCGTTCGTCCTCTATCCCGCCATCGACCTGCTCGCCGGGCGGGCCGTCAGGCTCCGGCAGGGCGATCCGTCGCGGCAGACTCCCTTTGACGCCGATCCCGTCGCCGTGGCCATCCAGTGGGAAGCGGAAGGCGCGCGCTGGTTGCACGTCGTGGACCTGGACGGCGCGCTGGCAGGGGCGCCACGGCACCTGGGGGTCATCCAGCGCATCTGTGGCACCGTGCGCATCGCGGTACAGGTGGGGGGCGGCCTGCGGACGATGGCGGACCTGCGCGCGGTCTTCGACGCCGGGGCGGCGCGGGCCATCCTCGGCACCGCGGCCCTGGCCGGCGATCTGCTGCCCGAAGCGATCGCGGCCTACGGTGCGCGCATCGCGGTGGCGCTGGATGGGCGCGGCGGCGCGGTGGCCATCGAGGGCTGGCGCCGCACGTCGCGCCGCTCGGTCCTCGAGGCCGCCGAGCAACTGGCGGCCTGCGGCGTCCCTCGCTTCGTCTACACGGACGTGGAGGCGGACGGGATGCTCGCCGGCCCCGATCTGGACGGGCTACGGCGGCTGATTGCCGCGACGCCGGTGCCCGTCATCGCCGCAGGGGGGATCGCGACCATTGAGCATCTGCGCGGCGTCGTCGCCGCTGGCGCCGAGGGTGCGATCATCGGCCGGGCGCTCTACGATGGAGGGCTGAGGCTGGGCGCCGCACTGGCGGCCGTCGGGGGGAGGGGCTGATGCTGGCGAGGCGGGTGGTGCCATGCCTTGATGTGCGCGCGGGCCGGGTCGTGAAGGGCCGGGCGTTCGTGGACCTGCGCGACGCGGGCGATCCGGTGGACCTGGCCGCGCGCTACGACCGCGACGGCGCCGACGAGCTAGTCTACCTGGACATCACGGCGTCGGTGGAGGGGCGCGGCGCGCTCCTGGACGTAGTGCGGCGCACAGCCGAGCAGGTGTTCATCCCGCTCACGGTGGGTGGAGGTGTGCGGAGCGCGGACGACGTGCGCGACCTGTTGCTGGCGGGCGCCGACAAGGTCGCCATCAACACGGCCGCGGTGGTTCGGCCGGCCCTGGTGGCCGAGTGCGCCGATCGCTTCGGCAGCCAGTGCGTCGTGGTCGCCATTGACGCCCGCCGACGGGCCGACGGCCACGCCCCGTGGTTCGAGGTGGTGACCCATGGCGGCCGCAGGCCAACCGGGGCCGACGCCGTCGCTTGGGCCGTCGAGGTGGCGCGCCTGGGCGCCGGGGAGATCCTGTTGACCAGCATCGATCGTGACGGCACCGCAAACGGTTACGACCTGGAGCTGACTCGGCTGGTGGCCCGGGCTGTCGACATCCCGGTCATCGCCTCGGGTGGTGCCGGCAGCCCTCAGCATCTGGTCGAGGTGCTCACGCTCGGCGGCGCGGACGCGGCGCTGGCCGCCTCGATCTTTCACTTCGATCAATACCCGATTCCGACCGTGAAGGCCGCACTGGCCGCCTCCGGCGTGCCGGTGCGCCTGGACCCGCAGGAGGTGTACACGTGAGCGACGCGCCGCTGTGCTGGGACGCCGGGCTGCTGCCCGCGGTGGTCCAGGATGCGCGAACCGGGGTGGTGCTCACCCTGGCGTGGATGAATCGCGAGGCCCTCGAGCGCACCCGACAGACGGGTGAGACATGGTTCTTCAGCCGGTCCCGTCAGACGCTGTGGCACAAGGGCGAGGCGTCCGGGCACACGCAGCGCGTGACCGATCTCCGCGTCGACTGTGATGGAGACGCGATCGTGGTGCAGGTGGTCCCGGCCGGACCGGCCTGCCACACGGGACGGGAGTCGTGCTTCTACCGGGGCGCCGACGGCGAGGAGCAGGGACCCGGCGGTCCGGTGCTGGCGCGGCTTGAACAGGTCATCGCTCACCGGCAGGCCGTGATGCCGTCGGAGTCGTACACCGCCTCGCTCCTGCGGGCCGGGGCCGACCGGATCGGTGCCAAGGTCACCGAGGAGGCCGAGGAGGTCGTCCGCGCTGCCGGGGACGAGTCGGACATGCGCGTCGCCGAAGAGGCGGCCGACCTGCTCTACCACTTGCTGGTACTGCTGGCCGCGCGACGCGTATCGCTGGCGCGCGTCATGGAGGTGTTGGCCGCGCGCGGCGCATAAGGGAGCGGTGCCGCGCCACGCGCCCGAGGCCGTTCGAAGGGAAGCGGCTGGCTGCCCGCAGAACATCCAGGATGTGATTCGCCCCCAGAGCGCCCCGCCGTCGGTCGCCACACCGGTCCCTGCCGCCGGACCGGTCGTGGTCCTGCGCGACATCACCAAGACCTTCCCCGGAGTCGTGGCCAACGACCGCATCACCCTTGAAGTCCGGGCGGGAGAAGTCCACGCGCTGCTCGGCGAGAACGGGGCGGGCAAGACCACCCTGATGAACGTGTTGTACGGCGTCTACCAGCCCGACGCGGGCGAGGTGGTCGTCTGGGGCAGATTGGCGCGCATCCGGTCGCCTCGCGATGCGATCGCGCTGGGCATCGGCATGGTCCCGCAGCACTTTCTCCTGGTGCGGCGCCACACCGTGGCAGAGAACGTGGCGTTGGGACTGCCCGAGGAGTCGTTTCTCTTTCCCGCACGGCGCATCGAGGCCCGCATCGCCGCCCTGGGGGAGAGATATGGGCTGGTCATCGACCCCCGGGCGCGGATCTGGGAGCTGTCGCCCAGCGAGCACCAGAGGGTGGAGATCCTCAAGGCTCTGATCCGGGGTGCCCGCATCCTCATCCTCGACGAGCCGACCAGTGTGCTCACCCCGCAGGAGACCCAGGGATTGTTCGACGTGCTCCGGCGCATGAAGGCCGAGGGGCACGCCATCATCTTCATCACCCACAAGCTGGACGAGGTAGCGGCCATCGCCGATCGCGTCTCGGTGTTGCGCAAAGGCCGGCTCGTTGGCACCGCCTCCACCCTCGCGGTGGACAAGCGGGCGCTGGCCCGCATGATGGTGGGCCGCGAGGTCGAGTTCCGGGTGGACAAGCCGGCCAGGACGCCGGAGGGCGAGGCCCTGGCGGTCGAGGATCTGGAGGCGACCACGGATCGTGGTCTCCCGGCCCTGCGCGGGGTGTCGTTTGTAGTACGCGGCGGAGAGATTCTGGGTCTGGCCGGTGTGGCTGGCAACGGGCAGCGCGAGCTGGTGGAGGTGCTCGCGGGCCTGCGGCCGGCACGCCGGGGCCGTGTGCGGATCCTGGGGCGCGATGTGACCAACCGGTCGGCGCGCGAGGTGCTGGAGGCCGGCGCGGCGCACATCCCCGAGGACCGCATCCGAACCGGGATCGTACCTGGCATGTCGGTCGCCGAGAACCTGGTCCTGCGCCGCTACCGATATCCGCCGTTTTCCCGCGGCCCGCTGCTGGACTACGCGGCCATCGGGCAGTTTGCCCGGGGACTTATCGAGGAGTATGAGATCGCCACGCCGTCGCCCGCTCTACCGGCAAAGCTGCTGTCAGGCGGCAACATCCAGCGTCTCATCCTGGCCCGGGAGCTGGCCGCCCAGCCGGGGCTGATCATCGCGTCGCATCCCACGTACGGGCTCGACGTGAGCGCGACTGAGCAGATCCACAGCCTGTTGCTCCGTCGGCGGGAACAGGGCGCGGGCGTGTTTCTGGTCTCAGAGGACCTGGACGAGGTGCTGGCACTGTCGGACCGGGTTGCCGTCATCTTTCGCGGCGAGATCGTCGGCACGGTGCCTGCCGACCGCGCCAGCCCGGAGCAGATCGGCCTGATGATGGCGGGACACCGGCCGTGAGGCGCCTCGGCCCCCTGGTCATCGAGCGCGACGTCAACCCCACCACCGGGTGGATGCTTGGCGTGTCGCTGCTCGCCATCGCGGCGGCGCTGGCGGCGGCGGGTCTGGTGTTCTGGGCCTACGGCACCGACCCCGTGGGCGCCTACGCGGCGGTCGTGCGGGAGACGTTCATCAACGTCGGGGCCGCCTCCGAAGTCGTCCGCCGCACCATTCCCCTGCTGCTCTGCGGCGTCGGGCTGACCCTCGCGTTCCGGGCACAGTTCTGGAACATCGGGGCGGAAGGACAGTTGCTGGCCGGCGCCGTGGGCGCCACGGCCGTGGCGCTGTTCGCGCCCATCCACGGCCGGTGGATCATCCCGGCCATGTTCCTGGCCGGCTTTGTCGCCGGGGCGCTGTGGGGCCTGATGCCCACGCTGCTGCGGCTGCGGCTCGAGGTCAACGAGGTTATCACCACGTTGATGATGAACTACGTCGCCCTCTACGTGGTCGCGTGGCTGGTCCACGGCCCCTGGAAGGGCGCGACCATGTTTGGATTTGCGTACACCGATCCGTTTGCCGAGGCGGCGCGGCTCCCGCTCATTCCGGGCACCCGGGTCCACTGGCCCACGCTGCTCATCGGCCTAGCCCTGGCCCTCGTACTGGGGTTCGTGCTGTCCCGCACGCGCCTGGGCTTCGAGATCCGGGTCCTGGGCCAGAACCTTGCGGCCGGCCTCTACGCGGGCATCAACCCGCTGCGCACGACCCTGGTGGTCATGCTGGTCTCCGGCGGGGTGGCGGGACTGGCCGGTGTGGGCGAGGTAGCTGGGGTGCACCACAAGCTACTGGACCCCAACCAGGTCTCCCTCGGATATGGATATGCCGCCATCATCGTGGCTTGGCTGGCCCGGGGAAGTCCGCTGGCCGTGGTGCTCACCGCGACCTTCCTCGGTCTGATCTTCACCAGCGGCGACGTGCTCAAGGTCGTCATGCAGATGCCATTCCGGGTGACCGACGTGTTCAACGGCCTCATGCTGTTCTTCCTGATCGGCAGCGAGCGCCTGCTGTATTACCGCGTGCGCGTGGCGCCGGCCCGGGCAGCCGCTGCGGCCGCTGAAGCCCATCCGGCGGAGCCGAGCCCGCCGTCGGCGGGAGGAGAGGGCTGATGAGCGACGGCGGGTGGATCGCCACCACCGTCGGCCGGGCGCTGGCGCTGGGCACGCCCATCCTCTGGGGCGCCCTGGGCGAGATCTACGCGGAGCGGGCGGGCGTGGTGAATCTGGGCGTCGAGGGCATGATGATCCTCGGGGCGTTCTTCGCGTTTGCCTCGGCGCAGGGCACCGGCAATCCCGCCCTGGCCCTGGTCGTCGCTGCGGCCGTCGGTGGCCTGGCCGCGCTGCTCCACGCGTTCGTCTCGGTGACGCTCCGCGCGAACCAGTACGTGTCCGGGCTGGCACTGACCATGCTGGGCCTTGGCCTCGCCGGACTGCTGGGCCGGGGCTACGAAGGGACGCCCCTGGTGCACACCCTGCCGGAAGTCTCGACCCTCACCTATCTGGGACTTGTGCTGGCCGTCCTGATGTGGTTTGTGTTGTACCACACGCGCTGGGGCATCGTCCTGCGGTCAACGGGTGAGATGCCGGCCGCCGCCGATGCGCTGGGCGTCAACGTGGCGCTGGTGCGCTACCTGGCGGTGGTCGTTGGCGGCCTGCTGGCCGGGGTCGCCGGTGGATTCCTGTCCGTGGCCTACCGCCCGGCCTGGACCGAGGGCATGACGGCCGGGATGGGGTGGATCGTGATCGCCATCGCCATCTTCGCGTCGTGGGATCCGCTGCGCGCCGTGATTGGCTCGGTGCTGTTCGGCGCCCTGTTCCACCTGTCGTTTCGCCTGCAGGCATGGGTGGCGCCGGAACTGCTAAAGATGATGCCGTTTGCGTTCACTGTCGTGGCGCTCGCGGCCACGGCCGGGGGGAGGCGGGGACAGGGTGCCCCCGAGGCGCTCGGCGTGCCCTACGTGAGCGGCGAGCGCTGAGTCCAGGGCCAGGATCAGAGGAAGAGGAGGTGAGGCGGCGGGCGGCGGACGTACGCAGTGGGCGCTCAATGAACGGAGGAGGGAGAGCATGGGCTACAGATACGCTGTGGTGGTCCTCGTACTGCTGGCGAGCCTGGCAGCGCCGGGCCTCGCGCAGCCGAAGCTCAAGGCGGGATTCATCTACGTGGGGCCCATCGGCGACTACGGGTGGACTCATGCCCACGATCAGGCGCGCAAGATCGCCATGCAGAAGCTCCCGTGGCTGGAGACCATCTACGTGGAGTCGGTGCCGGAGGGCCAGGTTGAACCGTACATCGACCGCATGATCCAGCAAGGTGCCAGGGTCATCTTCACCACCAGCTTTGGCTTCATGGACGGGACGCTGGCGGCGGCCAAGCGATACCCCAACCACATCTTCGCTCACGCGTCGGGCTTCAAGCGCCATGCCAACATGGCCACCTACATGGCGGACTTCTACCAGATCTACTATCTCAACGGCCTGATGGCCGGCGCCCTCACCAAGACCAACAAGGTGGCCTATGTGGGCGCGTTTCCGATTCCGGAGGTCAAGCGGCACCTCAACGCGTACGCCCTGGGGGTGCGGACCGTCAACCCCAAAGCGACGGTTCACGTCCGGTGGATCTTCGAGTGGTTCAATCCAGCCGCGGCCAAGGAGGCCACCGAGGCCCTCATCGCCGAAGGCGCCGATGTGTTCGCCTTCACCGAGGATTCGCCCACGGTGGTGCAGGTTGCCGCCCGGCGCAACCTCCCCAGTTTCGGGCACTACTCGCCGATGCAGAAGTTCGCGCCCAACCACGTTGTCTCGGGCCAGCTCGTCCACTGGGAGACCATCTACGTGGATTTCCTCTCCAAGGTC
Source organism: Candidatus Fervidifonticultor quintus (assembly GCA_031459535.1). Classification (GTDB taxonomy): domain Bacteria; phylum Sysuimicrobiota; class Sysuimicrobiia; order Sysuimicrobiales; family Humicultoraceae; genus Fervidifonticultor_A; species Fervidifonticultor_A quintus. Next base: position 49,270 of record JAVKIJ010000008.1, on the reverse strand, counting down.
CACGCGGGCAAGTACACTACCGAGAACCTGGCAAACGTGGACTACTGGTGGCTGCTGGCCGAGAAGGCCGTGGAGCTGGGCGGTGACTTCGGCGTGCCGATCAACCCGGCCTACAAGGCCAGGCTCGAGGCGGTCCGGGTGATGACCCCGGATCTCGGCCGGTTGTCCGTCTACGCGCTGGTGATGAAGCGCCACGCGCAGATGGCCGATCCCAAAGTGACGTTTGACCCGTTCACGGGGCCGATCAAGGACCGCAAGGGGATCCTGCGGGTTCCGGCGGGCAAGCGCATGACTGTCGGCGAGCTCACGAGCCTGGAGTGGGCGGCCCCGGGCGTCGTCGGGCCCTGGCCCAAGGAACCGTAGTCGGTCCCAGGCGGCGGATGCGGCAGGGCGCCAGCCGCGCCCTGCCGCGTGCCCGGGCATGGCCGGTGATTCTGCCACCCTGATCCGCGGCGCCACCATCGTGACCGCCGCGCAGACCTACCAGGGCGACGTCCTGGTCACAGCCGGGCGAGTTGCGGTCATCGGACGACACCTGCCCGCGGGCGGTGCCCGCATCGTCGACGCCGCCGGGCTGCACCTGCTGCCCGGCGGCATTGATGTCCACACGCACCTGGACATGCCCCTGGGCGGGATCACCTCGACCGACGACTTCGAGTCCGGACAGGTCGCCGCGGCGTTCGGTGGGACCACATCGCACCTTGACTTCGCCATTCAGCCCAAGGGCGCCAGCCTGCGTGAGGCGCTGGAACTGTGGCAGGCCAAGGCCCGCGACAAGGCATGCATTGACTACGGGTTCCACATGACCATCACCGATGCCACACCGGCCGTGCTCGAGGAGATCGCATCGCTACCCGCCTGGGGGATCACGTCCGTCAAGGTGTTGATGGCGTACAGGGGCCGGGTCATGCTCGAGGACGCCGACATCGTTCGGGTGATGCGTCGGGCGGCAGCCGTCGGGCTCCTGACCATGGTGCACTGCGAGCACGGCGACGCCATTGACCTCCTGGTAGAGGAAGCGCTGGCCACCGGCCGTCTGGCGCCCAAGTATCATGCGCTGACGCGGCCGCCAGAGCTGGAGGGGGAAGCCACCGGCCGCGCGATCGCGCTGGCCGCCGCCACCGGCGCGCCGCTGTACGTGGTGCACCTCACGTGCGAGCTGGCTTTGCGACAGGTGCGAGCCGCCAGGGCCACGGGCGCGCGGGTCTGGGCCGAGACCTGCCCGCAGTACCTCTTCTTCACCGCCGACGACCTGGACCGGCCCGGGTTCGAGGGCGCCAAGTTCGTGTGCTCTCCGCCGCTGCGCACCAGACGCGACCAGGAAGCGCTGTGGAACGGGCTGCGGGACGGCACCCTGGCGGTGGTGTCGACCGACCACTGCCCGTTTGACTTCGCCACCCACAAGATGGCGGGCCGCGGCGATTTCACCAAGATCCCCAACGGCCTGCCGGTCATCGAGGACCGGTTGAGCACCCTCCACCATGCCGGCGTGGCCGGCGGCCGCCTCTCGTTGAACCGGTTCGTGGAGCTGACCGCGACCAACCCGGCCAAGCTCTTCGGACTGTATCCTCGCAAGGGCACCATCGCCCCAGGCGCCGACGCAGACCTGGCGCTGTGGGATCTGACTGCCGAGCGCACGCTGAGCGCCCGGACCCACCACATGCGGGTGGACTACAACCTCTTCGAGGGCATGCGGGTGCGCGGCATCCCCGTCGCCGTCTGGGTCCGGGGCCGGCAGGTGGTGGATGGCGACCGGTTCGTGGGCGAGCCGGCCGCGGGCCAGTATCTGGTCCGCGGCCCCCTGGCGGAACCCTGAGGCCGCTCAGTCGAGGAACAGCGGAACCAGCTCGAAGCGATTCACGTCCAGCAGCCCGCGGTCGGTCAGCTTGAGGGCCGGGATCACCGAGATCGCCATGAAGGCCAGGGTCATGAAGGGATCGGGCAACGTGCTGCCCATGCGGCGGGCCATGCGCTGGAGGGCCCTTGCCTGCTCGGCGACCACCGAGACCGGTTGGTCCGACATCAGCCCGGCGATCGGCAGCGGCAGCACCGCCGCTTCGCGGCCCGCGACGGCGACCTGACCTCCCTGCAACTCGAGGATCAACTCCACCGCCGCGCGCATCTCCTCATCGCTGGTGCCGACCACCACGATGTTGTGGGCATCGTGGGCCACCGACGACGCCAGGGCGCCCAGCTTCAGATTGAAACCCCGCACGAATCCCAGGCCCACCCGGCCGCTGCCGGTGTGGCGTTCGATGACAGCCAGCTTCAGGAGGTCACGTTGGGGATCGGCGACCGCCTCGTCCCCCACGATGGTCGCATCCGCCTCGCCGGCGCCGGTGATGATCTGGTTCGGAATCACCTCGATCACCCGGACGCGGCGCCCTTGGGCGGGTACCCGAAAGTGCAGCGTGCTACGCGGCACGTTGATGGAGCTGCGCAGCGCCGGCAGCCTCTCGGGCCGGTCGTACGGCAACAGCTCGCCGTCCCGAGCCACCAGACGTCCTCCGCGGTAGACCAGACGGGGCCTGGGTGCCTGCAGGTCGTCGAAGACCACCAGGTCGGCGACCCTCCCGGGTGCCACCGCGCCCCGGTCCCGCAGGCCGAAGCACTCCGCGGCGTTGAGGCTGGCGATCTGTAGCACCACGAGGGGATCCAGCCCGAACGCGATGGCATCCCGGACCATGGCGTCGATGTGGCCTTCGGCGAGGAGGTGGAGCGGGGTGCGGTCGTCGGTGCAGAAGGCGAACCGGCGGCTGTTCTGCGGGGTCACCAGGGGGAGCAGGTCGCGCAGATTCCGCGCACCGGTGGCTTCGCGGAGCAGGATGGTCATGCCGCGCCGCAGTTTCTCCTCGGCCTCAGCCAGCGTGGTGGATTCGTGGTCGGTGCGGATGCCAGCGGCCACGTAGGCGTTGAGGTCCAACCCGAGCACGCCCGGCGCATGGCCGTCAATGGGCCGGCCGCCAGCGGCGGCAATCTTGGCCAGCACCTCGGGATCAGCGGCCAGAACCCCGGGCGTGTTCATCATCTCCGCCAGGCCCAGCACCCACTTGTCCTGCATGAGGACCTCCAGGTCATAGGCGCCCAGTTCAGCCCCTGCGCTCTCCATGGGGCTGGCCGGTACGCAGGATGACGCCATGATGAAGACCGACAGCGGGTTGTACTTGGCCGCCTGGAGCATGTACCGGATGCCACTCATGCCCAACACGTTGGCGATCTCGTGAGGATCGGCGATCACGGTGGTGGTGCCGTGGGGGACGACGAGGCGGGCGAACTCGGGCACGCTGACCATGGCACTCTCGATGTGGACGTGGCTGTCAATGAAGCCAGCGGTGAGGTAGGCGCCCTCCAGATCGTGGGTCAGGACGGCCTGATAGGCGCCGCGAGTCGGCCCCGTGGCAATTCCGGCGATGTGGCTGCCGGCGACGGCGACGTCAGCGTCCACGATCCGGAGGTTGAACAGATCGACGACGCGGGCGTTGGACAAGAGCAAGTCGGCTGGTCGCCTGGCCCGGGCGACCGCAATCAGCCTGGAGAGATCCATTGAGACGGACTTCCCCGGCTGCCCCCGGCCTTCCTCCGAGGCAGGCATCGCCGTCGGGGACCGAGAACCTGCATCGTGGACCCCGCGCAGATGGAGGTTTCGCCGTGTCCCACGTCCTCCCGTATCGCGGTCAGGCCACCTACGAGCTCCACGTGGCGGGCGTGGTCCGCACGTTGCCGCTCATCCAGGTGGCGCCGGACACATGGATCGCCTACTACTACAGCCTGGGCGACACCGAGGTCATCGACCGCGCCGCTCGCCTGCTGGCGCCCGGCCTCGAGGCCTGCGATCTGTTGGTCACCACGGAGACCAAGGGCATTCCCCTCACCCACGCCATTGCCACGCTGGCGGGGCTCAAACCTTACGTGGTCTGCCGACGCCAGCTGCGGCCCTTCATGATGACGCCGTTGATGGTACGCTACAAACCCATCACGGCCAGGACCCATGAGGAGCTCTACATGGACGGCCGCGATGCGCTGAAGATCAAGGACAGGCGGGTGGGCCTCGTGGACGACATCGTGAGCACCGGTGAGACGCTGCGGGCCATGGAAACCCTGGTCCGGCAGGCCGGCGGCGAGGTCGCGGGGATCACGGTGTTGCTGGTCGAGGGCGAGCGGCGCGAGGGCATTCGGCACCTGGGCATCCTGCCCATCTTCAGGCGCGATTGGCCCGACTGAGAGGGTGGGCGCTGATGGACGTACTGCTGCCGCGCACCCTGGAGGAGGCCCTGGAGGCGAAAGCCCACCGCCCCGAGGCAGTGCCCATTGCTGGAGGCACCGACCTGATGGTAGATCTCAACTTTGGCCGCCGGCGTCCCGCATGCCTGATGGATGTCAGCCGACTCCCGGAACTGTGCACCTGGCGCCGGGAGAACGGGCACGTGTTTCTGGGCGCCGGGATGACCTACACCCGCATCATCCGGGAGATGGACGCGTTCCCACCCCTCGTGCAGGCGTCGGCCTCGGTGGGCTCACCGCAGATCCGCAACCGAGGCACGGTGGGCGGGAATCTGGGCACGGCGTCGCCGGCCGGCGATGCGTTGCCCGTGCTGGCCGCCTATGACGCGGAGATCGTCTTGATCAAGGCCGGCGCAGCGACCCGCTCGCTGCCCCTCGATCGGTTCATGCTGGGGCCCAAGCGGACCGCCATGGCCCCCGACGAGCTCATCCTCGGTGCGCGCTGGGCCGTCCACCGCGGGTCGGGCTCGTTCTCAAAGGTGGGGCCGCGCAGCGCCATGGTCATCGCGGTGGCGAGCCTCTGCCTGGTAATGGACGAGGACCGCCGCGCCGTGCGCGTCGCCTTGGGCTCAGTGGGGCCCACGGTCCTGCGCGCGTTTGAGGCGGAAGCGTTCGCCGTGCGGGCGCTGGCCCAGGCGGGTGCGTGGGATGATCGCCGGGTTCCCATCGCGTCCGGCGTGATCGCCGATTTTGGCGAGCGGGTCGCGGCTGCGGCGCGACCCATCGATGACGTCCGGGCGACCGCAGCGTACCGCCGCCACGCCTGCGGCGTGCTGGCCCGGCGGGCGCTGACCTGGGCGCTGGAAGCGAGGCGTTCGTCATGATGGTGCGAGTCAACGTCAACGGCGAGTGGAGGACGGCAGACGTCTGGCCCGGGGCGAGCCTGCTGCACATGCTGCGGGACGTCCTGGGGCTGGTCGGATCGAAGAACGCCTGCGAGCAGGGAGAGTGCGGGTCGTGTTCCGTGTGGCTGGACGGCGAGGTGGTGTGCGCCTGCCTGGTGCTGGCCGCCCAGGCCCACGGCAGCCAGGTGCGCACCGTTGAGGCCCTGGCTGGTCCCCTTGGCCTGCATCCGGTGCAGGAGGCGTTCGTCGAGACGGGTGCGGTGCAGTGTGGGTTCTGCACGCCCGGGTTCGTGGTGACCGCCGTCGACCTGCTGGAGCGGAATCCTGCCCCGACCGACGCCGAGATCCGAGCGGCCCTCGCGGGCAACCTCTGTCGGTGCACCGGTTACACCAAGATCGTCGACGCGGTACGACTGGCCGCGCGGCGGCTGGCGGGTCAGCCGTGAAGGTGCTTATCGCGTCCTGTGAGCGTGTGGTCGTGATGGACGACGCCGGCACCGAGATCTCGGGTGGGTCGGTCCTCATCGACGGTGGTGTGATCGCCTGGGTGGGCTCGGGGGAACCGCCGGGCGCCGCGGACGCGGCACGTGTCGACGGGCGGGGCACCGTGGCGCTTCCCGGGTTGGTCAATGCGCACCACCACCTCTACCAGAGCCTGACCCGGGTCCGGGCACAGGCCGAGGGCCTGTTCGGCTGGCTCCGGGCGCTCTACCCCATCTGGGCCGGCGTGGATTTTGAATGGATGGAGGTCGCCTCGCGCGTTGGCCTGGCGGAGCTGGCGCTGTCCGGGTGCACGACCACCACGGATCACCACTACATCTTCCCGCGGACGGACGCCGGTGCGGGGTTGGACCTGTTGCGAGCCGAGATCGACGCCGCCGCGCAGATCGGCCTGCGGTTCCACCCGGCCCGGGGCTCGATGGATCTCGGCGTGTCGGCAGGCGGGCTGCCCCCGGATACCATCGTCCAAGACATCGAGACCATTCTGATTCAGACCGAGGAGGCGGTGCGGCAGTTTCACGATCCCGCCCCGGGCGCCATGCTCCGGGTCGCGGTGGCGCCGTGCTCACCGTTCTCGGTGAGCGACCGACTCATGCGGGAATCCGCCGTCCTGGCCCGGCGCCTGGGCGTGCGGTTGCACACACACATCGCCGAGACGCTGGACGAGGAGGCCTACTGCCTGGCGCGCTACGGGAAGCGCCCGCTGGAGCTGCTCGACGACCTGGGCTGGGTCGGTCCCGACGTCTGGCTCGCCCACTGCGTGCACCTCGACGGGCGCGCCGTGGGCCGCATCGTGGAGTCGGGCGCCGGCGTCGCCTGGTGTCCCACGTCCAATCTGCGGCTGGGCTCGGGCATCGCGCCCGCCAGGGCTCTCCTGGACGCAGGCGGCCGCGTGGGGTTGGGCGTGGACGGCGCGGCATCCAACGATAGCGGGAACCTGCTGGCCGAGGCCCGCGTGGGGCTCCTGGCGGCGCGGCACCAGGGCGCGGACCAGATGACGGCGCGTGAGGTGCTGCGCATGGCCACTCGGGGCGGCGCGGCTTGCCTGGGTCGCGACGACATCGGGTCGCTCGAGGTCGGCAAACGCGCCGACGTGGCGCTGTTCAGCGTCGAAGGAATAGAGTTTGCCGGTGCAGAGGCCGACCCGGTGGCGGCGCTGGTGTACTGCGCACCCCGTCGGGTGCGACACCTGTTCGTCGAGGGCCGACCGGTGGTGCAGGAAGGCAGGCTGGTCCGCGCCGATGAGGAGGTCATCGCCCAGGCCGGCCACCGCCTGGCGCGTCGCATCCTCGGTCGGTCTGTCGGTGGGGCCTGATGAGGCCGGCCGGCGACCGGGAGAGGAACGGGCGATGAGTGTCGGGGCGGTGGCGCGGACGCGGGGGGGCGTCGGGGAAAGCGCGCGGCGCGTGGATGGCGTTCCCAAGGTCCGGGGTTCATTCCTGTTTGGCAGCGACCTGTGGGCCGAGGACATGCTGTGGGGGCTCACGGTGCGCAGCCCGCACCCGCACGCGCGCATCCGGTCCATCGATGTGTCCGGGGCTGTGGCCACTCCCGGCGTGCACGCGGTCCTGCTGGCCGACGATGTGCCGGGCAGGAAGACCTACGGGCTGGAGTTTGAGGACCAGCCCGTGCTGGCGTGGGAATGCGTCCGGTTCGTTGGTGAACCGGTGGCCATCCTGGCGGCGGTCGATCTCGAGGTCGCGCGGGGCGCCGCCTCCAGGATCGTCGTGGACTACGAGGTGCTGCCCGCGGTCACCGATATGGAACAGGCACTGCGCGCCGACGCGCCCCGCGTCCACGAGTTCGGGAACGTGCTGCGCCATCTCCGGATCGTGCACGGCGACCCCGACGCGCCCGCGGAGGTCTGGGTGGAGGGCTACTACGAGACCGGGATGCAGGACCAGGCGTTCCTGGGGCCGGAGTCCGGGCTGGCGGTACCCTCGGGAGACGGCGGCGTCGATCTCTACGTGGCCACGCAGTGGCTCCACGTGGATCGGCAGCAGATTGCACCATGCCTGAACCTGCCACTGGAGAAGGTGCGGCTCCACCTGGCGGGGGTGGGTGGCGCGTTTGGAGCGCGGGAAGACGTCAGCATGCACATTCACGCGGCCATGCTCGCGCTTCGCACGGGGAAGCCGGTGAAGATGGTCTACTCCCGCGAGGAGTCGTTCTTCGGTCACGTACACCGGCACCCGTCGCGGATCTGGATGCGCCACGGCGCGTCCAGGGACGGGCGGCTCCTCAACGTCTACGCCCGTGTGCTGCTCGACGGAGGGGCCTTCGCGTCGTCATCGTCGGCCGTCCTGGGCAACGCGGCCACCTTCGCCGCGGGCCCCTACGAGGTGCCCAACGCGCTCGTGGAGGCCACATGCGTGTACACCAACAACCCTCCCTGCGGCGCCATGCGCGGGTTTGGCGCGCCTCAAGTCTGCTTCGCGTATGAGGCGCAGATGGACAGGTTGGCAAAGGCGCTGGGTATGGACCCGGTGGCGCTGCGCTTGAAGAACGCGCTGGGCCCGGGATCAGTGACGATCACCGGCCAGGTCATCGGTGGCAGCGCGCCCGTGCGGAGGGTCATCGAGCGATGCCTGGCGATGCCGCTCCCTGCGGGGGAAGCCGAGCCGTCCCGCCGCAGCCCGCTGTTCCTGCCGGGCGGGACGGGCAATGTGTCGCGCGGCGAGAGTCTACGCCGCGGGGTGGGGTTCGCGGTGGGCTACAAGAACATCGCCTATAGCGGGGGGTTCGACGACTCGTCCGAGGCGAGGGTGAAGCTCTTCCTCGGCCCTGAAGGGCCGGTGGTCGAGGTCCACAGCGCCGCAGCCGAGGTCGGCGAGGGGATCCACACGGTGCTGGCCCAGGTGGCCCGGACCGAACTGGGCGTGGAGCGCGTGATGATCCATCCCCCAGACACCTCAGTGGGTTCGGCGGGATCCACGTCGGCTTCCCGACAATCCGTCATGTCCGGCGGCGCAGTTCAGCGAGCCTGCCAAGCGGTCCGGGAAGTGCTCTTCGACCGGGTGCGGCGCCACGCTGCCGCGGGCGGGCGGGTCCTCCCGGGGGAGCTGACGCTGGAGGGCGGTCAGGTCCTGGCCGGCGGGAAACTCGTGGGGCCCATTGATGCGTTCCTGGAAGAGCCGATCGAGCAGACGCGGACCTATCACCATCGAGCTACGCAGGCGCTCGATGGCCGAGGCCAGGGTGACGTGCACGTGATGCTGGCGTTCGCCGCGCAGCGCGCGGTCGTCGACGTGGACACCGAGTTGGGCCTGGCGCGGGTCGTGCATGTGGCGTCGGTTCACGACGTGGGCAAGGTCCTCAACCCGCAGGGACTGGAAGGTCAGGTCGAAGGTGGCACGGCCATGGGCCTGGGTCTTGCCTTGATGGAGCAAGTGCAGCTCCAGGACGGCCGGATCCGCAACGCCTCGTTCACCGACTACCTGATTCCCACCATCCTCGACGTGCCGGCGATAGAGACCGCCGTGGTGGAGGAGCCTGAGCCGGGCGCGCCCTACGGCGCCAAAGGGGTGGGAGAGCTCCCGACCGTGGTGTCCACCGCGGCCATCGTCGCGGCGCTGCGCGATGCCACCGGCCGCGCGCTGAACCGCGTCCCCGTCCGTCCGGACGATCTCTTGGGATTGAGCCCGCCGGCGCACTCGGCTGGGCCGCCGCCAGCGCCGGATGTCCCGGGGCCGGAGCCGGTCCCCCATTACTTCGGTCTAGGAGCCGGGCAGCAGGAATTGATGACACCCGGCGAGCAACAGGAAGGTACCCGCACCAGTGGGGCCCCAGAAAGAGAGGGATAGGCCCATGGGGGCGCTCACGCTGCAGTTCATGCTCAACGGCCGACCCATCTCGGTCGAGGCCGATGACCGCGCCAGCCTCCTGGAAGTGCTGCGCGAGGCCTGCGGGATCACGTCAGTTAAGGACGGGTGCGCGCCCGAGGGCTCGTGCGGGGCGTGCACCGTGCTCGTCGACGGCCGTGCCGCGGTCTCGTGCGCCCAGCCAGCGGCGCGGGTGGCGGGCAGGACTGTCACCACACTGGAAGGTCTGGAGCCCGGGGAACGCGAGCGGTGGGCCCACTGCTTCGTCGCCGCCGGGGCGTCCCAGTGCGGCTTCTGCTCGCCGGGAATCGTGATGAAGGCCGAGGCACTGCTGCGCCGCAACCCTGCACCCACGCGGGCGGCGATCGCCCGGGCACTGGCGGGCAATCTGTGCCGCTGCACCGGCTACGTGAAGATCATCGACGCTATCGAGATGGTCGCCGCGGCCAGGGGAGGAGAGCCGTTGCCGGCCATCGGGGGCAGCGGTCGCATCGGGTCTCGAACCGCGCGCTATCAGGGAAAGGCGCTGGCCCTGGGCGAGTGGCCCTATGTGGCGGACATGCGGCTGCCGGGGATGCTCCATGGCGCCATCCGGTGGTCCGACCACCCACGGGCCAGGGTCGTGCGCATCGACACGTCGAAGGCCAAAGCCCTCCCGGGCGTGGTCGCCGTGCTGACCTGGAGGGATGTGCCCGGCGAGCGCCGTCAGGGGCTGATCACCAGGGACTGGCGGCAGTTCGTCGCCGAGGGAGAGATCACGAGCTACGTCGGGGACGTGCTCGCGGTGGTGGCGGCGACGTCCCGCCGCATTGCCCGCGAGGCCGCAGGGCTCGTTGGGGTGGAGTACGAGGTCCTGCCTCCGGTGGTAGACCCGGTTGCCGCCCTGGCGCCGGGAGCGCCCCGGCTGCATGAAAGCGGCAACATCCTATCGGTGTCTACGGTCAAGCGCGGGGATGTGGACGGGGCGCTCGCTCGCGCCGCTCACGTGGCCACGGAGACGTTCCGGACCCAGTGCGTGGAGCACGCGTTCCTCGAACCAGAGGCCGCGCTCGCCGTCCCGATCGACGGCGGCGTGCATGTCTACTCCCAGGGACAGGGTATCTGGGACGACCGGCGCCAGGTGGCCTCGCTGCTGGGCCTGCCCGAGGCCAAGGTGCGGGTGACCCAGGTGTCCAACGGCGGCGCCTTCGGCGGCAAGGAAGACCTGAACGTCCAGGGTCACGTGGCCCTGCTGGCCTGGCGGACCGGCCGGCCGGTCTTGCTGGTGCTATCTAGGGCGGAGAGTCTGCGGTTCCACCCCAAGCGACACCCGATGACGCTGACCTACACCGTCGGCTGCGACGCCCAGGGGCACCTGCTGGCCGTCCGGGCGCGTATTGTGGGCGATACCGGCGCCTATGCCAGCGTCGGCGACAAGGTCCTGGAGCGGGCGGCGGGCCACGCGTGCGGCGCGTATCGGGTGCCCCACGTGGACGTGGAGGCCACCGCTGTCTATACCAACAACCCGCCCTGCGGCGCCATGCGCGGATTTGGCTCGCACCAGGCCCAGTTCGCCATGGAAGGGATGATGGACATCTTGGCCGAGAAGGTGGGTCTGGACGGCTGGGAGATGCGGTGGCGGAACGCGCTGGACGTAGGCGACGTCTTCGGGACCGGTCAGCGGCTCGGGCCGAGCGTCGGTCTGAAGAAGACGCTGCTGGCCGTGCGGGACGCGTACTATGCGGCCCGATGTGCGGGTATCGCCTGCGGGGTCAAGAACACCGGCGTGGGCAACGGTGTGAAGGAGTACGGCCGGGCCATCCTGCGGCCCGAGGCCGATGGAACCGTGACCCTCTTCCACTCGTGGACCGAGATGGGCCAGGGCGTCCACACCGTGCTCCAACAGGTGGTCTGCGAGGAGCTGGGCTTGACGCCCGACCGGGTGCGGATCGTGGTGGACACGATGCGCGAACTGGACACCGGGCAGACCACGGCGTCACGGTCCACGGTACTGGGGGGTCGTGCCGTGATCGAGGCGGCGCGGAAGCTGAAGGCGGCCCTGGACGGCCGTGCCCTGGAGAGCCTGGAGGGCCGGGAGTTCTACGGCGAGGTGGTGGTGGACTGGACCTGCAAGCCTGGCACCCCGGTCCCCAACCCCGTGACGCACTTCGCGTACGGGTGGGCCACCCAGGTCGTCTGCCTGGACGAGGCCGGCCGGATCGAGAAGGTGATCGCGGCGCACGATGTGGGCAAGGTGATGAATCCGACGCTGCTGGAGGGCCAGATCGAGGGCGGGATTCACATGGGTCTGGGACATTCGCTGTCGGAAGAGTTTGTGACGAGAGATGGTGTGCCCCTGACCACGACGCTCAAGGCGCTTCACATCATACCCGCGGCGGGCATGCCGGCTGTCGAGTGCATTTTCATCGAGGAGCCCCAGCCCGAGGGTCCCTACGGCGCCAAGGGCGTGGGGGAGATCGCGCTGGTGCCCACGGCCGGCGCCGTAGCCGGCGCCCTGTACAAGTACGATGGCATCCGCCGCACGCGGCTGCCGATGAAGGACTCGGCTGCCGCGCGGGCCGCAGTACCCAAAGTGGCCGTGGCCGCCGACGCCCGGTGACCTGGCGGCACGCGAGGAGCTACCGATCGCCACGCTGAGCCTCACCGGCGCCCTGGTGGTCAGCTCGCTGGACCCGCCCCGGGTCGCATCGGGGGACGTGGTCGTCGAGGATGGGCGGGTGCGCGCCGTAGGCGCGGCGCCCGCGGGGGGTGTGCGGCGGGACTGTTCGGGGTGCCTGATCGTCCCCGGGCAGGTCTGCGGCCACACTCACCTGTACTCGTCGCTCGCGCGCGGGATGCCCTACCGGCTGGCGCCCCCCGCAGATTTCCTCCAGATCCTCCAGCGCGTGTGGTGGCGGCTGGACCGGGCGCTGGACGAAGAGATGATCCGGGCCTCGGCCCTGGCCGGCGGCGCCGCAGCGCTGCTGGCCGGCACCACCACGCTCATCGACCACCACGCCTCGCCCAACGCCATTGACGGGTCGCTCGACATCGTGGCGGAGGCGCTGGAAGGCCTCGGCCTCCGTTCGGTGTTGTGTTACGAAGTGAGCGACCGTGACGGGCCGCAGCGGGCGTCTGCCGGGTTGGCGGAGAACCGCCGGTTCCTGGCCCGCCGCCGCGCCCTCACCAGGGGCCTGTTCGGCGCGCACGCGTCCTTCACGCTGTCGGCGGAGACGCTGGCCGCCTGCGTGGAAGGTGCCCGGGCGGCCGGGGTCGGTCTCCACATCCACGTCGCCGAGGACCCGGTGGACCGCAGGGATGCCCTGGCGCGGTTCGGCATGCCGCCCGTCGCCCGTCTGGCTGCGGCGGGCGCCCTGACCGCAGACGCGTTGCTGGCGCACTGCATCCACCTCGACGAGCACGAGATGTCCCTGCTGGTCACCTCGGGCGCCACCGTGGCCCACAACCCCACCTCCAACATGAACAACGCAGTCGGGCACACCCCGCTGCGACGGCTGGGCGAGCGGGTCGTCATTGGCACGGACGGGATCGGGGGCGACATGTGGCGCGAGGTGCAGACCGCGTACTTCCGCGCGCGCGAAGAGGACGTGTTCCTGCCCATCACGTGGCCGCTGGCGCGCGCGGCCCAGGCCGCTCGCCTGGCGGGCCGCATCTTCGCCGAACCGCTGCTGGGGACCATCGCACCCGGCGCGCCGGCTGACTTGGTGGTGCTCGACTATCCGGCGCCGACGCCGCTGGTCCAGGACAACCTGGCCGGACACTGGGTGTTTGGATTTCACGCCGCGTGCGTGCGCGACGTACTCGTGGCGGGCGACGTCGTGGTCGAGAACCGCAAGCTGGTGCGCGCCGATGCGGCCCGGCTCGCCGCGGAGACGGCGGAGCAGGCCCGGCGTCTGTGGGAGCGCCTGGAGGCGGTCGGCGTCCATCCCTTCACGCCCGCAGGAGGTGCCTGACCATGGCAGTCACCAGCAAGGGGCGCGTGGCGCTGTACCTGCAGGACAAGCATCCGATCCGTGATGGCATGGACTACGTGCGCTACGCCGAGGCCCGCGGCTTTGAGGCCGTCTGGCAGGCGGAGAGCCGTCTGGTGCGCGAGGCCACGGTGCCCATGGCGGCGTTTGCGGCCGTGACCACGCGCATCAAGGTGGGCTCCGGCGTGGTCAACTGCTGGACCCGCAACGTGGGCTTGCTGGCCGCCACGTTTGCGACCCTCGATGATCTGGCGCCCGGCCGGGTAATGCTCGGCATCGGCGCGTGGTGGGATCCACTGGCGTCCAAGGTCGGTATCACCCGCAGGCGGCCGCTGCAAGCCATGCGCGAAGTGGTGGAGGTGACGCGCCGTCTGCTGGCTATGGAACGCGTCACCTATCACGGCGAGTTCGTGCGCGTCACCGACATCGAGATTGACATTGTGCACGGCGACCGGTCGCCCAAGCGGGTGCCGATCTATGTGGGCGCCACCGGCATGAAGATGATGGAGCTGGCCGGCCAGATCGCCGACGGCGCCCTGCTCAACTACATGGTCAGCCCGCGCTACAACCGCGAGGCCATGGCGGCCCTTGCCACCGGTGCCGCCCGGGCAGGCCGGCGGGTGGAGGACATCGACCGACCCCAGCTGGTGGTGTGTTCCCTCGACCGGGACCGCACCGTGGCCCTGGATCGCGCCCGGGAGTTGCTGACCCAGTATCTGGGCCAGCAACCGCACATCATGAAGGCCAGCGGGGTCGACCCGGGCCTGATCGAAGAGATCAACAAGGTGCTCACGTGGCCCGCCGGGCCCGACCAGATCCGCCGCGCCATGCACATCGTCCCGGATGAGGCGGTCCAGATGATCTCGGCGTCAGGGACCCCCGAGGAGTGCCGGGCGAAGGTGCGGGAGTACGTGGACGCCGGGTGTACGTGCCCGGTGCTGTATCCGCTGGGCGACGACGTCCGCCTCATGATCGACGCGTTCGCGGGCGGGGAGTTCTAACCGCCGCCCGCGGGCGCCGGGGAGGGAGCATGATGACACGCTGGCAGGCACTGTTGGTGCTGGTCGTGATCGGCCTGTGGGGTAGCGCGCCCGGATGGGCCGGGGCGCCGGCCGCGCCGCCGCGTGGCGGGACCCTGACCGTGGCCCTCAGCGCCGACCCACCGGCGCTGGACATCCACTCCACCACGGCGTACCTCACCGAAATCACCGCGTGGCACGCCTTCGAGCCGCTCTTCACCTACGACAGGAACTTCAAGATCATCCCCATGCTCGCCGAGGGATTCACCGTGGGCGCAGGCGGGCGAGAGTACACGATCACGTTGCGGTCGAGCGTGAAGTTCCACAACGGTCAGGAGATGACCGCGCGGGACGTGGTGGCCTCCCTGCAGCGGTGGATGAAGCTGGCGGTGGTCGCTGTGCCCTTCTTCCGCGACGACGTGGAAGCCGTCGAGGCGCGTGGGCCCCGCACGGTGGTCATCCGGCTCCGCCAGCCTTCTGGCGTCCTGATCGCGGCGCTGGCGCAGCCCATCCAACTGGCCGGCATCTACCCCCACGCGGTAGCGGATGCTGCTGGCACCAGGCGCATCACCGAGCTCTCGGAGCTGATCGGCACCGGTCCCTTCAAGTTCGCCCGCTGGGTGCCCGGTCAGGTCATCGAACTGGAGCGGTTCGACGGGTACGCGATGCGGCCGGGGAGCCCCGACGGCTACGGTGGCGCCAAAGTGGCATATGTGGATCGGCTGCGCTTCGTCATCGTGCCCGACGTGCAGACGCGCATCAACGGCGTGCTCACCGGCCAGTATGACTATGCGGAGAGCATCACCCCAGACGCCTACGGGCAACTGCGCAACGACCCGCGGGTTCGGACGCTGATCCTCAAACCCTACGGTCAGCCCATGGCGGTGTTCAACAAGCGCAAGGGGCTGTTTGCCGATCGTCGGATGCGGCAGGCATTCCTGGCCGCCCTGGACATGGGCAAGATCATGGCGGGCACCTTCGGCAACCCGCTCATGTTCCGCGTGGACGGCAGCCTGATGTTCAAGGAGTCACCCTGGTACTCACGGGAGGGGCTCGGGCCCTACAACCGTCGTGACCTGGCCCTGGCCAGGCGGTTGATGGCCGAGGCGGGATACCGGGGCCAGCCCGTGCGGTGGATTACCAGCCAGGCGTTCGACTGGGCGTACAAGCCCGCCCTCATCGCCGCCCAGCAGCTCGAGGAAGCGGGCTTCGTGATGGACCTCCAGGTGCTGGACTGGGCCACGGTGCTCTCGCGGCGCGCCAACCCCGATCTCTACGAGGTCTTCAGCACGTCGTTCATCTTCAGCCCGGGTATCGACCCGCCCATCCAGCCCGTGATCCTCGGGCCCACCTGGCCCGGCTGGTGGACGACCGAGGAGAAGGATCGCCTGATCGGCCGTCTCATCCGAGAGCCCGACCAGCAGGCCCGCAAGAAGATCTGGGAAGAGGTACAGAAGCTCTACTGGGAAGATGTGCCGGGGGTCAAGTTCGGGGACTTCTTCAATCTGGCGATTGCCCGGCCTGGGGTCGGGGGGCTCACGACGCGCCCCGATTTGTTCTTCTGGAATGTCTCGGTGACGCCCCGTTAGGGGGATGCAGGCCTACATTGCCCGACGCCTGATCACCATGGTCCCGATCATCGTCCTGGTCGGGACCATCGTGTTCCTGTTGATTCACCTCACGCCTGGTGATCCCGCCGTCATCATGCTGGGGCCGGACGCGCCGGCGGAGGCCGTGGCCAGGCTGCGGGCCGAGTTGGGCCTGGACGCGCCCTTCCACCTGCAGTGGCTCCGGTGGTTCCAGCGGGTGTTCGGCGGCGATCTGGGCACGTCGATCTTCTTTGGCCTTCCGGTCACCGAGACGGTGCGTCGGCACCTCCTGCCCACCGTCCTGCTCAGCCTGCTGGCCATCGCCATCGCCATCGGTATCGGCGTGCCCGCCGGGATCCTGTCCGCGGTGCGTCGCGGCTCGCTGCTCGACCAGGCCGTGACGCTGGTGGCCTTTCTCGGTGTGTCCGTGCCGGAGTTCTGGCTGGCGTTGAACCTGGTCTTGCTCTTCGCCGTCCGGTGGGGTCTGCTGCCGGTCGCCGGGTACCAGCCCCCGTCCGCCGGCCTGGGCGTCGCGCTGCGGTACCTGATCCTACCGGCATTCACCATGGGATTCGTCCAGTCGGCGCTCATCGCCCGCATGACGCGCACAGCCATGCTCGAGGTCATGGGTCAGGACTACATCAGGACGGCGCGCGCCAAGGGGCTGTCGTTCGCCCGGGTGACCATGGGCCATGCGTTCCCCAACGCGCTCATCACGGTGGTGACCGTGGTCGGGATCATCTTCTCCGTGATGATGGGGGGCAATGTGGTGGCCGAGACCATTTTCACCATCCCTGGCGTCGGGCAGCTGCTGATCACCTCCGTGCTGCGACGCGACTACCCGGTGATCCAGGGCATCGTACTCCTGATCGCCACCGCCTACGTCCTGATCAACCTGCTCGTGGACCTAATGTACACCTTCGTGGATCCCAGGATTCGGTACTGACGATGCCGAAGCCAAGGGCTGCTCGGCACGCAGAGCTGCCTCCGGTCTCGCCGTGGCGGTTGCGCTGGCGGGTGCTGGTCCGCAGGCCCGTGGTCATTGCCGGTGCGGCGTTGATCCTGACGCTGGTGGCCAGCGCGCTCCTGGCGCCGGTCCTGGCCCCGGACAGCCCCCAGGCCATGCGCATCACCGAGCGGCTGGCTCCGCCGTCGGCGCGGCACCCGCTGGGCACCGATGATTTCGGCCGGGACGTGTTCAGTCGCGTGCTCTACGGCATCAGACTGTCGCTGGCCATCGGCGCCCTGGTGGTCGTGGTGAGCACCGCGATCGGATTGCCGACCGGGCTGGTGGCGGGATACGTGCCGGGCCTGGACAACCTGCTCATGCGCATCATGGACGCGCTCATGGCGTTTCCGGCGGTCATCCTGGCCATTGCGCTGATGGCCGCGCTGGGCCCCAGTGCCACCAACGTGATCGTGGCGCTGGGCATCGTGTACTCGCCCCGCATGGCCCGTGTGGTCCGCGGCAGCGTGCTGGTCGTGGGGCAGTTCGAGTACGTCACCGCCGCTCGGGCGCTAGGGCTGCCGGATCCCAGGATCATGGTGCGCCACGTGTTGCCCAACTGCCTGTCGCCGGCGGTGGTCCAGGCCACGTTCACGGTGGCGTATGCGGTGCTGGGCGAGGCGCTGCTCAGCTTCCTCGGGAGCGGCGTGCCGCCCCACGTGCCGAGCCTGGGGACCATCCTCAGCGGCGGCCGGGTCTACATGGGGCAAGCGCCGTGGATGACCATCTTCCCCGGCCTGGCGATCATGGTGCTGGTCATCGGCCTGAATCTGGTCGGTGACGGCCTGCGCGATGTCCTGGACCCCCGTCTGGTGCGGGCCGGTACATCTTGAGTACGAGATCTTCACGATAGGGTAGGAGCAGACCGATGCGCAGACTGGGATTGGAACGCGATCTCGTGGACGCCGCGGTCCGGGACCGCGCCGTTGGTCGGTTTCGGGAGGCGGGCATCGCGCTGCCCACGTTTGCCCAGCTCGCCAGTCCCGGCAGCATCCCGCAGTACATTCGGGCGGCCTTGGCCGCCATTGACCCCGACGCCGCACATCCGTTGAACCTCTACCGGGTGCACTGGTACAACGCTGCCGACCGACGCACCCAGGTGCCGCTGCCCGAACACCTGGTGCTGCCCAAGGCGCTGACCGGTGTGGATGCGCCCGTGGTCATCGCGCTGGGAGACCGTTTCCCCATGATCCGGGCGCACAAGGTGCTGGCGGCCTATGCCTGCCTGGCGCCCCGGGTGATCACCGGCCAGTTCGACCCCACCCGCCACCGGGCCGTGTGGCCGTCCACAGGGAACTACGCCCGCGGTGGTGTGGCCATCTCGCGCATCATGCGGTGCCGCGGGATCGCCGTGCTGCCCGAGGGGATGAGCCGCGAGCGTTTCGCCTGGCTGGAGCGATGGGTGAGCGATCCCGCCGACATCATTCGCACGCCGGGCACGGAGAGCAACGTCAAGGAGATCTACGACAGATGCGCCGAGCTGGAGCAGGAGCCCGACGTGGTCATCTTCAACCAGTTCTCCGAGTTCGGGAACCACCTGGCGCACTATCTGTGCACCGGTCGGGCTCTGGAACAGATCTTCGAAGCGCTTGCGGCCCGAGACCCGAGTCTCCGGCTCAGCGCGTTCGTGGCGGCGTCTGGCTCGGCCGGCACCCTGGGCGCCGGCGACTACCTCAAGGAACGGCACGGCACCCTCATCGTGGCCGCCGAGGCTCTGGAGTGCCCCACCATGCTGTACAACGGTTTTGGTGAACACAACATCCAGGGCATTGGCGACAAGCACATTCCGTTGATCCACAACGTGATGAACACCGACCTGGTCACCGCCATCTCCGACCGGCACACCGATCGGCTCGACGTGCTGTTCAACACCGACCCGGGGCGTGAGTTTCTTGTCCGGCGCAAGGGACTGCCTCCGGCGCTGGTCGAGGGGCTGGGCGCGCTGGGGCTGTCCAGCATCTGCAACGTGCTGGCGGCCATCAAGGTGGCCAGGTACTACCGGTGGGGGCCGTCGGATGTCATCGTGACCGTGGCCACCGACGGCGCCGCCATGTACGGGAGCGAGCGGGCGAAGTCGATCCGCAAGTACTTCCCCGGCGGCTTCGACGAGGTGGCCGCAGCGGAGACGTTTGGCGAGTGCCTCGCCGGCGTCACCATAGACCACCTGTTGGAACTGACGCACGCCGAGCGCACCCGGATCTTCAACCTGGGGTACTACACCTGGGTCGAGCAGCAGGGTGTCTCCCTGGCCGACTTCGAGGCACGTCGCGATCAGCACTTCTGGCGCCAGATGCGCACCATCATCCCGGTGTGGGATGCGATGATCGAGGAGTTCAACGGCCGGACCGGGGCGGCGCGGGTCCTGTGAGCCGCCTGCCCATCGTCGTGGTCTGCGCGGGGTGCGGGGTGGAGGCGCCGCCGGAGGAGCCCTATCCATTCCGCTGTCCCAACGCGCGGCCGGGGGACGACATCGACCACGTGATGGCCACCCGCATGGATCCTGCGCGGCTGCAGTTCCCGGGCGGCGGAGAGCCCAATCCGTTCGTGCGCTACCGGACTCTGTCGTATTCGTACCACCTGGCCCGGTCCCACGGCTCCTCAGACGCCGAGTACGTGGCGCTGGTGGAGCGGCTGGACCGGGCCGTCGCCGGCGTGGACGGCCGCGGGTTCGTGGTGACGCCGTTCGGCCCCAGCGAGGACCTGAGCCGTCGGCTCGGTTTCTTGGGGGGAGGGGGCGTCTGGATCAAGGACGAAACCGGGAACGTCTCGGGCTCCCACAAGGCCCGGCACCTGATGGGCCTGCTCATCCACCTGGAGGTTGTGGAGCGTATCGGCCTGGCGCCCGGCAGGGTCAACGGGCCCCGACCCCTGGCGATCGCCAGTTGCGGCAACGCGGCCCTGGCGGCCGCGGTGGTGGCCCGGGCCGGCGGGCGCCCTCTGGAGGTCTTCGTCCCGCCGTGGGCCGATCCGCCGGTGCTGGATCGTCTGCAACGCCTTGGGGCGCGCCTCACGGTGTGCCCACGCGAGGAAGGCAGGTCAGGCGACCCCACGTATCGCCGGTTGCAGCAAGCGATCGCAGCCGGCGCGCTGCCCTTTACCTGCCAGGGGCCGGAGAACGGCCTGACCATCGAGGGCGGCAAGACGCTCGGCTTCGAGATCGTCTCGGTGCTGGCGGGCAGCGGCGGCGATCTGGACCGCCTGATCGTCCAGGTGGGTGGTGGGGCCCTGGCGAGCTCATGCGTCCAGGCGTTGGAGGACGCCGTGCGCCTGGGCGCGCTGGCGCGCCTCCCGCGCATCCACGCGGTCCAGACGCTGGGCGCCCATCCGCTGAAGCGAGCCTACGACTTGGTGGCCCGGCGCGCCGCCGAGTCCGGGAACACCGAGGAGGCTCTGCGCTACGCGGCCGCGCACCGGCGGGCGTTCATGTGGCCGTGGGAGCAGGAGCCCAAGAGCATCGCCCACGGGATCCTGGACGACGAGACGTATGACTGGCTGGCGGTGGTCCGCGGCATGCTGACCACCGGGGGCTTCCCGGTGGTGGTGTCCGAGGAGATGTTGAGGCGTGCCCATGATCTGGCCCACACCGCCGCGGGTATCAACGTGGACCCCACCGGCTCCGCAGGGCTGGCCGGACTGCTGCAGTTGTTGGATGAGGGCGGCGTGGACTCCAGCGAGCGCGTCGCCGTGCTCTTCACCGGCGTCGAACGATGAACGACGCCCCGAAGGACCCCACGAAGAGGAGGGCAAGGGCATGAGGAGCTTTCTGGGCCGTGACATCCTGTCGCTCAAGGATTTCGAGCGGAACGAGTTTTTCCGGGTCTTCCAGGTCGCCGACGATCTGGCACCCTACGCCCGGGACCGGCGCAACACCGACCTGTTGAAGCACAAGACGCTGTGCGTGGCATTCTACCAGCCCAGCACCCGCACCCGGCTGGCCACGGAGGCGGCCATGCTGCGCCTGGGCGGCAGCGTGCTCGGGTTCGCCGACGTCAAGATGACCCGTGCCGGCGACTTCTACCAGGAGTCCATCAAGGACACGGTGCACATGCTGGAATACTACGGCGACGTGATCGCCATGCGCCACTTCCAGCAGGGCGCGCCCCATGAAGCGGCCCGCTGGGCCTCCGTCCCGGTCATCAACTGCGGCGACGGCTGGGGCGAGCACCCCACTCAGGTGCTCACCGACCTCTACACCACCTGGAAGGAGCTAGGGACGCTGGACGGTCTGAAGTTCCTGCTGGTGGGCGACATGCGCATGCGGACCATGCACTCCATTCTCTACGCCATGTCCCAGTTCGACGTGGAGGCGTTCGTGGTTTCCCCGCCCCAGATGTCGCTGCTGCCCGAGTTCAAGGCCGAGCTGGACGAGCGCAACGTCCGCTACCAGGAGGTGGCCGCCGCCGAAGACGCGATCGGCGAGGCGGATGTGATCTACATGGAGCCCGTCGTCCAACCCGACTACACCAAGGCCCGGGACGAGCGCGCCGGTGAGGTGGGCACCACGCCGCCGGCCTACAGGGTCACGCGCCAGATGCTGCACGATCGAGCCAAGAAGGGAGCCATCATCCTGCATTCGCTGCCGCGTATGGACGAGCTGCCCACCGATGTGGACGCCACGCGGCATGCGCGGTACTGGACCGAGGCCTTCAACGGCGTGGTGGTGCGCATGGCCCTGCTGGCGCTGGTGCTGGGCGCGGTGGAGTAGGAGGGGGCGCCGTGCAGACGCATCTTCGGGGTCGCGATCTGATCACGCTCCAGGAGTGGACCAGGGAGGAGATCGAGACGGTGCTGGATGTGGCCGTGGACCTGAAGCGCAAACGGGCTCTGGGGATCCCCCACCCCTATCTGCTCCACAAGGTCCTGGCCCTGCTGTTCTTCTTCCCGAGCACGCGGACTCGCGCCTCGTTTGAGGCTGGCATGGCCCAGTTGGGGGGTCACGCCCAGTTCATCGAGAGTCGGACCACCCAGATCGCCCATGGCGACACCGCCAAGGAGATCGGGGAGATCCTGGGCCGCTACAACGACGGCATAGCCATCCGCCACGTGGATTGGGGGGTGGGCAACCGCTACATCAACGAGGTGGCCGCCGCCAGCCGGGTGCCCGTGTTGAACATGCAGTGCGACCTGTGGCATCCGTTCCAGACGCTCGCCGACCTGCTGACCATCATGGAGAAGAAGGGCGATCTCCGCGGCAAGACCGTCACCGTGAGCTGGGCCTGCGCGGCCAGCTACCAGAAACCCATCAGCATTCCGCAAGACCTGATCCTACTGTTGCCGCGCTTTGGCCTCAACGTGCGGCTGGTACACCCACCGGAGTTTGGGCTGATGCCCGACGTGGTGGAGCAGGCCAGGGCCAACGCCCGGGCGGCCGGGGTGGGCTTCGAGATCCTGGACGACTTCGACGCCGGCTTTCGGGGCAGTGATGTGATCTACGCCAAGAGCTGGGGTGCGCTGCTCACCACCACCGATGAGGCGCAGGGCGCGCAGATCATCCAGAAGTACAGGGACTGGATCACCGATGAGCGGCGCATGGCGCTGGCGCCCGGGGCGATCTATATGCACCCCCTCCCCGCCGACCGGAACATCGAGGTCACCGACCCAGTCATCGACGGTCCGCGGTCAGTGGTGTATGACCAGGCAGAGAACCGGCTCCACGTGCAGAAGGCGGTCATGGCTCTGACCATGGGGTAGAGGGCCGGAGGGAGGAGCACCATGCCGAAGGTCGCTGTGGTCGCCATCGGGGGGAATTCGCTCATCAAAGACCCGCAACACCAGACGGTCGAGGACCAGTACCGCGCTGCGGGCGAGACCTGCGCACACATTGCCGCCATGATCAAAGAGGGCTGGGACGTGGCCATCACCCACGGGAACGGGCCGCAGGTCGGTTTCATCCTCCGGCGATCCGAACTGGCCCGCCACGAACTGCACGAGGTCCCGCTCGACGTGTGCGGCGCCGACACCCAGGGCGCCATCGGCTACGCGCTGCAGCAGAACCTCTACAACCACTTCCGGCGCATGGGCCTCGCCAAGCACGCGGTCACGGTCGTGACCCAGGTCGAGGTGGCGGCCGACGACCCGGCGTTTGCCGCTCCCAGCAAGCCCATCGGTTCGTACATGGACAGGGCAACCGCACAGCGCCGCCGCGATGAGGAAGGGTGGGCGATCATGGAAGACGCGGGCCGCGGCTGGCGCCGGGTGGTGCCCTCGCCGCTGCCGCGGCGCATCGTGGAGGAGCACGCCGTGCTGAATTTGATCGGAGCCGGCTTCACCGTCATCACCGTCGGCGGCGGCGGCGTGCCCGTGGTCGCCGATGCCGAGGGCAACCTCCGTGGCGTGGCCGCCGTGATTGACAAGGATTATGCCTCATCGTTGCTGGCCACCGCCATCAAGGCCGATCTGTTCCTAATCAGCACCGCGGTTGAGAAGGTAGCGCTCAACTTCGGGAAGCCCAATCAAGAGTGGGTGTCGCGGATGACGCTGTCCGAGGCTCGACGTCACCTGGAGGAGGGTGGCCACTTCGCCACGGGCAGCATGGCGCCGAAGATCCAGGCCATCGTCTGGTACCTGGAGCGGGGTGGGCGCGAGGCAATCATCACCAATCCTGAGAACATCGAGCGGGCACTGGCGGGCGAGACGGGAACGCGGATCGTGCCCGATTGAGCCGGGCCGCGGCCTCCCGGGTGCCACGGGCCGGGCCCGGCGCGTCAGGTGATGATGGCTCCGCCGCGGTAGGCCCAGCCGGCCAGCCGCTGCTCGACCACGGCGAAGACCGCGAAGAGGGCCACCCCCATCGCGGCGACCACCACGAGACCGGCGAAGACCAGCGGAACCTCGAATCGAGCGCTGGCAGAGATCATCAGGTAGCCGATGCCTCTGTTGGCCGCCACCGTCTCGGAGATCACGGCGCCGACGAAGGCCAGGGTGGCCGCCACCTTGAGCGACGCAAAGAAGTACGGCAGCGAGCGCGGGATGCCAATCTTGACGAAGATGTCCCACCGGCTGGCCCCCAACGACCGGAGCACGTCCTGCCATTCTGGTTCCAGGGTGGCCAGGCCGGTCGCTACGTTCACGACGATGGGAAAGAAGGAGATGGCGAATGCGGTGATGATGGCCGGGATGGTGCCGATCCCGAACCAGATGACCAGCACCGGCACGATGGCCACCTTCGGCACGCTGTTGAACGCCACCAGCAGGGGGTACAGCGCCCGGTACACCAGGGTGGAGTACCCGATGGCCAGTCCCAGGCCCATGCCACCCGCGAGGGCCAGCGCGAACCCGACCAGGGTCGTATAGAGCGTTTGGGCGGCGTTGAACCAGATGGCGCTCCGCCACTTCACCAGGGCTGCCCACACCGCGCTGGGCCCCGGCAGGATGAACTCGGGGACCCCCAGCGCCGCCACCCCCAGTTCCCAGGTGCCGATGCACGCCGCGATGACGGCCACGGGCGGCAGCCACTGGCGCAGCCGGTCGGTGGACCTCACGCCGCCAGCACCTCGCCGACCCGCCGCCGGACTTCGTGGTACGTCTGGGTGAACGCCTCGCTGAATGTGTCCTCCAGGGTTCGCGGCCTCGGCAGCGGCACCGCCGTTCGGTAGGTCAGCCTGCCGGGCCGGGCACTCATCACGTACACCACGTCGGCCAGGAACACCGCTTCCCTCAGGTCGTGGGTGACCAGCACGACCGTGAAGCGCCTCTGCATCCACAGCGCCTGGAGGACCCCCCACAGCTCTTCGCGCGTGAAGGCGTCCAGCGCCCCGAAGGGTTCGTCCAGCAACAGCAGTTCGGGCTGGTGGATGAGCGCCCGGCACAGGCTCGCGCGCTGCTGCTGGCCACCGGACAGTTGCCAGGGATACCGGTCCTCGAAGCCGGCCAGCCCCACCGACGCCAGCAGGTTACGGGCATCAGCGGCGTAGGCCGCCCGCCGCTGTTTGAAGCGCTCGCGGTGAGGGGTCACGATTTCCAGGGGCAGCAGGACGTTGTCCAGGGTCTTGCGCCAGGGCAGGAGGATGGGGTTCTGGAACGCCATGCCTACCACCTTGAGCGGGCCGCGCACTGGTGCCCGCGCCACCCGGATCGCTCCGCGGGTAGGAAGAATCAGACCGGCCAGGCTCTTGAGCAGGGTAGTCTTGCCGCAACCGCTGGGCCCGGCGATGACCACGAACTCGCCGCGGGCCACCGTGAGGTCCACGTCCTCGATGGCGCGGACGACCCGACCCTCGTGTCGGTAGTCCAGGGTGACCTGCTCGAGTTCAACGAACGGTTCCGGCATCACCTCAACGGCAGCATGCGGTCGGCCCTCGGGGGCAGGAACCTGTCGGTGAACACCTGCTGCCAACGCGGCTTGACCGGCAGGCCGAACGCCTCGGCCAGCAGCTCGATGGATCGGGCCAACCGCTCTCCCTTGGCCGCGCCGAACCCCGCAGCGCGTACGTCCCGGGTCAGGATATTGAGTCGCAGGGCGAGCTGCAGCCGCTCCAGCTCCACCGCCTCGTTGATCAGAGGGTCGCGCCTCTTGATGATCGCGACGGCCTCTGCGGGGTTGGCGATGGTGTCCCGTAGGGCGCGGATGAACGCCCGTAGGAACCCCCGGACGGCGGCCGGCTCAGCCTGGAGTAGCGCCGGCGGCGCCATGATGGCATTACCATAGAGCGGCAGGCCTTGATCGCTGTACATGAACGCCACGATGTCGTCGGGATTGACCCTGGCGGCCTTCAGGTTGATGTACGAGGTGAAGTAGAAGCCCGAGATGGCATTGACGTCACCGCGGATGAGCATGGGCTCGCGCAGGGGCACGTCCATCGTCACCCACTCCACCGAGGCCGGATGCAGCCCCACCGCCCTGGCGAACAGCGGCCATAGCCTCCGAGGCGCGTCGCCGGCCGGCGCGCCCAGCCGCTTGCCGTAGAGGTCCACGGGCCGCGTGATGCCCTCCCGCTTGAGGGTGATGATGGAGAACGGCGGCTCGTTGAGCACGATGGCGATGGCGACCAGTTCGCGTCCCGGGTTCCGGGCGTTGAACTCGATCATCGAGTTGATGTCGGCGTAGCCCAGGTGGTAGGCACCCGTGGCGATCTTGGTCACCGCATCGGCCGAACCGAAGCCACGGTCAATGGTGACCGCGAGGCCCTCTTCGGCGAAGTAGCCCTTCTCCAACGCAACGAGGAAGGGCGCCTGAGGTCCCTGGACGACGAAGTCCAGGGTGAACTTCCACTGGACCCTGGCCGTCGGTCGGGCTGGCTGGGCAGGGGCCGCGGCGACCGCAACCAGAGTGACGGCTACCACCAGTGCGAGCCGGACTGCCAGGTGCGTCATATGAGCGCCCTCCGTGCTGTTCGGTTGTGCCGGGTACGGGATGGCGATTCGCGGCTCCGGGGCGATTCCCTGTCGGCAGAGGCGCTACGCCTCGGGCGCCAGACCCAGCTCTGCGGGATCGAGGACCCCGATGTAGGGCAGGTTGCGGTGCAGCTGCCGGTGGTCCAGCCCGTACCCCACCAGGAACGCGTCAGGAGCCTCGAACCCGCAGTAGCGGATGGGGAGCCCTTCGGCGATGCGTCTGGCGCGCTTGTCCAGCAGGGTGCAGATCGCCAGATCGGCGGGGTCGCGGGCCTGGAGCGTCCGGAGCAGGTAGGAAGCGGTCAGACCTGTATCGATGATGTCCTCGACGAGGAGGACCCACCGGCCCGTGATCTCTTCGTCGAGGTCCTTGATGAGCCTGACCGCACCCGTGGCCCCCTTGCCGCCTCGGTAGGAGCTGATGGCCATGAAGTCGATGGCCAGCGGCATCCGCAGCGCGCGGGTCAGGTCTGCGAGGAAGTACAAGCCGCCCTTGAGGACGGTAACCAGCACCAGATCGCGACCCTGGTAGTCGCGCCGGATCTCGTCGGCCAGCTCCCGTACGCGCGCCTGGATCTGTTCTTCGCTGAAGAGGATCCGCGTGACGGGGGGCTGCGGCATCACCGCGCGCCGCTCGGCTGCAGGTCATACTTCGCCAGCAGATGGCGATAGTCTCTGCCGTAGAAGATCTTCACGCGCACGCCCGGGTACAGTTCGCGCAGACGGCGCAGCTTGCGGTTCTTGCGGGTCACGAGGCTCTGCTTGAGGGTTGTCAGCTCGATGTAGAGGTCGAAGTCGGGGAGATAGAAATCCGGGCTGAAGCTCTCGATAACGCGGCCGTCCTCGGACCACTCCAGCGGAAACGACCGAGGTTCATATTCCCAGCGGATGCCGTAGAAGTCCAGGATCCGCGCAAACTCCGCTTCGCTGGCGTGCGCGAAGCGGACAGCAGCAGCCAATCCCATTACGTTGAGTATAGGAACTGGCTTCTGCCAATGCAAGGTTGCGACCCGCCCGACTGCCCGGACCCACGGGTGCGGTCCGTGTGTCCGGTTCACAGGCGGGTGAGGGAGGACCATGGTCGAATGCCCTGAAATTGTGCATAATTACTGTAGCAGGCACCCAGCCGGCGCCATGCCCGCGGGCGCTGCCCGTTAGTCCGTGACGAGAAGCAGGAGGAACTGGCATGCCGGAGGCCGCCAAGGCCGACGAGCTACAGAGGCTATTGCGCCAGCTCGAGAGCAACGATGTCACCGTGCGCAGCGATGCGGCCCATGCGCTGGGCAAGCTGGGCGACGAGGCGGCGGTCTCGGCCCTGGCGCGCGCGTTGCAGGACGCGGACGAGTACGTGCGCAAGAGCGCCGTGATGGCGCTGCGCCGCATCAGCGGACCGGCGGCGGCGGAGGCGTTGCGGGCCGCACTCGCCGACCGGAGCGAACAGGTCGTCCTCCAGGCCGTCAACGGCTTGCGTGACATGCGGGATCGGGGCGCGGTGGAGCCCCTGATCCGCGTGCTGGCCCGCCGTGAGCGCTCGCTGCAACTGGCGGCCACCGAGGCGCTGGTGCGCATCGGTCCCGATGGGGTCGCCCCGCTCATGGCCACCTTCGAGGACAAGGTCCTGCGTCGCAAGATCGGGACGCAGGTGATGAAGATCCTGGTGGACATCGGGCCCCGGGCCATCGAGGCGCTCCTGGAGGCACTGGGCCACGACAGCCAGGTCATCCAGGCCACGGCGCTATCGGTGCTGGGCCGCGTGGGCGATGGGCGGATCGTCCGGCCGCTGCTGGATCTGTTCCTGCGCGATCCCCGGCTGCAGGAGGCGGTGGTGGCCACGCTGGCACGGCTGGAGGAGCGCGGTGTCCTGGAGGCGGCAGAACCGGCCCACGTCGACCGGGAGATCCACCCGCCGAAGATCGTCGTGGAAGCCTTCGCCGGCCGGCCTCGGGCCGAGGTGGTGGAGCAGCTCCGGGTGGCCCTGGAGAATCCCATGCCGAAGGTGCGGCGGTTCGCCCTGCGGGTCCTGTTCGCACTGTTTGGGGAAGGCGCCACCGAGCAGTTCGTCACCTCCCTCGAAGACGAGGATGTGGAGGTGAAGCGGCTGGCGATTCGCATTCTCGGTAAGCTGCGCAACAAGCGGGTCATCGAACCCCTGGTGGCCCTGGTGAGCAGGGAGGGCGGCGAGCACGTGGAAGAGGCGGTGTGGAACACCTTGAAAGTGCTCACCGACCTACGGGAGTTCGAGCAGCTGCGGGCCCGCGTGGCCAAGGAGCGCGCCGGCGCCGGGCCCAGCGTGCGGGAGGTCCGGCCGAAGCGCGATCTGTCACCTGACTGGTGGCGCGAGCAAGACTGAACGCATCGCATCTGCACCGTCCATGATCCCGGTGGTGGTCCTGGTAACAGCCGGTAGGGCCGAGGAGGCCGAACGCCTGGCCCAGGCGCTGGTCGTCGAGCACCTGGCCGCATGCGTCAACGTGGTACCCGGTGTGCAGTCCGTCTATCGCTGGCAGGGAGAGGTCGAACGGGCGACCGAGTGGCTGCTGGTGATCAAGACGGTGCAGCCCGCGCTGCCGGCGGTGATCGAGCGGATCAAGAGCCTGCACTCGTACACGGTGCCCGAGGTCCTGGCCCTCCCGGTGAGCGCCGGTTCCGACGCATACCTGGCATGGCTGACCGGCCAGGTCCGTCCCCAGCCGGATCCAACCCGGCCCTCGGGGGCGTGACCATGGGCGATCTGAGCGTGCGGCCCCCGGCGGTCGCCGGCGCGTTCTACGAGGCCGACCCTGGCAGGCTGCGGAGCCAACTGGAGTGGTGCTTTGACCACCCGGTCGGGCCGCGGGCCAGGCCCAGGCCGTGGGGCCGCCGCCGCGTGGTCGGCCTCGTGGCGCCCCACGCCGGCCTCATGTACTCGGGGCCGGTGGCCGCCCATGCCTACCTCCACCTGGCCGAATCGGTGGCCCCTGAGGTGATCGTGATTGTCGGCCCCGATCATTACGGGCTGGGGAGCCCCGTCGCCGTGGCTCCCCACTCGGCGTGGCGCACACCGTTGGGCCAGGTGAATACCGACCACCCGGCGAAGGCTGCGCTGGCAGAGCGCGGTCTTGCCCTGGACGGCCGCGGTCACGCGCATGAGCACAGCGTGGAAGTTCAGCTTCCATTCCTGCAGTATCTCGGATACCGCGGCTGCGTGCTACCCATCGTCATGGCCGTGCAGGACCGGCAGACGGTGCGACGGTTGGCCGACGCGCTGGCGGCGGCCGGCGCGGGTCTGGCCGTGACGCTGGTTGCGTCCACTGATCTCAGCCACTACCTGCCCCACCAGCGCGCGGTGGCCGCCGACCGACCGATTCTCAATGCGCTGGCCGCCGGTGACAGTGAGGGGCTGCTGGAGACGGTGGCCGGGCGGGGCCTGACCATGTGCGGGGCCGGACCGGCCGCGGCAGTCCTGGAGGCCTGCAGGCGCCTGGGCGCCACGTCGTTCCATGTCCTGAGGTATGCGACTTCGGGCGATACCGGCGGCGGTCATGACAGCGTTGTCGGATATGCGGCCGCGACCGCCGAGGTGGTGTGATCACAGACTCCATGCGTGTGCTGCTGACCAACGATGACGGGATCGCCTCGCCGGGCCTGCGGGCCCTGGCCGAGGCTTTCGCCCCGGAACACGAGACGGTGGTGGTGGCTCCCGAGCACGAACGGAGCGCCACCGGCCATGCGGTCACCCTGCACAAGCCGCTGCGCGCCCGGCCCGTTCTCGGATACCCGCAGGGCGTCGTCGCCTGGGCGACGAACGGCACGCCCGCCGACTGCGTCATCCTGGGGGTGCTGGAGCTCGTGGACCACCGGCCGGACGTGGTGGTCTCGGGTATCAACATGGGCGCCAACCTGGGCCGCGACCTCACGTATTCGGGCACGGTCTCCGGGGCGATGGAGGGAGCGATCCTGGGCATTCCGAGCATCGCCATCTCGGTGGCGGCGTTCGAGAACGTCCGGTTCGACATCGCCGCTCGGTTCGCCGCCCGGCTCGCCCGGCGCTGCGTTGACGGCCCGCTCCCCGACGATACCCTGTTGAACGTCAACGTGCCCAATCTGCCGGTCGAGCAGCTCAAGGGTGTGGCGCTTACGCGGCAGGGGGCCAGGCGCTACCTCTCGTCGCTGGAGCGGCGCACCGACCCGCGCGGGCAGACGTACTACTGGTTGACCGGGCAGCGCCAGCTCTCCTCGGACGAGGAGGGGACCGACGCGTGGGCCCTGGCGGCAGGCTATGTGTCGGTCACGCCGGTGCACCTCAACATGACCGACGAGCGGCTCCTGCGGGAACTGGAGACCTGGCATCTGGCCGTCGGCTAGCCGCGGTTGGGCAGGAGATTACCCGCCGATCGGCGAAAGCGGGCCACCGACAACGACCCAACGGACGCACCTTTTCGTCGGAGCAGCGTATGATCCACTTCGCACACGTCGGCAAGCGGTACTCCACCGGCGTTGTCGCCCTCGAGGACGTCACAGTTCGGATCGAGCCCGGCGAGTTCGTCTTCCTGGTTGGCCCTACCGGAAGCGGGAAGTCCACCTTCCTCAAGTTGATCCAGCGCACCGAGTGCCCCACCGCCGGCCGGGTCATCGTCGACGGCATCGACGTGGGCGCCCTCCGGCCCCACCAGGTGCCCCATCTGCGGCGGCGCCTCGGTGTAGTGTTCCAGGATTTCAAACTCCTGCCCGATCGTTCCGCCGCTGAGAACGTGGCCTTTGCCCTCCGGGTGACCGGCGTGGATCCCGTCGAGATCGGGCCGCGGGTGCAGTGGGCCCTGGAGACCGTGGGTCTGGCCGAACGGGCCAGCGACCTGCCGGCCCGACTGTCCGGCGGGGAACAGCAACGGGTGGGGATCGCCCGCGCCATCGTCACCCGGCCGCGCGTCGTGCTGGCCGATGAGCCCACCGGCAACCTGGATCCCGAGGCCGCGTGGGAGATCATGCATCTGCTGAGTTCCATCAATTTGCGCGGCACCACCATGGTGGTGACCACGCACAATCCTACGCTGGTCGACATCCTCCGCCGCCGCGTGATCGAGCTGTGCGCTGGCCGCGTCGTCCGCGATGAGTTCCGGGGTCTCTACCAGACCGCGCGCTGATCCCCAGCCCCCGCGCCGCCAGCGGGGTGCCCCGGGCCGCTCGGGCGGGGTCCGCGCCGTGCTGGGCGATGCCCTGGGGGGCCTTCGCCGCAACGGCCTCATGGTGGCCGCCGCGACCACCACGATTAGCGTCGCGCTGGCCACGGCCGGTGCCGGTTTCGTGGTGTCGGCGAACCTGGCCAACGTGGCAGCCGTCCTGGAGTCCCAGGTCGAGGTGGTGGCGTTCCTGCGCCGCGACGTCAGTGCCGCCGGGCAGCAGCGGATCCTGGCCGCCGCGGAGGCCATCCGGGGGGTGCGCAGTGCCGAGATCGTCACCCGGGTGGACGCCATGCGGCGGTTGCAGCGGACCTTCCGGTCCATGGCGGCCGTCAATGAGCTACTGCCCTCTAACCCGCTGCCCGATTCCATCGAACTGCGCGTGAACGATGCGCGCCACATCCGGGCGGTGGCCGAAGCGGTCCGACAGCTCGAGGGCGTGGAGGAAGTCGCCTATGGCACGCCCGTGGTGGACCGTCTGGTGGCCCTGACCCGTGCGGTGCGTGTCGCCGGTCTCCTGGTCGCCGGCCTGCTGTCGGCTGCCGCGCTCCTCATCATTGTCAACACCATCCGGCTCACCATTGCGGCTCGCCGGCAGGAGATCGAGATCATGGCCCTGGTGGGGGCGACCGCCGGGTTCATCCGCGGGCCGTTTCTCGTGGAAGGGCTGCTCCAGGGCCTCACCGCCGCGGCGGTGGCCACCGCCATCCTGGCTCCCGGCTACGTGGTGCTCGTCAACCAGACCTCTGCGTCGCTGCCGTTTCTCCCGCTGCTTGAGCCGATTCGTGTGCTGCCGCCGGCGCTGGCCCTAGTGTGGGGCCTGGGGATCGCGGTGGGGGTCGGCGGAAGCGAAATCGGCCTGCGGAGGTATCTCGCTCTGTGATTCGTCGTCTGGTCGCCATGCTGGTCGCCGGCCTGCTGGCAGGAGGCCCCGCCGGTAGGGCCGCGGCCGCGCCGGTCTCAGCAGGCGCCCAGTTGCCAGCCAAGCGGGAGGAGCTGCGGCGGGTGCAGCAGCGGCTGCAGGAGCAGCGCCAGCGGCTCGCCCGGACCCGGCGCAACGAGCGCCGGCTCGCCGACGAGGTCGGGGACCTCGATCGGGGGCGCGAGGCTGCCGAGCAGCGGCTCGCCCGGCTGGCCGCGGAGCTGCGGCGGGTGCGGCGCCAGGAAGAGGCCGCGGCGACGGCCCTGGCCCGCGCCGAAAGCGCGCTGGCGCGCCAGCAGACTCACCTCGGCGAGCGACTGGTGGACGCTCACCGCCTGGGCCGGGCAGGGTACCTGGACGTGGTACTGGGCGCCACGTCCTTTCCGGAGTTCGTCGCCCGCGCGCGCTTGGTCAGCGCCATCATCCACCAGGATGCTCAGCTCGTCCAGACCTACGCCAAGGACCGGGACCGGACTGCGGAACTCCGGGAGCAGCTCGAGGCGCAGCACGCGCGGGTCCGGACCCTGATGCAGGAGACCGAGGAGCGCCAGGCAGCCCTCGCCCACCAGGTCGAAGAGAAGCGCGCCATCCTCCGGCGTATCATGAGGGAGCGCCTGATGGCCGAGCAGGCGGTGCGCGAGCTTGAGGAGGACTCCGCCGAGCTCGAGGCGCTGATCCAACGGCTGCAGGGCGCGGGTGCCGTTCTGGGCCGCCGGGCGATGGCCGGGTTCATCCTGCCGCTGCGGGGCCGGTTCACGTCACGCTTTGGGTCCCGGATCCACCCGTTGTTCGGTCGCCGGCACCTCCACACCGGTTTGGACATCGCCGCGCCGCGGGGGACACCCGTGCGGGCCGCGGCCTCCGGCGTGGTGCTGTTTGCCGGCTGGTACGGTGGCTACGGCAAGCTCGTCGTCCTCGACCACGGACAGGGGCTCTCCACCCTCTATGGCCATCTCTCCGTGGTCGGTGTCGCCGTGGGCCAGCGCGTCGCCCGCAACCAGGTGATCGGTCGGGTGGGGAGCACCGGCTACAGCACCGGTCCGCACCTGCACTTCGAGGTGCGGCAGAACGGGCGGCCTGTGGATCCCTTGCCCTAGACCTGGTGGGACGCCTCCGCTGCTTGTTCGCGCCGCGACTCCACGATAAGCTACACCCGCTGGCCCGTCTCGAGCTGGCCGGGAGGCGATGTCTGGTGAAGAAGTTCCGGTTCTCTGCTGTGCTTGCGGTGGTGGTCGCAGCCGCCTCGATGTTCGCAGCGGGCTACCTCTACGGTCAGCAGGCGGCCGCGGCGAGGTCCGCAGACGACCAGGGGTTCGCCCTGATCCGGGAACTGCTCGGCATCGTGCGGCGGGAGTACCTGAACCCCATCCCCCCGGCCTCCAGCCTCTTCGACGGCGCGGCTCGCGGGATGCTGGAGGCCCTGGGCGATCCGTACACGCGCTACATGGACGGCCAGGCGTTCCGGGAGTTCTCCCAGGACGCCAGAGGGTTCTTCTTCGGCATCGGCATCTTCATCGACATCCGCGACAGTCACCTGATCGTCGTGCAGCCCATCGACGGCACCCCGGCACAACGGGCCGGGTTGCGCTCCGGCGACCGGATCCGAAGGATCGACGGCACGCCGACCGACGGCATGGCGCTCCAGGAAGCGGTCACCCGCATCCGCGGTCCCGCCGGCACCAAGGTCAAGCTCACCATCACCCGCGGCGACCAGACCTTCGAAGTGGAGATCACGCG
This sequence comes from Candidatus Fervidifonticultor quintus, assembly GCA_031459535.1. Taxonomy (GTDB): domain Bacteria; phylum Sysuimicrobiota; class Sysuimicrobiia; order Sysuimicrobiales; family Humicultoraceae; genus Fervidifonticultor_A; species Fervidifonticultor_A quintus. Next base: position 15,089 of record JAVKIJ010000008.1, on the reverse strand, counting down.
GGCTCGGGTGCAGATCGTCACGGTGCAGGGGCCCTCGGTGCTGGATGCGTCCGCCCAGCGGCAGCTGCTGGCCGCGCGGCTCGGGTACATGAGGATCTTGACGTTCACGGAGCAGACCCCTCGTGAAGTGACCGCCGAGATGGACCGCCAATTGCTGGCCGGCGTGCGCGGGATGCTGATCGACTTGCGCAGCAACGGAGGCGGGTTGCTGGAGTCATCGCTGCAGATCGCGAACCGGTTCGTCCCCGAGGGGCGAGCGATCGTGCACATCGTCGGCCGCGACGGACGCCGCACCACGGAGCGCGCCAGCCGCGGGCAGAAAATCCCGATCCCGGTGGTGGTGCTGGTGAACGAGTTCAGTGCCAGCGCCTCGGAGATTCTGGCCGGGGCGCTGAGGGATTCGGCGGGCGCCACGCTGGTCGGCCGCCAGACGTTTGGCAAGGGCGTGATCCAGTCGGTATTCAATCTCACCGGCGGTGGTGGCGCCGCCATCACGACCGCCAAGTATCTGACCCCGGCCGGCCACGACATCCACGGCCGGGGGATCCCCCCAGATGTGCCCGTAGGCGAGCGGCTCGAGGGCCAGACGGACGCTGGCCTGGCACAGACGATGAGCGGGCAGCTGCAACGTGGGATCGAGATCCTCAAGCAGCGCGTCGCGCGCCCGCGCTAGGCGCCGCCCGGCCCGGCGCAGGCCCGACGGCGGGCGCCGGACCGGGCGGCCGGGCACGGCCGTGAGGTTGGCGATCGTCCTGGGCGTGCTGGTCGGTCTCGGCCTGTCCTGCCAGGCCCGGCGCGTGGAACCCCCGCGGCCCGTGGTGCGCCCGCCGGCGCCCACACCTGTGCGGGCCTCCACGCCCGTGCCGCGAGTGACGCCGCCACCTGCCCCAGAGCCGACGCCCGGGCTGAGGGCGACCGAGGCGCCGGCCGGGCGCCCTCGGATCGCCATCGTCTTCGACGACGCAGGCGGCAGCCTCGAGGACGTCGAAGAGATCATAGCAATCGGACGACCTGTGACTGTAGCGGTGCTTCCCGGTCTGGCGCACTCGTCCGAGGTCGCGCGGCGCGCGGCGGCCGCCGGTCTTGAGGTCATCCTGCACCTCCCCATCGAAGCCACCGGGCACCAACCGCTGGGTCCGCACGGTGTGAGGGTCTCCATGAGCGACGCGGAGATTGCGGCGACCGTGCGGGCCGCGCTGCACACGGTGCCAGGCGCCGTGGGCGTCAACAACCACATGGGCTCTCTGGGCACCGCCGACCGCCGCGTCATGCGCGCTGTACTGGCGGTGGCGCGGCAGAAGGGGCTCTACTTCGTGGACAGCCGGACCACCGCCGACACCGTGGCGGCCGATGTGGCTGCCGAGCTCGGTGTGCCCCGGGCGTCTCGGACCATCTTCCTGGACAACGCCAATGAAGAGGAGGCGATCCGCGCCGAGGTCCAGCGCCTCATCAGCCTGGCCCGCACGCGGGGAGAGGCGATCGCCATCGGGCACGCCCAACACCTGGCCCCGCGGATCGTGGCGCAGATGCGGGACGAGTTCGACCGGCAGGGCGTGGAACTGGTCCCCCTGTCGATGCTGGTGCGCTGAACGCGGGGCGTCCTCGCCCCATTGACCTGACCATGAGGAGGTTCGCGCATGAGCGTGCAAGCCATGATCATGGCGCCGAAGGAAGATGCATGGGAGCAGGCGCTCAAACAGTTCAACCAGGCTGCAGACTACCTGCCCCTCAAGCGCGGGATCAGGGAGTTCCTGGCCTACCCGAAGCGGGAGCTGACGGTGTACTTCCCGGTCAAGATGGACGACGGCTCGGTTCGGGTGTTCACCGGCCATCGCGTCCATCACAGTACCGTCCTGGGGCCCAGCAAGGGCGGCATCCGGTACCACCCCGACGTGACGCTCAACGAGGTGCGGGCCCTGGCGATGTGGATGACCTGGAAGTGCTCTCTGGTCGGCCTGCCGTATGGCGGCGCCAAGGGGGGCGTCGCCGTCAATCCTAAGGAACTCTCCCTCAACGAACTGGAACACCTGACCCGGCGCTACGCCACCGAGATCTCCCTCATGATCGGCCCCGAGGCCGACATTCCGGCGCCCGACGTGGGTACCAATCCTCAGACGATGGCGTGGATTATGGACACGTTCAGCATGCACCGGGGCTACTCCACACCGGCGGTGGTGACCGGCAAGCCGGTCCCGATCGGCGGGTCGCTGGGTCGGGTTGAGGCCACCGGACGGGGGTGCGCGATCGTCGCGCGGGAGGCCGCCCGGCGGATGGGGCTGAAGCTGGACGGCGCATCTGTCGTGGTCCAGGGATTCGGCAACGTGGGATCGGTGGCCGCCTACCTGCTGGCAGATATGGGCTGCAAGATCATCGCTGTCAGCGACACCGGCGGCGGCATCTACAGCAAGAACGGGATAGATCCGCGCAAGGTGCTCGAGCACAAGCGCAGGACCGGATCGGTCAGCGGCTACCCGGGCACCGACATGGTCACGAACCAGGAGCTGCTGGAGCTCCCGTGCGACATCCTGGTACCCAGTGCCTTGGAAGGTCAGATCAACGGTGAGAACGCGCCGAGGATCAAGACGAAGCTGGTGGTGGAGGGGGCCAACGGGCCCACAACCCTCGACGGCGACGCGGTGCTCGATGACCGGCGGATTCCCGTGATTCCCGACATCCTGGCAAACGCCGGCGGGGTCATCGTCTCCTACTTCGAGTGGGTACAGGGCCTGCAGCAGTTCTTCTGGACCGAGGAGGAGGTCAACCAGAACCTGGAGCGCATCATGGTCCGCGCCTTCGGTCAGGTCTGGCAGGTCTCGGAGGACCGCAAGGTCAACATGCGCACGGCTGCCATGATCCGGGCCATCGACCGCGTGGCCGAGGCCCTGTTCCTGCGCGGCATCTACCCGTAGTCCGCCTCGCCGGGGATGCTGCGGCGCGTGCTCTTTCATCTGTCGGAGAGCCCCCGTGCCCGGGCGTTCGTGCTGCGGCATCCCCTGGCCCGGCGGGCGTCTCGTCGTTTTGTGGCTGGCGAGACCCTGGACGAGGCGCTGGCCGCCATCGACACATTGGGCCGGGCCGGGTACGATGCGATCCTCAACCACCTGGGCGAGCGCATTACCGATTCCCACGAGGCCGATCTCGCCACGAGGGACTATCTGGAGGCGGTCCTCCGCCTGAGAGATCGCAGCGGCCCGGGTGACTGTTACGTCTCCGTCAAGCTCACCCAATTGGGCCTCGACTTCGACCGGGCGCTGACCACGCGGAATCTGCGCCGGATCCTGGATGCTGCCAGGCCGGCCGGGACCTTCGTGCGGGTGGACATGGAACACTCCGCCTACGTGGACGCCACGCTGGAGGTCATCGAGCAACTCCATGGCGAGGGTTACACGAACCTCGGTGCGGTGATTCAAACCTACCTGTACCGCAGCGAGGCCGACGTGGAGCGATTGCTGAGGTTGGGCGTGTCGATCCGGCTGGTGAAGGGTGCGTACTTGGAGCCACCGAGCATCGCCTACCCCAACATGGCCGACGTCAACGCCAGCTTCCTGAGGCTCCAGACCCGCCTGCTGCGCCACCGTGCCCATCACGCCATCGCGACCCATGACGAGCGGCTGGTGCAGGCGGCGGTGGACCAGGCGCGGGCCGAGGGGATCGCGCCTGACCACTTTGAGTTTCAGTTCCTCTACGGCGTCAGGCGCGACCTCCAGGCCCGGTTGCTGCGGGAGGGCTGGCGGGTCCGCGTCTACGTCCCCTACGGGACCCACTGGTATCCGTACTTCATGCGCCGGATGGCCGAACACCCGGCCAACCTCTTCTTCATGCTCCGCCACGTCCTCCGGGGGTAGGCGTGAGGGTCATTCCGGCCCGCGACCTGCGCGCGCTGGTGCCCATGAAGGACGCCATTGCCGCCGTCCGCGAGGGATTCATCGAGCTGTCGGCAGGACGCGCAACGGTGCCCCTGCGGTCTCACGTGCCGGTCGCCGAGCACGACGGGACCCTGCTGGCCATGCCGGCGTATCTGGGGGCAGCAGGTGGGCTGGGCGCGAAGCTCGTCACGGTGTTCCCGCACAACCGGCAGCGCGGCCTGCCCACCATCTTTGCGACCGTACTGCTCCTGGACGCGCAGACCGGGGAGCCTGCCGCGCTCATCGAGGGTTCGTCGCTCACGGCGCTGCGCACGGGCGCAGCCGGCGGCCTGGCCGCCGACCTGTTCGCCCTCCCCGACGCCGGCATCGTGGCGCTCTTCGGCGCGGGTGTCCAGGGACGCGCCCAGCTCGAGGCGGCCTGCGCGGTTCGCCGCATCACCCAGGTGAGGGTGGTGGACCGCCAGGCCGCTTCCGCCGAGGCCTTCGTCCGCTGGGCGCAGGAGCAGCCGTGGCTGGGCGGCGCGACGGTGCTCGCGGTCACCGATCCGGCGGCGGCGGTGCGGGGAGCGGAGATCATCATCACGGCCACCACCAGCGCCGAGCCGGTCTTTCCCGCCACCGGGGTCGGCCCGGGTGCGCACGTCACCGCCGTGGGCGCATACACGCCCTCGACCCGTGAGGTACCGGGGGAACTGGTCGCCCGATCGGCCATCTTCGTGGACAGCCGCGCCGCCGCCCTGGCGGAGGCCGGGGATCTGGTCCTGGCCATCCGCCAGGGGCTGATCACCCCCGAGGGAATCCGCGCCGAGATCGGTGAGGTCGCCAGCGGAACCGCTCCAGGCCGCACCGGCTCCTCGGAGGTCACGTTCTTCAAGTCGGTCGGCCACGCGGTGCAGGACCTGGCGGTCGCCCGCCTGGCCCTGGCGCGCGCATCGGCGGCTGGTCGCGGCGTCCTCGTGGATCTGGGCGGCTGAAGGAACTGCCCAGGGGCCGTAGCGAAGGAGGGCGCGACTGGGGCCGCTGTGTGGCGGCGCGAGATGGACGTGGTGCGGCAGAGGAGGTGGGAGGCGGGTTGACGCGGGGGACGCGGTTCTCGGATTGCCAGCCATAGCGAACGAAGGAGGGATCCGACGAATGAGGCGGCTACTGACGATGCTGTTGATCCCGGCCCTGGCCGTGGCGGCGGGGTCGTTGCTGACGGCCCACGCGCCCGCGGCAACCATGGGGCCTGTGACCGATCCGATTGGTGTGGTCAAGATCGCAAGGGGGCAACCCATTACCATCGCCTACTGGATGGTGATCGCCGGTCCCGACGCGAGTCTCGGCACCGACACCAAGCGGGGCGTCGAGATCGCCATCGACGACAAGGGCGGAAAACTCCTCGGCTTTCCCATCAAGCTGATTGGTGAGGACACCGGCTGCAACGCCGAGGGCGGCACCACTGCGGCGACCAAGCTGGCCGCCAACAAGGCCATTGTGGCGGCGGTGGGGTCCAACTGCTCCAGTGAGGCGGTCCCGGGTGCGCCGATCCTCTGGAAGGCGGGCATTCCCACGGTCTCGCCGTCGAACACGGCCCCCAAACTGACCGATCCCGCCCGCGGGCCTGGATACGACGGCTACCTGCGCACCGCGCACAACGACAAGGTCCAGGGCAGGGTAGCCGCGGAGTTCGCGTGGAAGTTCGCCAAGGTGAAGACGGCCGCCACCATCCACGACGGCAGCCCCTACGCCGAGGCCCTGGCCAACGTTTTCGCCGAGAACTTCAAGAAGCTTGGCGGCAAGATCACGGCCCAGGAAGCCGTCTCTCCCACCGACACCGACATGCGGCCCGTGCTGACCAAGATCGCGGCAGGCAAGCCAGAATTCCTCTACTACCCCATCTTTATTGCCGCTGGCGGGCACATCACGCGGCAGGCCAAGGAGGTCGCCGGCCTGGAGAAGACCAAGTTGATGGGCGCCGACGGCATGTTCTCCCCGGACTTCTGGAAGGCGGCCGGCGATGCGGCCAAGGGCATGTACCACTCCAGTCCCGACCTCTCGCCTGAGGCGCTGGGACCCCGCTACGGCGAGTTCCTGAAGAAGCACGAGAAGAAGTACGGCGGCAAGCCTCTGGCGCCGTTCCATGCCCACGCCTATGACGCGGCCATGATGATCTTCGCGGCCATTGAGAAGGTGGCCAAGCGGGACGCCGCGGGCAACCTCTACATCGGCCGCAAGGCCCTGCGCGACGCGCTGTACGCCACGAAGAACTTCAAGGGGCTGACCGGTACGCTGACCTGCGACAGGTACGGCGACTGCGCAGACCCCAAGATTGCCGTCTACGAGTCTATCTCGGTGGATCCGGCCAAGTGGAACCCAGGGGTGGATCCGAAGAAGATCTACCCGTAGGCCACTAGGCCACGTGCACGGTAGTGTGGGGGGATGAGCCGTCCGCGTCACCGGCTCATCCCCTTTGGTTACACAGGAGGCGGCGGTGTGCAGAGGAGCTGGCTCGCACGGTTGTCGGTAGTGGAGTTGTACCTGTGGGCGTTCCGCGCGGTCGTGCTCGTGATCGTCGTCTGGGGTACGGTGGGGACGGTTCTGGCCCGGAAGTATGGGGCCGACACCTGGATCGATCTGACGGTGTTCGGGCTCGCCCAGGGCAGCATCTACGCCCTGATCGCCCTGGGGTACACTATGGTCTACGGCGTCCTGCGCATGATCAACTTCGCCCACAGCGAGGTCTTCATGAGTGGACCCTACACGGCCTACTTTGTCGCAGCCGCCTTCGCGTCGTCAGGATTCCTCAACCGCAACCCCGTCACAAGCCTCCTGGTGGTCCTGGTGGTCTCCATGGCCGTCTCCACGGGCGTGGCGCTGCTGCTGGAGCGCGTGGCCTACCGGCCGCTACGGGGCTCCCCGCGCCTGGTGCCGCTCATCGCCGCCATCGGCGCGTCCTTCTTTCTCCAGTACACGTTCCGCGGGTTCTACGGGGCCGGGTTCCAGGCGTATCCCGAGGCGGAGATCCTCAAAGGGGAGTGGACCGTGGTGGGGATCGGGATTCTCCGCACCCAGGCCGTGGCCATCGTGGCGTCGTTTCTTATGATGCTGGGGCTGTATACGTTCGTGATGCGCACCAGGACCGGCATCCACATGCGGGCAGTGTCGGAGGACATCGGCGTGGCGGCCCTTATGGGGATCAATATTGACAGGGTCATTGCCATCACGTTTGGGATCGGTGGAGCCATGGCCGGCGCGGCCGGGGTGCTCTACGCGCTGGTCTTCAAGCAGGTGCACTTCTACATGGGATTCATCCCAGGAATCAAGGCCTTCACGGCCGCGGTGCTGGGGGGGATCGGCAACATCCCGGGGGCCATGCTGGGCGGGATGTTCCTGGGCATCTTCGAGTCGCTGGGACCCATCCTGATCCTGGATGGCCTGGGGATCGTGGCCCCATACCAGCTCAAGGACGTGATTGCGTTCACCATGCTGGTCATGGTGCTGATTTTCCGGCCCTCGGGCATCCTGGGCGAGCGCCTGGTGACCAAGAAGGCCTGACGCCACGGGGGAGCGGCATGTCTGTCACTCGTCCGCTGTGGGTCCAGACGCTTCGGGGAGGGCTGCTGTGGGGCGGGGTGGCCGTCTTCCTGGCCATGGTGGGCATGGTGAAGACCTTCGATGCCCGCCAGATCGTCTCGGGGTGGATCTCCCTGGGGATGACCCTGCTGGTGCTGACCGGACTCGGCGCCGGGTATCAGGCGGCCCGGCACAGAGAACAGGGGCGCGAGCGCGCGTTGCTCGCCGTGGCGCGCGGGGGCTTGGCCGGCATGGCGGCTGGCGCGTTGGTCGGTGCGCTCGTGGTCGTGGGCAGCCTCGTGAACCTGCGGGCGATGTTCGAGAGTGCCTCCCCGGATCTGTTTGTGATGCTGTCCTTGGGCCGAGGGCTTTCGGGGTGGTACCTCCCCATTCTGGGCGGCCTCGGGCTGGGCGCGCTGGGCGCGGCCGCGTCGCTGCTGCCCGGCGCCGTGCGCCGGCCCCTGGCGACGGGCGCGGCGTGGGTGTTGGGCTTCGGTGTCTTCCAGGAACTGCTCTTCGTCGTCCTGGGAGGCGAGGGGCTGCGGGCGGCCTTGCGCGATCTGCTGTTCTCGAGTGACGGCGTATCACCCAGGGGAGCAGTGCTCATTTCCCTGATTGCCTGCGGTGCCAGCGCCGCGTGGAGGCGGTATGAGACGACGGCCCGGCAGTGGGTGGCGCGGCGCCCGGCCGGAGGGGCCAGAGGTCTGCGCCTCCTCGCCATGGCGATCAGCCTGGTGGCGTTGCTGCTGGTGCCCGTGGTGGCCGGCTCGTTCCTCGCCCAGGTGCTGGTGCTCGTGGGGATCTTTGCGCTGCTGGGGCTGGGGCTCAACATCGTGGTGGGACTGGCCGGGTTGCTGGACCTGGGCTACGTGGCGTTCTTCGCCATTGGCGCGTACACCGTGGGCCTGCTGACCTCGCTGGGCGAGCACGGCGTCCTGCATCTGTCCTTCTGGGCGGCGGTCCCCATCGCGCTGGTGGTCTCGATGCTGGCGGGTGTCGTGCTGGGCATCCCGGTACTGGGCATCCGCGGCGACTACCTGGCCATTGTCACGCTGGGGTTCGGCGAGATCATCCGGCTGCTGGTGCTCTCCGACTTCCTCCGACCGTGGCTTGGGGGCTCGCAGGGCATCCTGAACATTCCCAAGCCGACCATCGGAAGCTTCGAGTTCTCGGGGCCCGAGCAACTCTTCTACCTGACGCTGGTGGGCTGCGCCATCATTATCTTCGTAGCGTCGCGGCTGAGGGACTCGCGGCTGGGCCGGGCCTGGATGGCCGTGCGTGAAGACGAGGATGTTGCCCAGGCCACCGGCATCAACCTGGTCAATGTCAAGCTGCTGGCCTTCGGGCTCGGCGCCGCATTCGGCGGTGTGAGCGGGGCGATCTTCGCGGTCATGATCGGGTCGATCTTCCCCCACAGCTTCAACTTCCTGATCTCCATCAATGTGCTGAGCCTCATCATCGTGGGCGGAATGGGCAGCCTGCCTGGCGTGATCGTGGGCTCGTTGGTCCTGGTGGGCCTGCCCGAGTTGTTGCGAGAGTTCGCCGAGTACCGGTTTCTGGTCTACGGCGCCGCCCTGGTGGTCATGATGCAGCTCCGACCCGAGGGACTGCTGCCCGCGGCCGCCGTCCGGCGCGAACTCCGCGCGGCGGAGGAGGAATAGGCGCGTGGCGATCCTGGAGGCTCACCAGACGACCAAGCGCTTTGGCGGTCTCGTCGCCCTGAACAAGCTGGACCTCCAGGTGGAAGAGCATGCCATTCACAGCATCATCGGCCCCAACGGCGCCGGCAAGACCACGTTCTTCAACTGTGTGACGGGGTTCTATCAGGCCGAGGAGGGCCGCATCCTGTTCAAGGGGGAACCGATCGACGGTCTGGCGCCCGATCGCATCGCTCGCCTGGGGATCGCGCGGACGTACCAGAACATCCGTCTGTTCGCCAACATGACCGTGCTCGAGAACGTCCTGGTCGGACAGCACCCTCACCTGCGCTCGTCCTGGGCCGGCGCCATCCTCGGGACGCGCGGCACCCGGCAGGAAGAGCGCACTGCCGTTGACGAGGCCCTGCGCCTGCTGCGGTTCGTTGGACTGCGCGGCAAGGGCGACCTGCTGGCCAGGAACCTGCCCTACGGCGAGCAACGGCGCCTGGAGGTCGTGCGCGCGCTGGCCAACCGGCCGTCGCTGTTGCTGCTCGACGAGCCGACGGCGGGGATGAACCCGGCTGAGACCGCAGAGATGATGACGTTCATTCGCCGGTTGCGCGACGAACTGGGCATCACCATCCTGCTCATCGAGCACCAGATGCGGGTGGTCATGGGCATCTCTGACCGGGTCACCGTACTTGACTATGGAGAGAAGATCGCCGAGGGAACACCCCAGCAGATCCAGAACGATCCGCGGGTCATCGAAGCCTATCTGGGCCGTGGCAGTGCCGCCGAGGCCGCCGGGCTGGCCGCGGCCGGGGAGGAGACGCGGCCGCGAAGGTCGCGCGCACCCGGCCCCACGATCCTGGATGTGGAAGACGTCCACACCTACTACGGCCATATCCACGCCCTCAAGGGCATCTCGCTCGATGTCCGGGAAGGCGAGATCGTGACACTGATCGGCGCCAACGGCGCCGGGAAGAGCACGACGCTGAACACCATCAGCGGGCTGCTCAGGCCCCGCCAGGGCCGCATCCGACTCGCCGGCGAGGACCTGCGCCCGTATCGGGCCGACCAGATCGTGGCCCGGGGCGTCGTGCAGGTGCCCGAGGGCCGGCGGATCTTCTCGCGGCTCACGGTGCTCGAGAACCTGCACGTGGGAGCCACGGCGCGGGCCAACCGGGCAGGCTTCGAGGAAGACCTGCGGCGCGTGTTCACCCTGTTCCCGCGTCTGGAGGAGCGGAAGGATCAGGTGGCTGGCACGCTGTCAGGCGGCGAGCAGCAGATGCTCGCCATCGGCCGAGGGCTGATGGGCAGCCCCCGTGTGCTGTTGCTGGACGAGCCGTCGATGGGCCTGGCGCCCGTGCTGGTGGACACCATTTTCCACGCGATCCGCGAGCTCCACGCGACCGGGACGACGATCCTGCTGGTGGAGCAGAATGCGCGCATCGCCCTGCAGGTGGCCGACCGTGGGTACGTCATGGAGACGGGTCAGGTGGTGCTGACCGATTCCGCGGAACGACTCCGTCAGAACGAGAAGGTGCGCAAGGCCTACCTGGGAATTACCTGAGCCGCACGCCTATCCCACGATGCCGTACTGGTACGGGCTGTGGATCAGAGCCCCCTCGGCGAAACGCGACAGACGGAACGCGCTCAGGTCCACGTCACCGCTCTGGCCGGTGGCGATCAGCCCGGCCAGCGCCTCGCCGATCGCCGGGCTGAGTTTGAAGCCGTGGCCACTGAAGCCCGCCGCCACGAACAGCCCCGGGGCCTCGGGCACGGCGCCCAGGATCGGCTGCCAGTCGGGCGTGACGTCGTACAGGCTGGCGTACCCGCGCCGCACGGCCACCGACGAGAACGCGGGAACGCGGTGGGCGAGGCGCGCGGACATGCGTTCCACGAACGCGAAGTCCGTGGCCTCGTTGTACGTGTCCGGGGCCACTTCTTCCTCGGGGCTCTCCTCGATCGTCCCCATGAGGAACTGCCGCGAGACGTCCGGGCGTGTATACAGGCTCGTGGCCAGGTCCACCATGACCGACGCCAGCGGCGCGCTGCCTTCCGGGGTCTCGGCCACAACCACCTGGTGTCGGGTCGCGCGGATGGGCGCGTGGATGCCCAGGGGGGCCAGGAGCGACGGGGTCCAGGGCCCCGCCGCCACCAGCACCGCGCCGGCGCCGATCCGGCCTTGCCTGGTCTGGACGCCGGCTACGCGGCCTGCTTCCACCAGGATCCGCTCGACGGGGGTCGCCTCCTGGACGGTCGCGCCGTGCCGCCTGGCAGCCACCGCGAACCCCGTGGCGGTAGCATAGCCATCGGCGTACCCCGAGCCCGGCTCGTAGGCTCCGGCGCCAATGTCGTCGACCCGAAGGCGGGGATCCAGGGCCGCGACCTCCTGGGGGGTCAGCAACGAGGTGGCGACGCCCAGCTGCTGCTGCAGACGGACGTTGGCTTCCAGCGTAGCCCGCTGGGCGTGCGGTGCCAGGATGAGGAACCCGGTTCTCCGGAAGTCGGCGGTTCCACCGACGACCTCGTCGAACTGTTCGAAGACCCGCAGGCTGCGCAGCGCCAACCGGATGAGCGGCGCGTACGAGTAGTGCATGCGGACGATGCCGCTGGACTGTCCGGTCGGGCCGGCGCCGATCTGCCGGCGCTCGAGCAGCACCACGCGCAGGCGATACCGGGACGCCAGCCAGAACGCGGCGCTGGCGCCGGTGCATCCCCCGCCGATGACAACCACGTCAGGGCTGGTCATGGACGATCCTCCCGCTCTCACGGGGCATCCCGAGGAAGGGTGAACGAGAACGTGGTCCCCTCGCCCGGCGTGCTGGCCACCCGGATGCGGCCCCCGTGGGCCTCGATGATGTGCTTGGTGATCGCCAGCCCCAACCCGGTACCCCCGGGGACCGGTGACCGCGAGCGGTCGGCCTTGTAGAACCGCTCGAACACGTACGGCAGGTCTGTGGGTGGAATGCCGGGTCCGTCATCGGCCACGGTCACCTCGACCTCCCCGTTGAGAGTGCGCCACCCCACCGCGATCCGGCCGCCTTCCGGAGTGAACTTGATGGCGTTGTCCAGCAGGTTGGTGAGCACCTGCGCCAGGCGGTCGCGATCGGCCACGACGGCCACATCGGATTCTGCCGGCCGCAACTCCAGCTCGCGTGCCCCGGCCAAAGACTTCATCCGGAGCACGGCGTCGGCAACTACCTCGCGGACCCGTACGGGCCCCAGCTCGAGGCTCAGCCGCTTGCTCTCCAACTGCGAGAGGTCCAACAGGTCGTCCACCAGCTTGACCAGCCGGTTCGTCTCCTGGTCGATGATCTCCAGGAACCGACGGGCGGTCGGCTCATCGCGCACGGCTCCCGCCAGCAGAGTCTCCGCAAAGCCTTTGATGGACGTGAGCGGCGTGCGCAGCTCGTGGGAGACATTGGCGGTCAGTTCCCGGCGGGCGCGTTCGAGCCGTCGCAGTTCGCCCACGTCGCGCAACACGGCGACCGCACCGGCCGGTCGGCCCTCATCGCCGCTGATGGGCGCGCAGTGCGCCTCGACGAGCCGGTTGGCCGTCTCTGAGGGCGGCAGCTCCTCGGCGCAGATGCGGCCGTGCAGCGCGGCGTCTTCCAGCACCGCACGGAGCCGCGGCCACTCCACCCGCCTGTCGGCGTCGCCGTCATCGGGCCACCCCAACAGCTCCATGGCCGCGCGGTTGGCCAGGATGACGGCGCCATTGCGGTCGGTGGCGATGACACCGTCGGTCATACTGGCCACGATGGCGGCCAGCTTCTTCTTTTCGGCGGAGAGGGTGGTAATCGTGGCCCGCAGCCGGTCGGCCATCCAGTTGAACACCTCACCGAGCCGCCCGATCTCGAGGCTCCCGTGCGGCCGCACGGACACAGACAGGTCGCCTGCGCTCATGCTGGACGCCACTCTGGTGAGCTCATGGATCGGTTCCACGATGGTGTGGGCCAGCCGCGTGCCGACCACCCATGCCGCCACCAGCCCGATGAGCAGCGCGGCGCCCAGGTGGGGCAGCATGCCGCGGAGCTGCACCCACACCCACCGGGTGGGCACGGAGACGTGGACGACCGCGGTGGTCTGCGAGCCCACCGCCACGGGCGCCGCAGCGAAAATCCGCACCTGCCCCGTGGCGGGGTCGTCGCGCACCACATCGGCCGGCCTGCCCTCACTGACGGCCGCCAGGACTTCAGGCGCGTCGTCCCGGCCGCTGACCTCCGCCGCGGGCAACACCCGGATGGCGGCGTCGTCGCGCCACCGGAACTCCTGGGCGAGCTGCTCCAGTCGCGCCGGCGCGGCGCCCTCGCGGGCGTACGCCTGAAGCATGCGGCTGATCAGCACGGCCTGGGTGCCCACGACCCGGCGGTAGTAGGTCATGTACTGGAACTGCAGCCTCCAGGTGACGAAGGTGGCCACGAGGACCAGGCACACGAAGACCAGCAGGATATAAGAGATCATCAGGCGGGTGCGAATCGAGCGCATTCTCATCCGCGACGGTCAGGCCCTGACTTTCTGGCGGCCGGTCTCTGTGCCGCGCAGCTTGTAGCCGACCCCCCGGACGGTCACGATGTAGGTGGGATGCGCCGGGTCGTCCTCGATCTTCTCCCGCAGCCGGCTGACGTGCATGTCGACGGTGCGGGTGCTCCCGTAGAAATCGTACCCCCACAGGTGCTCAAGCAGGAAGTCGCGGGTGAAGACGCGGTTGGGGTGTCGCATCAGCAACCAGAGCAGCTCGAACTCCCGCGCCGTGAGGTCGATGGCGTTGCCGTGGAGGGTCACCTCATGCGTGGTGGGGTCCAGCCTGAGGCCACCCACCTGGATCGGGTCCTGCGTGGGCGCCGAGACCTCGCGCGAGCGACGCCGGAGTACGGCCCGAACCCGCGCCACGAGCTCGCGGGGGCTGAAGGGTTTCGTGACATAGTCGTCCGCGCCGATCTCCAGGCCGACGACCCGCTCCAGCTCTCCGCCCTTGGCCGTGAGCATGATCACGGGCACAGCCGATTCCTGCCGCAGGCGGCGGCAGACCTCGAGACCGTCGAGCCCGGGGAGCATGATGTCCAGCACGACCAGGTCCGGGCGCTCGCTGCGCACCTTCTCGAGCGCCGTCTCCCCGTTGCCGGCCGACGTGACGTCGTAGCCTTCCTGCAGGAGGTTGTACCTGACCAGTTCCACGATGTGCGGTTCGTCGTCCACCACGAGGATGCGGGCAGGCGCCGCCATCTCACATCACCAGCCGCAGTTCCCCACCGAGCCACCCCACATACGCGATCAGCGCGGCGCCGCCGACCGTCAGTGCGGCCAGGGCGGCACGCGCCGGCCGTGGGAAGCGCCACCGCAGGTAGAAGGCCACGGCGTAGACCAGGATCGCGCCGTAGGCCAGCAGCGAGTGGACGCGGTGCCGGTCTACGAATGCCTGCCCGATGCCCTCACGGACCAGCGGGCCGTAGTCCACGAACCCGGTGACCACCGAGGCCAGGGCGCCGAGCAGGCCCAATCCGACAAGATACTGAGCGGCTCGCAGGTGGAACCGCTCGCCGGTCCGCAGATAGAGGATATCGAACAGGGCGCTGGTCAACCACAACGCGACGGGGAAGTGGACGACGAGGGGGTGATAGAGTGTGGGCATGCGGCCTCCTTGGGCGTGGCTGCAGGTCCTCTACCTGACGTTCTCCGCGACGGTCGCCAGCAGTGCCGCAACGCCCCGGGCCGACGCCCGGGCTGAGGCCAGCTCACCCAGCTTGCTTCCACGCATCGCCAGGTCCTTCGCCGCCTCCGCCACAGGTACCCACGACGCGCGGCCCGGGTTGCTGCGCAGGTCTACGAGGATCCCGTTTCCCTGACCCTGGCACGGGTTGATCTCGGCCTGGGCATAGTCGCGGCCACGGGGGCCCTCCAAGCAGTTGACTACGTGAAGGAGATGAGACTGAGCTCCGCGCAGGGCTTCGGACGCCGCGGCGTTCTGCGCGTGGGCGACCGCGGTCCGCAGTTGCAAGCGGAGGTCCGGGCCGCCACCCGGCGG
>JAVKIJ010000079.1:0-14165 GCA_031459535.1 Candidatus Fervidifonticultor quintus | reverse complement strand
CACCAAACAGAACGTCGCGGTGAAGCCCGGAGACGTGATCTATGTCCCCGACCGCCCGGACGTCAACTGGACCGCCGTGCTGGCGGCGATCCGGGAGATGACGGTCCTGTACCTGCTGTTCCGGTAAGGAGGTCGCGCCGTGGAGTTCTGGCGGTACTATCGGGTGCTGCGCCGTCGCCGGTGGATCATCCTGGCCGCGGTGGTGGCCTGCCTGACCGTGGTCGTGGTCACCGACCGTCCTCGCGCGGCCGACTATCAGGCCACGGCGACCCTGACCATCGCGGCTCCGGACGAGCGCCGCCTGCTGTTCGTCTTCGCCGGGGGCGGCACCCTCGACCGTCCGGACCTGCAGACGGCCCTGGCCCTCGAACTGATCCGCAGCCGGACTGTCGCCGAACGCGTGGTCCAGCGGTTGAACCTGGACATCCACCCGGCCGAGCTCCAGTTCCGTATCCGCGCTGAGAAAGACCGCGCCAGTGAGCTGGTGCGGGTGACCGTCACCGGCCGGACCGCGGCGGAGGCCATTGTCCTGGCGAACGCGGTCGCAGAGGTGGCGGCGGCCTATCACCAGGAGGTCAACCGTCGGGAGGCCACGCTGGCCCGGGAATTCGTCGAGCGCCAGATCGGCGAGGTGGAGACTGCCTTGCGCCGGGCCGAGGAGGCTCTCCTGACGTTCCGCCAGCGCAACCCGGGCCTGGGGCAGGCGGGCGCCCAGGCCGGTCGCCTGGCCTCCCTGGAGTCCAGCCTCCAGGCCGTGGAGGTGGACCTCCGCCAGGTGGAAGCCCGGCTCGCGGCGGTCCGGCGCCGGATGGCCGAGCAGGACCCCACCCGCTCCCAGCAGGAGATCGTGGACAACCCTGTGGCCCGGCAGCTGCGGGCAGAACTGGTCCAACTGGAGGTCGCCCTCACCTCCGAGATGGCGGTGCACACGCCCGAGCACCCCACCGTGCTCCAGCTCCAGGCGAAGATCGACGCCGTCAAGCGCCGTCTCGGCCAGGAGCTGGCGCGGGTGGTGGCCTCCGAACTGGTCCAGGCCAATCCGGTCTACGACCTGCTGGCCCAGAGCCGCATCGCCCTGGAGACCGACCGCGTGGCCCTGCAGGCGAAACGGGAGGCCCTGCAGCGGGCCCTGGCTGACACCCGGCGGGACCTTCCCGACGCCTACCGTAGGGAACTCGAGCACAGCCGGCTGGCGCGGGCGGTGGAGGTCCTGTCCACCCGCTACCGGGATCTGCAGAACCGGCTGGGCGAAGTCCGGATCAAGGAGCAGGAAGCCCAGCACCGGGGCACCCTGACGCTGGTGGACAGGGCGACCACCGCCCAACCCGCGCCCTTTCGGGGACAGCGGTTTCGGCTGACCCTCGCCGCCGTCCTGGGACTGCTGGCCGGAGTCGGCCTCTCGTTCTTCCTCGAGTACCTGGACAACACGGTCAAGACTGCCCGGGACGCGGAACAGCTGCTGGCAATGCCGGCGCTGGCGACCATCCCCCGCCACAACCCGCCGTTTGACGAGGCCTACCGGCTCCTGCGGGCAACCCTGGCGGCGCGGGTGAACGGCCGCGCCAGCCGTGTGCTGACCGTCACCAGTCCGCGGCCGGGGTCGGGTACTTCCACCGTGGTGGCGAACCTGGCCCGCGCCTTCGCTCAGTCGGGTCGGCGCACCGTGGTGGTGGACGCCGACCTGCACCGGCCGGTTCAACACATCCGGTTTCGGGTCTCCTACCAGCGCGGCCTGAGCGAGGTGCTGCGGGGGGAGTGCGCTCTGGATGACGCCCTGGTGGAGACCGGGATCCCGCACCTGCAGCTCCTGCCCAGCGGAGAGCCCGTCCCCGACCCCGGCGCGCTGCTAGGCTCCCGAGCGATGCAGCATCTGCTGGGTGAGCTTAAGCCGAGGGCTGATCTCGTGCTCATCGACACTCCGTCGGCCGGTGCGTTTGCGGACGTGTTCTCCCTGGTCCCCCTGGCCCCGTCGGTCCTCCTGGTTTTGGGCGCCGGCGTCCCGCCCCGGGGGATCGAGCAGGACGTGAAGACCCGCCTGGAGCGCGTGGGCGCGGAGATGGTGGGGGTGGTCCTCAACCGGGTCCGGCCCGAGTTTGTCGATGCCTACTTCTACCACGAGCGCGTCCGCAATGGTGGCCACAGGGGACGCTTCCGGCGCTCGGGGATTCGGTCGTCGCTGGCCGTGCTGGTTTTCGCCATCGGTCTGGTCGGCGGGATCTACGCGCGATCCTCCGGTCTGCCAGGCCTGTCGGTGCTGGCCCGGCAGGCTCGGGAGTGGGCCGCGGTGCTGCCGACAGGACTGCGTTCGGGGAGTGTGAGGTAGTCCTGAAGACGCTCGACGCCCGGTTGCAGGCCCGCATTGAGGCCCGGACGGCCAACGTGGCTGTGGCCGGCCTGGGCTATGTGGGCCTGCCTCTGGCCGTGGAGGTCGCCCGGGCGGGGTTCCAGGTCTGCGGCATCGACGTGGACCCGAATCGGGTCGAGCGGATACGCCAAGGTGAATCTTACATCGGTGACGTTCCGGCAGACCGCCTCGCTGCCCTGGTGGCGGAGGGACGGCTGTCGGCTCGCACCGACTACGGCGGGGTGGCCGACGCCGACGTGATTTTAATCTGTGTCCCGACGCCCCTGACCCGAAGCAAGGAGCCTGACCTCTCTTTTGTTGCCGCGGCGGTGCGGGAGGTGGCCCACCGCCTGCGTCCGGAGCAACTGGTCGTTCTGGAAAGCACCACCTATCCGGGCACGACCCAGGAGCTGGTCCGCCCGGCCCTTGAGGCCGGAGGCCTGCGGGTCGGCCGCGACTTCTATCTGGCGTTCTCCCCGGAGCGGATCGATCCCGGCAACCGCCGGCATGCCTACCGGGACATTCCCAAGGTGGTCGGGGGGGTCACTCCCGCGTGCACCGACCTCGCCTGTCGGTTCTACAGCCACATCGTCCGGCAGGTAGTGCCTGTGTCGTCATCCACGGTGGCGGAGATGGTCAAGGTGTACGAGAACGTGTTCCGCAACGTCAACATCGCCCTGGTCAACGAGCTGACCCTGCTGTGCGACCGGATGGGACTGGACGTGTGGGAGATCATCGAGGCCGCCGCGACCAAACCCTACGGGTTCATGCCGTTTTCTCCCGGCCCCGGGGTGGGGGGGCACTGCATCCCGGTGGATCCCTACTATCTGGCGGCCAAGGCACGGGAGTACGACTTCCACGTCCGGTTTATCGAGCTGGCGGCGGCCGTGAATGACAGCATGCCCTACTACGTGCGGTCGCGGACGGTGGCAGCCCTGGGCGCGCGGGGGAAGGCGTTGGCGGGCAGCCGGGTCCTGGTCCTGGGCGTGGCCTACAAGAAAGATGTGGCCGATGCGCGCGAGTCGCCGGCCCTGAAGATTTTGGAGCTGCTGGAGCGGGGCGGGGCGCAGGTCAGCTACCACGACCCGCTGGTGCCGGAAGTCACCCTGGCCAACCCGGGCGGCACGCTCCGGTCGGTTCCGCTCACCGACGAGGCCATTGCCGAGGCGGACTGCGTCGTTGTCGCCACGGACCACACTGCCGTGGACTACGAGCGGGTCGCGGCCCAGGCGCGCCTGGTTGTCGACACCCGCAACGTGTACCGAACGCGTCGGCCCAACGTGGTCCGGCTGTAAGACGATGGGTGCGCAGAACTGCTCCAGGAGAATCCCGTGGGCTGTGGCCGGCCTGGCCCTGCTGGCGGTGGCACTGCGGCTGGTGGTGGCGGCTGCCACGGTGGGCCTCACTACGCCTCCCGACCGGGAGCCGGCTGCCGACAGCCGGATCCACGCCGCACTGGTGGCCAGCCTCCTGCGCGGCCACGGATTTGCCCTCAACGGCGAGCCGACCTCCGACACGCCGCCGCTGTATGTTGCCTTTCTCGCGATCATCTACGGGACCCTGGGAAACCCGGCGGCCGTCCGGATTGTCCAGGCGCTGCTGGGAGGTGCGGCGGTGGTTTTTCTGTATGCATTCTGCGCCCGAATATACGATCGTCGGACGGCTCTGGTCGCGGCGGCAGTGCTGGCGGCCTTTCCGCACGCGGTGTATGTCAGCGGCCTGCACCTGACAGAAAATCTCTTCCTGGTCCTCATCACGGCGGCGTTGGTGCTAAGCACCCGACTGGCGGCCCGCCCCCGCACTGGGACGGCGCTGGCTTTGGGCGGTCTGCTGGGTCTGACCGCCCTCACCCGCGCTGTGTTCCTGACCTTCTTGCCCCTGGTTGTGCTGTGGGCGTGGGGGACATGGGGGTGGAGGAGCCCGCAGGCGCACCGTACGGCGGCGACTGTCCTCGGTGCGGCCGTCGCCGTCCTGATGCCGTGGGTGGCGCGCAACTACATGGTCTTCCACGCGGTGATACCGGTCCAGGGGAACGGGGGAGTGGTTTTCTGGGCTGCCAACAATCCGCAGGCCGACGGAGGGCTGATTTGGCCGAGCCAGCAGACCTGGCGGTCGGGTTCACCTCCCGACGACGGCCGCTATGGCTGGCGCGCCCTGTCTCTCGCCGAGGAGAACCGGGTGTACGTGCAGGCGGCCCTGCGGTGGATCCGGTCCCACCCGGCTGACTTTGGACGGCTGGTGCTGAAGAAGCTGGCGCGCCTGTACGGGTTCAGTCGGGCCGAGGACGGTCGGGGCCTCCGGGTGCCCCCCGTTGTCCGCATCGCTCATGGCGGCGTGCTGGCGGCCGCTGCCGCGGGGCTTGTGACCGAGCGGCGCCGCTGGCGTCCTTTGCTGTTTGTTCTGCTGCTGGTGGTGTTTACCCATCTGTCCGTGGCGGTGTTCAGCGGTGCCAGCCGCTATCTGCTGCCCCTGGTGCCTGCGCTGGCAGTGCTGGCCGCCGTGACGGTCGTGCGGGCAGGCGGGGTACTGGCGCAGGGGAGCGGACTCCGGCAGATGGGGGAGCGCACCTGAGTATGCTGGAGTGGCCGGAAGCCGACCGAAGGCCGCTGCTGCTGGCGGCGGGACTGGGAGCTGTCCTGGCCCTGGTGGTGCTGGTACAACCTTTCCCCCAGGCGGCGGTCGCAGCCGCCGCAACTGCGGTGGGGGTGCTGGGGTTGGCCAACCGCCGGCTGCTTCTGTACCTGGTCCCTCCGGCTGTGGCACTATCGCCGGAGATCCCCGTGCTGGGCATCCCTGTCCGCGTCGAGGACCTGCTGATGGTTCCCCTGGTCGCCGGCTGGGCAGCGCACCTGTTGATTTACCAGGACCGCCGGGGTACGCCCCTGGACCGACTGTTGGTAGGCTACGCCACGGTGGGCGTGGTGGCCACTGTCTGGGGCGGGTTGCTGGGCACGGCGCATTTCTTCACCACCAACCCCTTGTTCAGCGGCCCGTTCCACGTCCTCAAGCGGATTGAGTTCGTCCTGCTTTTCTTGATCCTGGCAGACACCTTAGGGACCGTCGCCCAGGCGCGTCGCTTCGCGTACCTGGTCCTCGCGTCGCTGGCGGGGCTGGAGGTGTTCGCGCTGGCGACCTTCCTCTCCACCCGCTACTTGGCGCTGGCACCCGCGGGATCTCCCGTGCACGAACCCGGGCTGGCGGGGATGCTGATTGTCGCCCTGGGGTTGGGACTGTTTCCCGCCGCCAGCCGGGGCCTGAAGGCGGGTCTGGCGGTGCTGATGCTGTTCTCCTTGGGCATCCTGCCCCTCACGCTGGGACGGAACTTCACGGCCACGACGGCACTGGTCATTGCCTACGTCGGCCTGACCCAGCAACGGTGGGCGCTGGCACTGCTGCCGGTGCCCTGGCTGGTCGTCCGGTACCTGTACCCCGAGCACGTCCTCGAGCGACTGCTCTCCCTGCAGTACCTGCTGACGCCTGACGTCACCGGGGGCGCCACCCAGGGCGCGGCGCTACTCTCGCGGGTCATTCCTCCCGGGTATCACGGCCTTTTGGCCCTGGGCTACTCGCCCCTGTTGGGCTTTGGACTGGCCAGCAGGCCCCTGGGCGCCATTGACAGCGAGTACGCCACCCAGCTGTTCTACACCGGGCTGGTCGGGCTGGCTCTGTTCCTCACCCTCGGCCGACAGCTGTTCCGGATGGCGGCCCAGGCGCGGGTATGGGCCGGGGATCCGTCCGCCCAGTCCCTGGCGCGCGGCCTCCAGCTGGCACTGGCGGCCTACGCGGTCTTCAGCATCTTCAGTCCCTCCATCTCGGCAGCCCGGGCCGGCGGCGTGTTTTTCCTGCTGGCCGGGGTGCTGGCGGTCCTGCACCGTGCCGGGGTGGACGAGGCGGCTGGGGCGAGCAGCAGAGGGGCGAGGGCTCTCCGGGGCTAGGGTGGGGGTTGCCATGTGCGAGTTCGAGGCGGTGACGGGTTTTTGGGAGATGTCGCCCGAACAGCAGCGAAGATTTGACGCCCACGCCCGGGGCGAAGACGGCACCCAGTGTGCCGCCTGCCGGGCCAAGTACTTCGACCCGGAGTTTTACAGGGTGCGCGAAGGCGTTCGCGCGCCGGGGGCACCATGAACGTCGGCGTGATCGGCGCGGGGTACGTGGGGACGACCGTCGCGGCATGCCTGGCCGAAATGGGTCACCAGGTCACCTGCGTGGAGCGCGACCCCGGGCGGCTGGCCGCCTTGCAGGAAGGCCGGCCGCCTTTTCATGAGCCCGGCCTGGCCGACCTGCTGCACCGACAGCTGACCCGCCGCCTGCGCCTTGTCGCCGACCTGGCTGCGGTGAGAGACGACGAGGTCGTCTTCGTAGCCGTGGGCACGCCTCCCGGCCCGGGAGGAGAGCCGGACCTGTCGGCGGTGGACGAGGTGGTGGACACCCTGGCCGCCCTGTCCTTCGGCGGCGTTCTGGCCCTGAAAAGCACGGTGCCGGTGGGGACCACCGCCCGTCTCGAGCGGGAACTGCGGCGCCGCGGCCTCCTGACGGCGGTCGCCTGCAACCCCGAGTTCCTGCGAGAGGGCTCGGCTGTCCGCGATTTCTTCCGTCCCTTCCGGATCGTCATCGGCAGCCACAGCGCCCGGGCCGTTGCAGTCCTTCGCGCGTTGTACGAGCAGCTGGACTGTCCGATCCTGGTCACCGACCCTGCGACCGCCGAGATGATCAAGCATGCATCCAATGCGTTCCTGGCGACCAAAGTATCGTTCGTCAACGAGATTGCCGCCCTGTGCGAGGCGGTGGGGGTGGACGTGGCGGCTGTGGCCGAGGGCATGGGTCTGGACCCCCGGATCGGCCCGCACTACCTCCGGGCCGGAATCGGGTTCGGCGGATCATGCCTGCCCAAGGACCTCCGGGCGCTTGTGTCCACCGCCCGCGCCCGGGGAGTGCGGCCTGCGCTTCTGGAGAGCGTTATGGAGGTCAACGCAACCCAGCCGGCCCGTTTCGCAGAACGCGTGGACCGGCTGGTGGGTGGTCTGGCCGGCAAGGCGGTGGCCGTTCTGGGACTGGCCTTCAAGGGCGGGACCAGCGATGTACGCGAGTCGCCGGCGCTGGCGGTGGTGCGCGCTCTGTTGAATCGCGGGGCGGTGGTCCGGGCGTTTGACCCGGCCGCTGAGGCAGAGGCCGCGCGCGCCGTGCCGGCGATGGTCTGCTGCCCGACCCCGTACGAGGCGGCGCGAGGCGCCGAGGCGGTGCTCATCCTGACGGACTGGCCCCAGTTCGAGGTGCTGGACTGGGAGCGGATGGGAAGTCTGGTCGGCCGGAGGATGGTGGTGGACGGCCGGGGACTCGCGGGGGTGCGCCGCGCTGCGGACCACGGCTTCACCTACGTCGGCCCGTCCACGCCGGTGCCGGAGGCGGAGGTGGCGGTCCCCGCGGCGGCTCGCGTGGATGGGGGAGGCTCGTGATGGTGGAGCTGGTCGTTGAAGGGCGGAAGCGGCAGCCGCTGGGGCAGGCCCTGCGGGAACTGTGGGCGTTCCGAGAGGTGGTGCTGGCGTTTGCGGAACGGGACGTCCGGGTCAAGTACAAGCAGGCTGTCCTGGGCGTCCTGTGGGTGGTGCTGCAGCCGCTGTCGTTCTTGCTCATCTTCAGCGTCGTCTTCGGGAGGCTCTCAGGCATTGCCGGCGGAGGGGCCAGCTACGCGGCGTCGACCCTGGCCGCGCTGGTGCCCTGGTTCTTCCTGCAGACGGCCGTGAGCTTCGGGGCTCTGGCCTTGCTGGGGGATGCCGCCCTGCTGCGCAAGATCTACTTCCCCCGCGAGGCGCCCATCGTGGGTGCCGTGCTCGGTGCCGGTCTGGACTTCGCCGTGGGGCTCCTGTTGCTGGCCGCGCTCGGACCCTGGCTGGGCACCCTGGTCTCCTGGACTGTCCTGCTGGTGGTCCCTCTGTGGCTCCTTCTGGCGGCCCTGGCTACCGGCGCAGCTCTGGGGCTGGGAGCGCTGACCGTGTACTACCGGGACTTCCGCTACGTGGTGCCGCTCCTGCTGCAACTGTGGATGTTCGCCAGCCCGGTGGCCTACCCGCTGGGTCTGGTACCCGAGCGATGGCAGGTCCTGTATGTGGCTGCCAATCCGGCGGCGGGGGCGCTGGAGGCGATCCGCCAGGCTGTGGCCGGAGGACGTCTGCCCGATCCATCGCTTGTCCTGTCCAGCGCCCTCGGGTCGGCGGCCGTCCTCGTGGCGGGCTATCTGCTTTTCAAGAGTCTGGAGCCGGATTTCGCCGACGCGATCTGATATGACCTGGGCGGTGCGGCTGGAAGAGGTGACCAAGCGCTACCGGGGTGGAGGTCCGCGGTACGCGACCCTGCGCGACCACCTGGCGGGCATCGGTCGCGCGGCACTGGGGATGGTCGCGCGCCGCCCGCGCGAACCTCAGGGGACGCTGGCGCTGGACCACGTCAGCTTCGAGGTGGCTCCAGGTGAGGCGTTTGCCATCATCGGCCCCAACGGCGCCGGCAAGACCACCATCCTCAAGCTGATCTCCCGGATCACCTATCCCACCGAGGGCCGTGTCAGGGTGCGAGGGCGGGTGGGAGCTCTCATTGAAGTAGGTTCGGGTCTCCACCCGGAACTCACCGGACGGGAGAACATCTGGTTGTACGGGCGCATTATGGGCATGACCCGAAGGGAGATCGGCCGTCGGTTCGACGCGATTGTGGAGTTTGCAGAACTGACCCACGCCCTGGATACGCCGGTCAAGATGTACTCGTCCGGGATGCAGTTGCGCCTGGGGTTCTCCATTGCCAGCCACCTGGACCCCGACATCTTCGTCGTGGACGAGGCCCTGGCCGTGGGGGACGCAGGGTTCCAGGCCAAGTGCGTCGAGCGGATGACGAAGCTGGTAGCGGAAGGGCGGACTATTCTGTTCGTGTCGCATGACCTGTCGGCGGTAGAGACCGTCTGCGGAAAGGCCGTCTTTCTGGCGGGGGGACGCATCCATGCCGCCGGGCCCGTACGGGAGGTTCTGAAGGCCTATTTGCATTGGGTGGACGGACTCCGCCTGACGGGAATCGGGACTGGCGCTGCACGCCGACCCTCAAGACAGATCGAGCTGATCAGAGTAAGTTGTCACGCTGCTGATGGAAGCGAACGCTACACCTTTTCGACAGGTGAGGATCTGGAAGTTCGGCTTCGTTTCAGGACAGTCGGCACAATCATCAGACCCCATGTCAGTATCGGAATAACCGATGGTCGGTACGGGAACTTGGCACTCTGTTCGATGCTCGTGGACGGCAACGCTCCTAGCAGGATGGAGGGAGAAACGGAGGTGTGCTGCGCTTTATACAAGATTCCACTGTTGCCCCGCGTGTATCAGCTGTGGTGTTCGGTTCGTGGAGAACAGGCCATAGGCGATGTTTTCGACTGGCAGGCCATCGGAGCGTTCCGCGTTGTGGGCACGCTGCGAGGCGAGGGCCCAGCGACTGTGGCGCTTACGACCGTAGACGGACCAGTGCACATTGAGCACCGGTGGGAGGTCAGACCATGCCCATAGCGCCGCCCGCGGCAACTGTCGCCCCGAGGTTCGATCCAGTCTACCTTACCGAGGACGATTTGGACGACCTGGCTAGTTTTACCGGCATGCCGAGAGAGGAGTGCCTGAGGCGCCTGAGATCCTACTCCCCGCGCGAGCTGGCTGAAGCGTGGAGGAGAGCAGATCCTAAGATGCCCGAGGAAATCCTGGCTTTTTATGCCACAACGGACTTGTATATCTGGGAGCTCATGCAGTGGCATGCGAGTGAAGCTCGGATGCCTTACTGGCAGATCCTTCAGGAGGTAACTGACAGGTTTCCGCCACACGCTGGATATCAGCGGGTTCTGGACTTCGGCTGCGGAATAGGTACTGACTCTTTATTTCTTGCCAGCCGGGGGTATGAGGTGACCCTGATGGACGTGGATGGCCCCACGCTCCAGTTCGCCCGGCATCGGTTTGCCCGAAGGGGCATGCGAGCCTCCATCATTCCCGTACGGTCATTTCTTCCGGTGTTGCAGAATGTTTATGACATGATCTTGTGTTTTGACGTCTTTGAGCATCTGCCTGATCCTCTCGGGACGGCCCGCCGACTGGTTCGCGCCATGCGCTTCGGGGGGGTCCTTGTTCAAAAGGCGAGTTCCTTCCGTAACGATGACTACCCTCATCATCTCTCTGGTGGCGTGGCGAGATTCAACGGGATGCGGTGGCATATCGCGTTGGTGGGCCTCGGGCTTCGAACGGATGCGGGTTCAGCATACAGGCGCGTCAGGGGTCTCCCGTTGTATATTCAGAAGTTCCGTTATGTCCTCTGGAAGGCTACAGGAATTTGGATGGTTCACATCGGCAAGGGATAACAACTGCTTGCGGTGGACGTGACAGGGGCAGGAAGGCGGACGTTCGGAGGGCGGCCGTGAAAAATCCTCTGGTCAGCGTCATTATCCCTACCCACAATCGGGGACAGTTCCTCGACGATGCGATCCAGAGCGCCTTAAACCAGTCGTGGCCACATTCTGAGATCATTGTGGTGGACGACGGCTCCACGGATGACACTCGTGAACGGGTCCTGGCGTACGGCCCTCCTGTGAGGTACCTCTACCAGCCCAACCAAGGGGCGGGTGCAGCCAGGAACACTGGAATAGCTCACAGCCGTGGGGAGTACATCGCCTTCTTGGATGACGATGACATCTGGCTGCCACAGAAATTGGAGCGGCAGGTCGGTGCCTTAGTCACAGATCCCGATGCGGTCGCCTACTGCTTGTGTGCCTACGTGGACCAGGCGAGGAACCTCCTTCCAGAGGAACCCCGGCGGATCATTGTTAACGGTGATGTCCTGACCAGATGCCCGGAGGAGTGCTGGGTGGCTCCATCGGCGATGATGATTCCCAGGTCGTGTATCGAGAAGGCTGGGATGTTCGACCCGAGCCTGCGGGCGTGCGAGGACTGGGATTTTTGCGTTCGCCTCGTTATGGCGGGCTATACGTTCGCGAACATCCCCGAAGTGCTCGTACACAAGCGTCTTCACTCAACCAACCTGGGTGGCAACCTTGAGGAATGTCTGGAAAATCAGTTCAGAGTGCTAGAGAAATTGGATAGGGTGATTCCGCCAGATCAGTGGAGCGACGAAAACAGAATCCGGACACGCAGCCGCATATTGATCTCCAACGGCGTCGGGAGGATTGTAGTCGGCGAGTGGGAATCTGGCCTGGGCTTGGTGATCGAAGGTCTCCGCTTGCGCCCGCGGCTCCTCGAAGACCCTCAGTTTTACATGTCCATCAGTTACGGCCTACGTCCCTTGGGCTACAGGGGTCCCGGAATGGGGCTGTCTGCGTTGGAGGAAAGCCTCAGCATGGTGCGGCGAATGATAGCGGAGATCTGTTCTCGTGGCGACATTATCACCGACCCGCTCAGGATCCGCCGAGCGTGGGCGACGTTCCACCTCGTGCTCTCCTGGCTCGTGGGGAAGGAGCACCGGTGGGACAGGTCTTTCGCCCACCTGGCGAGAGCTGCGGCTATGGACCCGACAAGTATTTACCGTGGGATGCGGTCGAAGCTCACGAGGCTCCGGCGCGCGAAAGTACCAAACCGGTCTTTCGTGAAACAACCATGAGAGTGGCTCTCATTTCTGCGGACAACTATTCCGGTATTCGGACGGGAGTGTCGGTGTATGTTTCTGGCCTCGCAGCCTATCTGGCCGCTCAGGGATATGACGTGCGCCACTTGTGCACGGCCAGAACAGGGAGTTTGGCGGCGCTTGTCGGCGGCATCCGCGCCACCACGCCAGACATCATCCACATTCACGACCTGCGCGACCTCCCACCAACCTTTGGAGCGGTGCTGGGTTCTTTAGGTGCGCCCGTCATCGTCACACTCCATGATTTCGCATCGTTCTGCCGGCGGTTGGTGCTCGTCCGGCCGGACTTGCAGCCTTGCTGGGGTTCTGAAGGAGGAGTAAACTGCGCGCGGTACTGCGGGTCCCATGATCCCCACGGTAGGGCGGATCGGCTCCTGGCTGCCTTGCCGGCAGGCGCGCGGACTGTCGTTGTTCCTGTGTTGCAGTCCGCGGCCAGGGTGTATCGGGCTGCAGCGGGAGGGAAGAGTTCGCAATTTGTCTCGCGCCCATTTTCAAGCGATGGGCACCTTCGAATGTCACCGTCCGTGGAGGCCCTGGCACAGGTCTTTGCTGCCCGGGAGAGATCCTATCGGCAATCCCTGCTGGCTGCCTCGGCGTTGCTGGCCGTGTCTGAATTCGCCAAACGCATGTACGTGGCTCACGGTTATCCGGCTGACAGGATATCGGTCGTACCCATCTCCACCCCAACCCTTGACCGGATCCAGTGGCGGCAGCGCAGGTTCACGGGGTACCCGATCCGGTTCGGTTTCGTGGGCCGGGTGAGTCCGTTCAAGGGAGCGCACGTGCTGGCCGCAGCCATGCGCGGGGTCGCACCCGACCTTGCGGAGTTCCACTTCTTCGGATCGGTCCGCCCTGAAGATCGCCGCTATCTTTTGAATCTGTCCGGTTGCCACCCGGGCGCCGTGTTCCACGGCGGCTATGACCAGCGGGACCTCCCGCAGATCCTGGACAGAATAGACGTGCTCATTTTACCCTCCATCATGCAGGAAACTATCTGCCTGGTGGGATTGGAAGCTCAGGCGGCCGGTCTGCCTATCATTGGAGCAGACGTCGGGGCGATTCCCGAATACGTGCACCACGGGTTCAACGGCCTGCTGTTCGAGGCGGCGAACCCCGCGTCTCTACGGGCACAGATTGAGACGGTACTGGCCGAGCCTGCGCTTGTCGACCAATATTCGTCTCGAGTGTCTCCTCCGCGGAAGATGGATGCACACGTGGACGAACTCCTGACCCTCTACCGAGCGGTGCGGGAACGCGCCTCGACTGCGCGGGATCCGCTCTCGGTCGGCTCATGCAGCCGGGAGGGGCGGGGGGATGCCTTGTGACCGGGCGGATCGGAGTCATTCCGGCAGCGGGCAAGGGCTCCAGACTCGCACCATACCCGGGTCCGAAGGAGCTGTTTCCCATAGGGTGGCAGCCCTATGCGGTCGACGGGGAGGTTCACCGTCGGCCCAAGGTGGTCAGCCAGTACGTGGTCGAGGCTATGGCGAGGGCGGGCGCCGCCGCGATTTACATGGTCGTGGGCGACCGCAAGTTTGACATCGTGCGCTACTACGGGGCTGGAACCCGGTTTGGCACTCGCATCGCCTACCTGTTCCAGGAGGAGCCTGAAGGAATGGTCCATGCCATCGATCTCGCGTACCCCTGGATGGGACAGGCAACAGTCCTGTTCGGAATGCCGGACACGGTTTTCCATCCTCCGGATGCCTTAAAGACGCTGGCGGAAGTCCATGCCTCGCGTCGGGCTGATCTGACCCTAGGCCTCTTTACCACCACCCGGCCCTGGAAATTCGGAATGGTGGACGTAGACAGGACCGGCCGTGTGCGCGCCCACGTGGACAAGCCCGCTCACACATTGTTGCGCCTGATGTGGGGGCTTGCGGTGTGGGGCCCTGCGTTCACCGACCTCCTCCACTCAACCCGTGAAGGCTGGACGCCATCGGACGAAAAGCGCGAGCTGGTCTTTGGGGACGTGATTGACGCCAGTCTGGCCCGAGGGCTGCGCGTGGTAGGGCATCACTTTCGGCACGGTTGGTACATTGATGTGGGCACTTACGATGAGATCGCAGAGGCACAGCGCATCATGGCGGCAGCCTTAGCCGCCTCCCCCTCAGCCTCCAGCGCCTGGATGAACCCGCGGGCCTGCTCCTCGCTGAGCCCGTACTCAGACATTAAA
>JAVKIJ010000078.1:0-15157 GCA_031459535.1 Candidatus Fervidifonticultor quintus | reverse complement strand
CGTCGCAGACCAGGCCCAGCGCCCCGCACAGCTCCAGAACGGCGGCACGGGTCACGCCTTCGAGAATCTTCCCGTCAGACGGGTGCGTGCGCAGCTGTCCGTCTACGACCGCGAAGAAGTTCGCGGCCGAACACTCCGTGATCACACCGTTGGGCTCGTAGAGGAGCGCTTCGTAGGCTCCTCGCCGCGCAGCCTCCTCACGCGCGAGGACGTTGGGCAACAGCGTGGTCGCTTTGATGTCGCGGCGGACCCAGCGCAGGTCCGGGTGCGTGATGAGCCGCACGCCGTCTCCGCCCGCCCCCTCTTGAGCCCGGGCCAGAGGCCGAAACGTCATGATCAGCGTGGGCGCCACCGGCGCCACACGCACGTGCTGGCGCGGTGCGGTCCCCGCGGTGATCTGGACGTAGAGGGCACCTTCGCGTTCGGCCGACATCTCCAGGAGGCGCCGCGCGACTGCCGCGATCTCGTCGGGGGCCGCGGGCGGCGGGATCTCCGCGGCCCGGCGGCTCCGCTCCAGCCGGGCCAGGTGCTCCGCCAGCCGGAAGTACGCCCCATTGATGGCGTAGACGACCTCGTACACGCTGTGGCCGAACTGCAGGCCGCGATCCTCGACAGAGACCCGGGCGTCTTCAATGGAACTGATCGTGCCATTTACGTAGGCGATCGCAGCCACGTACGGTCCTCCTTCGACGATGCCGCCACCCCGTCAGGCGTCTGGGGCCGGAGCCAGCGGCGTGACGAGTTCTTCCACCGCGGACGCGCGCACCGCGGCGAGCGCCCTGGGCAGGGCGGCTGCCACCTCGCCCGCGAGGATCCCTGCGGGCCCTGAGGCGGCCGCAACCAGGTCCCCCGCGAGGCCGTGCAGGTAAGCAGCCACGCCGGCGGCAGCGGCCGGCTGAAGCCCCTGGCCCACGAAGGCCGCCACTGCGCCAGTGAGCACGTCACCCATGCCGCCGCTCGCCATAGCCGGATTCCCGGTCGGCACGACCACGACGTCGCCGGACGGATCAGCCACGACGCTGCGCGCCCCTTTGAGCAGGACGACGGCGCCGAAGCGCTCGGCAGCCGCCCGGGCGACCTGGATCCGTTGCTGCTGAATGCCCTCGACTGTCTTCCCCAGGAGCCTGGCCATCTCCCCCGGGTGCGGGGTCAGGATCACCGGCGACTGCCTCTGAGGCCAGGGCCCGCGTAGCCCCGCCAGGATGTTCAGCGCGTCCGCGTCGAGCACGAGCGGCCGCGAGCTCTCGGCGAGCAGGCCCAAGACGACGGCCCGCGGCCCGAGCAGGGTGGACAGGCCGGGGCCGCAGGCGACCACGTCGGCCGACGCGGCCATCTCCAGGACCCGGGCCGCAGCCTCGGCGGCGAGTGCGCCCTGGTCATCAGGCAGCGGTACCGGCATGCCCTCGATCACCGCCGGCCCGACGACCGGATAGATGGCCGCCGGGACTCCGAGTGTCACCAGACCCGCCCCGGCCCGCATCGCACCCAGCGCTGCCAGGACCGCGGCACCGGAGTGCCCCACCGACCCGGCGATGACGAGCACGCGGCCGAAGTTCCCCTTGTGGGCGGCCAGGGGGCGCCTGAGGATCGCCTGGTCCACGGCCTGCCGGGTGAGCAGAAAGGTCCGTACGCCCGACGCATCCACCAGCCGGCGAGGATGGCCGACGTCCGCCACCCAGATGCGGCCAGCGTACTCGGCGCCCGGTGGCAGCAGGAGGCCGATCTTAGGAAGGCCCATGGTCACCGTGGCCGTGGCCCGGACCGCTGGACCGTCCACAGCCCCGGTGTCGCCGTGGACGCCGGAGGGTATGTCGATCGCCAGCGCCGGCCGCCCGGCGCTGTTGATGAGCTCGATGGTCTTGGCAGCGAGGCCCGCGGCGGGACCCCGAAAGCCGGTTCCGAACAGACCGTCCACGATCAGGTCCGCCGAGGCCAGCAGCCCCCCCAGCGCCGGAATCGCGGTGCTGTCCAGGTTGATGACCTCGACCCCTGCCCGGCGCGCGGCTCGCAGGTTGACGGCGGCGTCTCCACTCACTTCGGCATCCCGCGCCACCAGTACGACGGACACCCGCCAGCCTGCCGCGAGCATCAGGCGGGCCGCCACCAGCCCGTCTCCGCCGTTGTTACCCTTGCCACAGACCACGACGACCCGGGGCGAGGCCCGGGAGGCCAGACGGAGGGCAGCCTCGAACACCCCGCGCCCGGCGGCCTCCATGAGGAGCAGCGTGGGTACCCCGAACTCCTCCTCGGCGCGCCGGTCGAGGGCGGCCATCTCCTCGTTCGTGGGAAGGCGCACGATCGAGGCTTCTTGTCCGCATCTGCAGTTTCCTGTCGCTTGCCCACAGTATCCACACCCCCAGAACGAGCGTTGGGGATTGACGCTGCCAGGGCGGCGATGCTAGGGTGAGGGCCAGAGAGGCGCGAGCCTAACGGCGAAGTAGCCGAGTCAAACGTCGCGCACGTGGACTCTGAGAGCTGCAAGGTCTTCTTGGGAGGTAACTCCCGAGATCAGCCACGTGGCGGTAAGAACCGGCGGCGCGACCGAAGACGGTGAAAAGTCGGACAAAGCCAGCGCCTCTCTTCGTCTTGCTCCCGGTGGGTCCCTAAGGTCCGAGCGCGACGGCACTGGCGACCGCGTGGGCGTGCGTGTGCGACAACGCCACCAGCACACAGCGGATGCCGCGTTCTTCCGCCAGGCGCCTGGCCGCGCCGTGCAGGCGCACGACGGGCCGGCCGGTCGGATCGCTGGTGATCTCGATGTCGCGCCAGGCCAGGGCGCGCCACCCCACGCCCAGCGCTTTCATGACCGCCTCTTTAGCGGCAAAGCGCGCGGCCAGGCGGGCTGTGCGCGCCACGCCGGCTTCTGTGCGGGCGATCTCCGCCGGAGTGTAGATGCGGCGCACGAAGGCCTCGCCCCAGCGATCGAGGGCACGGGCAATGCGGCCGACTTCGACCACATCAACGCCGATCCCCAACACGCTCATCCGGGCAGCTCGGCCTCCTCGATGAGCATGATCGGAATCTCGTCACGAATAGGGTAGCGCCGGCCGCACTGCGTGCACACAATACGGTCGCCCTCCCGTCTCACAGGCGCGTGATCCACCGGACAGGCCAGGATCGCAAGCAATTCGTCGTCGATATTCATGCTCATATCCCCAGCCTACTCCACCGTCACGCTCTTGGCCAGATTCCTGGGCTGGTCGATGTCGTGGCCGCGCAGGGCTGCCATGTGGTAGGCGAAGAGCTGCAGCGGCAGGATCGCCAGGACTGGCGCCAGAAGGTCGTCTGTGGGCGGAATGCGCAACACCACATCGGCGTGCCCGGCGATTTCCTCATCGTCGTCGTAGGCGACGGCGATGACCTGGGCGCCGCGCGCCCGGACCTCCTGGATGTTGGAGAGGGTCTTTTCGCGGACCGCGCGTTGGGTGACCAGCGCAAAGACCGGGGTGGCCGGGGTGACCAGCGCCAGCGTGCCGTGCTTGAGTTCGCCAGCGGCCAGGGCCTCGCTGTGGAGGTAGGAGATCTCTTTGAGCTTGAGCGACCCCTCCATGGCCACGGCGTAGTCCAGGCCGCGCCCGATGAAGAAGGCGTGCTCGGCTCCCACGAGCCGGCGTGCCAGCCCGCGCACCGGCTCCGCCCGGTCCAGGACTGCCTGAGCCAGCACCGGCAGGTGGCGCAGGGCGGCGATCAGTTCTCTGGCGCGCTGGCGCGGTAGAACCCCCCGCCGCAGGCCGAGGTCGAGGGCCAGCAACTGGAGTGCCACCAGCATGGTGGAATATGCCTTCGTGGAGGCCACGGCAATCTCTGGCCCGGCCCGGATAAACAACACGTCGTCCGCTTCGCGGGCCAGGGTGCTGCCCACCACATTGGTCACGGCCAGCAGCCGGCTGCCCCGCGCGCGCGTCTCTCGGGCGGCCGCCAGGGTATCGGCAGTCTCGCCCGACTGGCTGATGGTCACGGCGAGCGTGGCGCCGGCAACCAGGGGATCACGGTAGCGCAACTCAGACGCCAGATCCGGTTCGCAAGGGATGCGCGCCAGATGCTCGATCACCCACCGGCCGACCAGACCGGCGTGGTACGCCGTGCCGCAGGCCAGTATCCAGACCTTCTCCAGGCGCTGGACGAAGCCGTCCGGAAACACCACACCGTCCAGCTCGACGGCGTCGTCGCGGTCGAGCCGGCCCATGGTGGTTTCCTGGAGGGCTCGCGGCTGCTCGTAGATCTCCTTGAGCATGAAGTGAGGGTATCCGCCTTTCTCGGCCATGGCGGCGTCCCAGGTAATGTGCTGGGTCAGGCGGTGGATCGGACGGCCATCCAGATCGGTAATCGAGGCTTCCCCGGGCTGGATGACGGCCATCTCCCCGTCACCCACGACCAGTACATCCCTCGTATAGGGCAGCAACGCCGGGATGTCCGAAGCCAGTAACGTCTCGCCCTGGCCAAGCCCCACGATCAGCGGGCTGATCATCCGAACCGCGACGATCCGCGTGGGGTGATCTGCGCTCATCACCACGATGGCGTAGGCGCCGCGGGTCTGGCGAACGGCGGCGCGGACCGCGACCTCCAACCGGTCCGGCTGCGCCGCAGGCCGCCCCTTGAGTTCATCCTCGATCAGGTGGGCGAGGACCTCGGTATCGGTGTCCGATCGAAACACGTGTCCGGCAGCCTTCAGCCGCTCCCGCAGCGACAGGTAGTTCTCGATAATCCCGTTGTGGATCACCACGCACCGGCCGGTGCAGTCGCTGTGCGGATGGGCATTGGCGTCGGTGGGATTGCCGTGGGTCGCCCAGCGCGTGTGACCGATGCCCACCTGCCCGCGCACCGGGCGGTCGGCGAGCCGGCGCTCAAGGACTCCGAGCTTGCCGGCGGACTTGCACAGCTCGATGTGGCCGCCATTGAGCACGGCCACGCCTGCCGAGTCGTACCCGCGGTACTCCAGGCGCCGCAGCCCGTCCAGCAGGATGGGCAGCGCCTGCCGTGGCCCGATGTAACCCATGATGCCGCACATGGTAGACCTCCGCACGCATCGAGATGCCCGAACCGGGAACGGCGCGCACAGACCGCTGACCTGGTCGTTCCCAGGCGCGGGTAAAATGAGTCGGTACCGCTGGGTCCTGGAACGCCTTTTGGCCCGGAGTCGCCTCCGGGGTTTGTCGGCGTCCTTGGCCTCAGTCACGTGGGATCAGGGCTGAGGCTGTGCAGGCGCGGATGGCGCCTAGGGTCACCCGCCGATACTCCGAGCTCCCCTCCCTCGTCAACCCGGCATCACGGAGCCGGGTCCGGGCGCTAGGGCACAGGCTGTGCGGCCTCACCTCCCCCTGCTATCCGGTGTGCGATTCAGTTCGCTCCACTCACCCGGGCTCCCTGCCGCCGGGCAGCCCCGCCGAGTTCCGTGCCGCTTTGCGGAGTCGGTCGCGCGCGGCGAGCAGGAACAGCGGCGGGATGGTGCGGACGACTGCCCACCGCCTGGGTTCCCGCAGCGCCCGGTGCAGCCACTCGAGCCCAGCGCGCTGCATCCACATCGGCGCCCGCGGCAGGCGCCCGGCGATGACGTCGAGCGAGCCGCCGACGCCAATGGACACAGGCACACCCAGCTCCGCGCACCAGCGTTGCATCCAGCGTTCCTGGCGCGGCGCGCCCAGGGCGACCAGGAGCACGTCTGGGGCCGCGGCTCGGATCTCGTCCACCAGGCGAGGTTCATCGTCGGGCGCAAAGTAGCCATGCCGCGTGCCCACGACACGCAACGCCGGGTGACGACGCCGCATCTCGGCGGCGGCAGCCTCGGCCACCCCTGGGGCACCCCCCAGCAGGAAGACCCGATACCCGGCCGCCGCGGCCAGCTCGAGCAGCGCCAGGGTCAGGTCAATCCCCGCGACCCTCCCGCGGAGATCGACACCGAGGATCCGGGCGGTCAGCAGCACGCCGACGCCATCGGCTGTGACCAGCCCCGCGCCGTTTACCAAATCTCTGAGATCGGGTTGGCGCGCCGCCTGCACCAGTAACGCGCCGTTCAGGGTGACCACGTAGCCGGGCACGCGGGCGGCAATCCGTCTCTGAATCCACGCCAGCGCACCCTCCAGGTCCACGGCGTGAACCTGGGCGCCGAGGACGAAGCGTTGGGGTGGTCCACCGACCGGCACGGTCACGGCGGCTCCCCAAAGCGGCGACGAATGACCTCGGCCACCTCGGCGGCGATCGCCTCGGCCTCGTCCTGGCCCTCGGCTTCGACCATGATGCGCACCAGGGGCTCGGTCCCCGACGGCCGCACGAGGATGCGCCCGCGGCCGGCCAGGCGGTCCTGGGCAGCCGCCACGGCGCGGACCACTTCCGGCGCGTCCATGATATCGTTGCGGTCTGCGACACGGACGTTGCGGAGGACCTGGGGAAAGCGGGGGATCGCGGCGCGCAGCTCCGAGAGGCGCTTCCCGGTGCGCGTCATGACGTTGGTCACCTCTATGGCTGTCAGGAGGCCGTCACCGGTCGTGGCGCGATCCAGGAAGACGATGTGGCCGCTCTGCTCGCCGCCCAGGGCGGCGCCGATCTGGCGCATGCGCTCCAGCACATACCGGTCTCCGACCCTGGTGCGTTCCATCCGGATCCCGACTGCCTGCAGCGCCCGCTCGAGCCCGGCGTTGCTCATGACCGTGGCCACCACGGTACTCGCCGGCAGCACCCCCCGGCGATGACGGTCGAGAGCGCACATCCCCATAATGGCGTCGCCGTCGACCTCGTTGCCCTGCTCGTCGACGGCCAGCACGCGGTCGGCGTCGCCGTCGTGCGCGAACCCCAGGTCCGCGCCCTCGGCCAGTACCGCCGCCCGCAGCGGCTCGAGGTGCGTCGAGCCGCACTGCACGTTGATCCGGGAGCCGTCCGGCTCGGCGTGGAGGGGGATGACCGTGCTGCCCAGGGCTTCCCAGAGCCGCGGGGCCAGACGGGCCGCTGCCCCGTACGCGCAATCCACGACCACCCGCACCCCGCGCAGCGGGGCCAGCGCCAGGCCCATCAGATACTCGAGATAGCGCCCCTCGGCCTCTGGCACGGCGCGGATCGTGCCGATGGCCGTCCCGCTCGGCCTGGGCAGGTCGTCCCGGTCCAGGAGGGCCTCGATGGCCTCCTCATGGGCGTCGAGCAACTTATAGCCATCGCCGCCGAAGAACTTGATGCCGTTGTCCTCAACGGGATTGTGCGACGCTGAGATCACGACACCGACCGCCGCCCCGCGCATCCGAGCCAGGTAGGCGACCGCCGGCGTGGGCAGCAGGCCGCCCAGCTCCACGGACGCGCCGGTCGAGCACAGGCCAGCCGCCAGCGCGGCCTCGAGCATGGGGCCTGAGAGCCGGCTGTCGCGGCCCACGAAGAACAGCCCACCTTCGCCCCGCAGTTCCGCTCCGGCCGCACGGCCCACCCGGAAGACCAGCTCCGGCGTCAGGTCCACGTTGGCGACCCCTCGAATGCCGTCGGTGCCGAAGTAGCGTCCCACGTCTCATCAGGGCCTCGAGAGGGTCACCAGCACTTCCGGCGGGCTGGCCTGCACCGATGTGACGCCAGCAGGAACCTGGATGCGCAGGCTGACGCGGTGGAAGCCCGGCTGAAGCGCGGTCAGGTCGGCCACCGCGCGGACGTCGGTTGGGCGCACGGCCAGCACTTCAGTCGCGGGCCATCGCATCTCGATGTCCACGGCGGCAGGCGCGGCAACGGCCTTGACCCCCTCATCGAGCCCGACAAACGTCACCTCCACGTTGTAGAGGCGCAGCGCAGCGACCGGCGCACCCTCCCGGGGCGGCCGGCCGGTGGACCCCACATAGAACCACAGGGCCACGGCGATGCCCAGGGACAGCAACAGGAGCCGGGCGCGCTCTGAGAGGAACGCGCCCAACCACGCCCTCATGCGGTGGGCTGCGTGCGCCGCCACGGCCAGATTGCCGCGCCCCGGGTCCCTCCCTGCGCGAGCAGATCGAGGAGGGTCACCTTCAGCTCTTCCTCGCTGAGCCCGCGCAAGAGACGGCCCTCGCTGGCCACCGAGATGCCACCGGTCTCCTCGGACACGACCACCGCCACGGCATCGGTCACCTCGCTGATCCCCAGCGCCGCGCGGTGTCGGGTGCCTAGCGTGCGTGAGAGGTTGGGGTTCTCGCTGAGCGGCAGCAGGCAGCCCGCGGCCATCAGGCGGTTCCCGCGGATGACCACCGCGCCGTCGTGCAGCGGCGTGTTGGGGAAGAACGTGGTGATGAGCAACTGCACCGTCACCAGCGCATCGACCTTGATACCGGACTCGATGACGTCGTTGAGCCCGGTGCGGCGTTCGAGCACGATCAGGGCGCCGGTGCGGCGACCGGACAGGATGCGGCACGCCCGGGCCACATCGTTGACCAGCCGGATCGTCTCTTCCCGTCCCAGGCTCTGCCCGAACCCGGCGGCAAATACGCCGCCGCGACCCAGTTGCTCCAGCATGCGCCGGAGCTCGGGCTGGAAGATGACGAGCAGGGCCAGGGGGATCGCCACCGGGAGGCCCGAGAGCACCCACTGCAGCGTGCTCAGCTTGAAGATACGGCTGGCGACGTAGACTAACACGAGGACCGCGATCCCGATGGTCAGCTGGACCGCACGGGTCCCGCGCACCAGGAGCAGGACCTGATAGACCAGGATGGTGACGATGGCGATGTCCAGCAGGTCAACCGGTCGAATCGGCATGGCCCTCTATAGGATCATGGCCAACAAGGCCTTCTGTGCATGCAGACGGTTCTCAGCCTGATCGTAGACGATGGAGCGGGGACCGTCGAGCACGTCGTCGGTAATCTCTTCTCCGCGGTGGGCCGGCAGGCAGTGCATCACCACCGTGGTGAGCCGGGCCCGCGCCAGGAGGGTGGCGTTGACCTGATAGGGCCGGAAGATCCTGGCCCGCTCCTCGCGCTCGGCCTCCTGACCCATGCTGGCCCACACGTCGGTGTACACCACATCGGCGTCTTGGACAGCCCCGCCGGGATCTGTGGTGAGTGCCAGCTCCGCGCCGGTCGTGGATGCGATGGCCCGCGCCCGGGCCACGATGGACTCGGACGGCGCGTAGCCCGGCGGGGTCGCCACCGTCAGGGCCAACCCGAGTTTGGCCGCGCCCAGGATCAGCGAGTGGCAGACGTTGTTGCCATCACCGACCCAGGCGATCCGCACGTCCGAAAGGCGGGGAAAGCGCTCGATGATGGTCAGGAGGTCCCCCAGGGCCTGGCATGGATGTTCGAGGTCAGACAGACCGTTGATGACCGGGCAACCCGCGCTCTCGGCCAGGCCGACGACCGTGGCGTGGGCGAACGTGCGGGCCATGATCCCGTCGGCCATGCGCTCAAGATTGCGGGCCGCGTCGGCCACCGACTCGCGCACGCCCAGTTGGATATCCTGGGGCCCCAGGTAGACCGCCATGCCACCGAGCTGGAACATGCCCACCTCGAAGCTGACGCGGGTGCGCAGCGACGGTTTCTCGAAGACCATGGCCAGCGTCTTGCCCGCCAGTAGCGGCGGCCGGTCACCCGCTGCAGCCCGCGCCTTGAGGTGGCGCGCGAACTCGAGCACGCCCCACAGCTCGTCGGGCGCCAAGTCGTCGACAGACAGGTAGTCACGGCCGGACAGTCGCATATGCCCTCCTCAAGAAACGCCGGGGCCGCCCGCGCCTGAGAGTCGCCACGCGCGTGCGGCCCATCCGCGTTGCCGAAACCTAGCGCTTGCTGTACTGGAAGCCCTTGCGCGCCCGCTTGCGCCCGTACTTCTTGCGTTCCTTCTCCCGAGGATCGCGGGTCAGGAACCCGCCCGCGCGCAGGGCCGGACGCAGCCCTTCGTCGGTCGTCAGCAGGGCCCGAGCGATCCCGTGTCGGACCGCTCCAGCCTGCCCGGAGATGCCGCCACCTGAGACGGTGGCGATGACGTCGAAGCGGGCGTCGGCGCCGGTCGCGACCAGCGGCTGGCGCACCAGGGTCTGGAGAGGCGCGGTGGTGAAGTACGCTTCCAGCGGCCTGTTGTTGATCGTAATGGTTCCGCTGCCCGCCACAAGCCTCACGCGGGCGATCGCCTCTTTCCGGCTACCCGATGTTAGAGCCAGCACCTGCGTCGCTGCCACGTCCAATCCCTCGCTCTCGCGCTACTCGACCTGGCCGGGCTTACAGCTCCAGTACCGTCGGCTGCTGGGCCTGGTGTGGATGCTGGGCGCCCCGATAGACCTTCAACTTCTTGACCAGCATGCGGCCCTGACGGGTCTTGGGCAGCATCCCCCGCACCGCCTCGGTGATCACCCGCTCGGGATGCGTCTTGAGCAGCACGTCGTAGGGGATGCGCTTGAGGCCTCCTGGAAAACCGGAGTGCCGGATCAGCTCCTTCTGGTGTCGCTTGCGCCCCGTCAGGCGGACGCCGGCCGCGTTGACGACGATGACGAAGTCGCCGGTGTCCATGTGCGGCTGGTACGTGGGCTTGTGCTTGCCCCGCAACAGCGTCGCCACCCTGGCGGCCAGCCGGCCGAGCACCTTCCCATCGGCATCGATGACGTGCCACCGAGGCTTGACCTCGGCAGCGGTTGGCACGTAGGTCTTCATGGAGTCCTCTC
The DNA here is from genome assembly GCA_031459535.1 of Candidatus Fervidifonticultor quintus. Lineage (GTDB taxonomy): Bacteria > Sysuimicrobiota > Sysuimicrobiia > Sysuimicrobiales > Humicultoraceae > Fervidifonticultor_A > Fervidifonticultor_A quintus. The sequence continues at coordinate 4,575 of JAVKIJ010000078.1, read as the reverse complement.
TGACACCGGCGCATGGCGTCAAGAACGCCGGGGACCACGCGGTCACCCGGCGAGCGAGCCACGGGGTAGTCTAATATGGGCGCTGCGCCACTGTCAAGGCGGCGACGCCGTTGCGCGGGCCACCAGCAGATCGACCAGGGCCTCCCACGTGCACCCGAGCACCCGCGCCCGAGCCGCGGCTGCCATCCGCCGCGCGGCCTCGGGATCCTGCGCCAGCGCCCAGATCGCTTCCGCCAACGCGCGGGCGTCGCCCGGCGGCACCAGGGTAATCTCCTGGCCCGGGACGAACAGTTCGCGGATGTTGGGACGGTCGGGCGCGACCATGGGGCGTCCCATCGCCGCGTACTCCGCAAGCTTCATCGGCGCGCCGGTGTCCAGCGTGTCCGGAAGCACGGCCACGTCAAACGTCCCCGCAGCGCGCACGGCATCATCGTGCCCCATCGGCCCCCGCCAGTTCACCACCGCCCCCAGCCCCCACGCTGCCACCCGCGCCTCCAGTGCGTGAGCTTCCTCCCCATGCCCGACGACGACGAGCTCATAGCGCCGGCGTGCTCCGATCTGCCCTCGCACCAGGAGCGCCAGGGCGTCCAGCAACAGGTCCACGCGGTGCCAGCGTGAGAGGCTCCCCACGAACCCGACAGCGCACCGGTCAGGATCCGTAAGGGGAGGCGGTGCGACCGCGGGGTCAGCGCCCCATTGCAGGTGACGCTCGCTCACCGCATTGCGCGCTACCTCAATCTTGTGTTGGGCGATGCCGAGTCGGGCGTAGTACTCGGCCACGGCCCGCGAGGGCACCACCGCCACCGTGGCCCGCTGCGCCAGCGTCCACATCGCACGCCGGTGGAGGGCGCGCCAGTACCGCTGCCTGCGGAACGCCCGCTCGGCCTCCACGTGAGAGTCCAGGTAGAGTGCCAGCGGTATCCGCCAGCGGTCGGCCAGTTGCGAGATCACCGCGTCATAGAGGCCAGGACGATGCACGATGAGATCGGGACGCACCGTCCGACAGGCGCGCGCGGCGCGCCGGGCGGCGGCCAGACCCAGGCCCAGCTCCAGTATGTCCTTCGTCCACCATGGCAGCCGTCGGGCCACTGCCCGCAGGCGCGAACCCGGGGTCGCAAACGCGTACGGCGCCAGCTCGTGCCCACCGGCCATGGCCACGGTGTGGCCGCGGTCGCGCATGGCGCGGGCGAGGGCCAGCATCTGGACGGCGTCGCCGCCCCGGCCGACGACTACGTAGGAGAGGAGGATGCGCATGGTGGGCGGGAATGGCGACGTGTGCCCACGGAGACGCCCGGTCGCCAGCGGCTGGCTATGTCAGATTTCCTCGGGCGCGCAGGTACCGCGCCAGTGCCTCCTGCCAAGGCGGAAGGTCGTCGAGACCCGACTCAACCAGCCGTTTGTGCGCCAGGACCGAGTACCTGGGCCGGCGGGCCCGAGCGTCGCACTCGTCCGAGCTTACGGGAACCAGTTCTGGGGTGAGGCCCGTCAGCCGGAAGATCTCCGCCGCAAACTCGAACCACGAACACTGTCCGGTATTGGTCACGTGGTACAGGCCACTGCACTCACGGCGGACCAGTTCGGCAATCTTGGCAGCGACATCCGTGGCCGAACTAGGTGTCAGCACCTGATCCGCCACAGCGCGGATGGGGTGCCCTGCATCCGCCAGGCGCAACATCTTCTCGACGAAGTTTGCATGCCTGCCTGACGCCGACTCGCCGTAGAGGCCCGAGGTGCGGACGATCAGGTGTCGTGGAGCCAGGCTCCGCGCAAAGTGCTCGCCCGCCAGCTTTGAGACCCCGTAAACCGAGAGCGGCGCAGGCAGGTCGTCCTCCACGTAGGGCGTCATCTTGTGTCCATCAAAGACATATCCCGTACTCACGTGGACAAGCGCCGCGCTCAGTTCAGCACAGACCGCGGCCAGGTTCCGAACCGCAAACGCATTCACCCAGAACGCGCGCCCCGGCTCAACCTCGCACTGGTCCACCCGCGTGAACGCCGCGGCGTTGACAACCACATCAGGACGGAGATCCGTCAGCACCCGACGGGCATATCCAAAGTCACAAATGTCGAGCTCCAACCTGCTCAGGCCGATGACGTCGTCCCGGCGAAAGGCCTCCGTGACTTCGCGCCCCAGCTGCCCGCCGGCCCCCAAGACGACAACTCTCATTGGGTCGCTCCCACCGCAGCGGGGTTGCCTTCATGGCGTGCACGGTACTGGTGTGGTACCCATCGGAGATTCCACTTGCGCTCGAACCCGGTGCGGTTCGCCTCAAAAGTGCGCCAATACTCCTCTTCAGGCAGTCGGCGAAATGTGGCGCTGTGGAAGTGATGAACAAACGCGTCCTCCGCGCACAAGAGCCGGTAGCCTGCGAGACGCACGCGGTGACACAGGTCGTCGTCCTCAAACATGCCTACGCCGAACCGTTCGTCGAGGAGGCCCACGGCATCGAGGACACGGCGCGGAATCGCCACACAAAAGAAGCCCAGCACAGGGACCTCAAACGCGCGACCAGCGTGGGCCCTGACATACTTCCTGGCAAATGCCTCCATCTCGGTGACATTGCTGTACGCCGTGGCTATCTTCGCCTCGTTGCCGGCTTCATTCGTCACCGGACCAACCATCCCCACGTCACGACCGGCCTCCAGGTGACGGAGCAAGGCCTCCAGCCATCCCTCTGTGACAATGGTGTCATCGTTGAGCGGGACCACGTACTCACCCCAAGAAGAGGTGATGCCCCGATTGACAGCGCCAGCGAACCCTTCGTTGAATTCGCTCGAGATGTATTGGATGTGGCAGAACTGCTCAGCCAACTCCTTCAGGTAGGTGACGGTCCCGTCATTGGAGCCGTTGTCGACGACGACGACCGAATAGTTGGGCCAGGCGGTGTTTCGAAGAAGTCCATCGAGGCACAGCCTCAGAAGGGGCAGGTTGTCCATGGTGGGGATGATGACGGTCACCCTAGGATAGACTGAGGCGATCGCTCGGCTCAACGAGCGAAAGCGATCATCCCAGGTATGCCGACGGGCGAAATCCAGGCGCTGTCGTCTGCGTTCTGGCGAGTTGTCAGACAAGGCACGTTCAATCGCGGCGGTGAACGCCCCTGGGCCCTCGGCCAAGTAGACTAAACCGGCCGCAGCATAGGGCTCCAGTTCTGGTAACGGAACCGCAACTACCGGCTTCCCTGCGCTCAGATACTCGTAGAACTTCACCGGGTTCGTTGCGTCGGTGAGCGGAAGGCGGCGGAACGGTATCACACACACGTCGAATGTGTACAGGTACCCCGGCACCTCCTCATAAGCCTTCTCACCGGTGAGCACCACGTTCCGAAGGCCGCGAAGGGGGTTAAGGTCGGCAGTATCAGTACCGCCCACAAGGACAAAGGTCCAGTCCGGCCGCGCCCGAGCCACATCAGCAAGAAGCCGCGCATCAAACCACGCCGCGACGGCGCCCACATAGCCAATGATGGGCCTCTGCAACCCGCGGAGAGCATCCGGTGCTTCACCCGTAAAGCCATGAAACCTTGCAAATTCCGCTGCATTGGGCACCAAGAGAGTGCGGGGGTTCAGGGCAGCCATCTTGGCTCGAAGGAGGCGGGAACTCGTCACAATGAGGTCGCTGGCCGTGGCCAATCGGCCCTCCTGGGTCCACATGGTAGCCTCATTGGTCGCAAAACCACTGTGGAGGTCCATGCAGTCGTATACGAGCTTCCACCCCTTCCGTTCGCGCAGGGCCAGGACCAGAGGCGTCCAGAACGGCAGTTGGACAAACAGGATGCCGGTCGTGATACCCTGTTCTTCCTCCAATACCGAAAGTGCGCCGAGAAAGCGCGCAAGCAGTGCGTCGTCCATCGCCTGCCGGTACGCGCTGACCCAAGCCGGGGCACGCAACCACACTTGGAAGAGACGGGGGGCAATGTCGTTCACAACCGCGCCGGCTCCCCTGGCTTGGTCCGAAGGAGCAAAGGACGGGTTGACGTAGAAGACGCGGTGGCCGTTTGCGGCAAACCGCGAAGCCAGGTGCTGAGGGCGTTGAATGCGGGTACTCCAGTCGATGGCGGAAAACAGGAGCACGTCCGGATGCCGTGGGGCTGAAGGAGCGACAGCGCCCCCGGTAGCAGGGACAACCTCAAACGGTCTCCACTGAGGCGGGCGCTTCCAGGGGTCTGGAGGAGTGCGGAATATTGTCCGCTTGATCCAACGCTTGGTGCCCGACGGGAGCACGCTTCGAAGCCAAGACTCTATGCGAGCCCGCCCGAGCACCATCATCTCCACAAGCCTTCACACCCGTCGCACAGGCGGAGGTTGGCACGCCAACGCCGAGAGTTGCCTAGCAGGATGCTGAAATTCGAATGTTAATGCACAGCATGATGCTCACTCCGACCTCTGGCTTTCCTTCTACGGGCTGGCCGAGCCTCTCTCCTCCAGCCGTCTGGCGGTGCTCTGTTGCTTTCGTCCCCCTCGGCCGGGGGCTGCGTCCTTCATGTCAGGGCCGCGCTGATGGTGCGGATGCGGATCAGATTGTAGACGGCGGTGGTGAAGACAAAGACCCAGTTGACTTTGGCCTCGCCCCGATGG
>JAVKIJ010000077.1:0-15912 GCA_031459535.1 Candidatus Fervidifonticultor quintus | reverse complement strand
GGCGCCATGACCACCTGCCAGCAGCAGACGACGCCTAGCGTCCGCCGCGGCGGAAGACGTGCCCCAGCGTCCGCACGAGGATGGTGAGCTCCAGCAGCAGCGACCGGTGCTTGATATAGTACAGATCGTAGCGCAGCTTGATCAGGGCGTCCTCGATCGAGTCGCCGTACTCGAAATTGACCTGGGCCCAGCCGGTGACCCCGGGCCGGACGCTGAGTCGGGTTCGGTAGAACGGAATCGCCGCCTGGAGCGCTTCGACGAACTCCGGGCGCTCCGGACGCGGTCCGATCACGCTCATGTCGCCCTTCAAGATGTTCCAGGCCTGCGGGAGTTCATCCAGGTGGAGGCGCCGGAGGATGCGTCCCGTCCAGGTGACCCGCGGGTCGCCGACCGCCGCCCACTGGGGCCCGTTGATCTCGGCGTGCTCGACCATCGTGCGGAACTTCAGGATCTCGAACTGGCGACCGGCCTGACCGACGCGGCGTTGCCGGTAGAACACCGGTCCCCGGTCCTCCAACCAGAGCCCCACCGCCGCCAACGGCGTCACCACCAGGGTGAGGAGCAAACCGGCGGTGGCCATCAGGACGTCGGTGACGCGCTTGAACGAGTCGAAGAGTACCGGAGGGGGACGGTCGAGGGGCAGCACCACGGCCAGGTTGCGCCCGGCATGTTCCACCGGCACCTGTCCGGTCAGCGCTTCAAACAGGCGGTGCATGGGGGTGACCGCAATCCCGCGCTCGTGGCTGTCCACGAGGGCCTGGAAGAGCTGGCCGGTGGAGGGTGCGCCCGCCGGAATCGCGACGACGACTTCGGACGCCCCGGTGCGCTCCAGCACCCTGTGCAGCTCGCGGTGGTGTCCGAGGACCTCCAGGCCGTCAACCTCCTTGCCGACCAGGGCCGGGTCGTCGTCCACGAATCCGACGGGGAGGTACTCGGTGGATCCGTACGACCGCATCGCGGCCAGGATCTCCCGGCCGGGTGGACCGGCGCCGAGGATGAGCACGGGGTGCCGGAACGACGGCTGCACCAGGACGGCCGCGTAGAGCACCCGCCACAGGGCTACGAGGCCGCCCGTCGCCAGAGCGAACAGGACAATGGTCAGCCGCGATGCGTGCAGATAGGGCGTCACGTAGGGAATGGCGAGATAGATCGCATCGGCGGCCAGCACCGCGGCGGCGGCCCGCAGCGGTCCGACCCCCAGCTTGGCGGCGCGGCGTAGATCGTAGACCTCTGCCAGCGTTCCTGCGACCGCCCACGCCGCCGCCAGCAGGACGAACCAAGTCGCGCGCCGGACGGCCGGCGTCGTCTCGAACGCCGCTTGGAGCCGTACGGCCAACACGAAGAACAGACCCAGGGAAAGCATCGCCAGATCTCCGAGCGCAAGCAGCACCTTCCGCTCCGAGACCTGGAGCTGTTGGCGAAAGCGAGGGAGAGCCGTCACCGCGAGGGCACCACCGCCGCGCCCCGGGGCATCAGCAGCCGCGCGTAGACGTCGGCGCTCTCGGCCAGCATGCGGGCCTCGGTGAAACAAGCCTCGGCACGCCGCCGGCCCGCGGCGCCCATCTTACGCCGAAGGTGCGGATCGGCCGCCAGACGCTCCACCGCCTCGGCCAGCGCCCGAGCATCGCCCGGCGGCACCAGGATGCCGGTCTCGCCGTCTGCGACCGCTTCGGGGATCCCGCCCACGCGAGTGGCGACGACCGGCAGGCCAAAGAACATCGCTTCCAGCACGGCGAACGGCAGCCCTTCCCACCGGCTGGCCAGGACGAACAGGTCTGCGGCCCCCAGCGCCACGGGTACGTCGTCGCGCGCGCCCAGAAACGCGACGCGGTCGGACAATCCCTCCCGAGCGGAGAAAACTTCTAGCTCGACTCGCAGAGGCCCGTCCCCGATCAGGACGAGCCTGTGCGCACCCCGGACCATCTTCCAGGCCCTCAGCAGCAACAGCGGGTCTTTCTGCACGGTCAGTCTGGCCACACAGACTGCGGTGCAGGCGCCGTCGTGGGCGGGTCGGTCCATGGGAGCGACATACCCCCGCTCGAGCAGGTGACCTGTTGGTCGCGCCCACAGCGCGGGATCCACGCCGTTGCGGACCACCACGAGGCGGTCGGGGGTTCCGGCCCCCATCTCCAGAGCCCGACGCCTGTCGTGCTCCGACACACAGATGACCACGTCACTGAGGCGAGCCACGCCCCGTTCCGCGATCTGGTAGGCCAGGCGGACGAGAGGCGGGAGCGCATCCAGCGACGGCCATCCGTGGGCCGTGAAGACGACGGCGGGCACACGGGCCAGTCTCGCCGCGATCCGACCCAGCAGCCCGGCCTTGGTGCTGTGACAGTGGACGATCTCGAAGGATTCGGCCCGGATCCAGTGCACCAGCCTCCACAGCGTGGCCAGGTCGGCGAAGAAGCGAGGAGGCTGGACTAGCGACGGGATCTCCACCACGCGGATGCCGGCTTGGCGCCCACGGGTGACCAGCGGGCCCCCGGGCCCGCAGCCGATGGTGACGTCATAGGCACCCCGGAGACCCCTGGCCAGGGCGAGCACGTGCGTCTGTGCCCCGCCCCACTCCGACAGGGTGACCAGCTGGAGAACCTTGGGCACCCGGGGCACCCGCGGGGCCTGGACCAGGGCTCGCGGCGGACGGCCGGATTTCCGAAGCACCGGCGCGGGAATCTCAGGGACCGGGCGCTTCCAGACGTACCGATGCTTGGCAAAGTAGTAGACCAGCGCCCGGCCGTGATGCCACGTCAGCATTCCCGGGCGTCTGCGGGTGACGCGCTGCTCGCTGTGGATCACCACAGCCCCTGGCAGGTACCAGACCTCCCATCCGGCCTTCCAGGCTCGCAGGCAGAAATCCACGTCCTCGGGGCCGTAGAAGATGCGGTCGTCCAGCCCGCCCAGCGCTTCGCTGACAGACCGGCGGATGAGCTGGCAGGCACCGATGACGTAGTCCACCGGCTGTGCGATGGAGTGATCCAGGCCCATCAGCTCTTCGTCCGCCACCCATGGGAGGGCCCGCCGCCAGGCCAGCGGCAACAGCCGGAAGAGCTTGCCGGGCACGGTGGGAAAGCGGCGGCAGCTGAACTGCAGCGTGCCGTCCGGATAGACCAGCTTGGGGCCGACCACTGCCACCTCGGGACGCGCGTCGAGGAACTCCACCATGGCACGCAGGCTCCCGGGCATCATCTCGGTGTCGCTGTCGAGGAGCAGCACGTAGCGGCCCCTGGCCTGGCGCATGCCCTGGTTCCTCGCAGGGGCGACCCCGAGGTTCCTGGTGTTGCGCACCACGCGCGCCTGCGGCGCGCTGGCGGCGACCACCGCGAGCGAATCGTCCGTGGATCCGTTGTCGACCACGATGACCTCGGCTGCCAGACCGTGGCACTCCTGGGAAAGAGCGGCAAGGGCCCGCCCGACGTTCCGGGAGGAGTTCCACGTCAAGACCACTACAGAGACCTGGATGGACGCGGCGTCCATACCTCTACGCCTGCCCCGATCCCTTCGGCTCCGTCAGCGCGGCGAATAGAGCCTCGTAGCGGTCCGTGATACGATCCCACTCCAGATGGTGCCGCTGCGCCTGGCGCCCCTGCGCCCCGAGTGCCAGACGGCGGTCCTCGTCGTACAACAGACTCTCCGTGGCCTCGATCAGCCCAGAGATGCCAGTGGTGACGACGCCCCCTGCCAGTTCACGGGCATTGCCCACGTCGTAGGTGACGAACGGTACGCCTGCGGCCATGGCTTCGACCAGGACCAGAGGAGCCACCTCGAACCGCGACGGTAGCAGGACCAGGTCGGCATCTCGAAACGCGGCGACCACCTCTTCTCGGGCCAGGCCCGAGAGCAGCATCACGTTCGACCGCGCTGCCGCGGCCCGCACGCACGCCTGCCAGCAGCTCGTCCGGCCGCCGGGATCGTCACCGACCATGACCAGCGTCAGGTCGCCCGCGCGCGGCCCGAGGGCGTCCATGAGCGCGAAGAGGTCGCGATGACCCTTGAGGCGGTAGTGGTTGCCCACGTGCAGCAACAGGGGCCGGGCGCCGATGCCCCATCGCCTGCGGAATTCACCGCGGGGCCCGTCGAACTCGGACGCCTCCGCCCCGTTGGGGATGACCACCTGGACGCTCGGGCCGAACCGCTGCCCGAACGAGACGTCGGCGCCGGAGCACGCGTGATAGACGAAGGCGTGGTAGAGGCCCGCACGAGCGCGCATCCGCCGATAGTACCTCCAGTACAGCAGGCGGCGGGCGCCGTGCAGCCCGGAGAAGCCGCACGTGGCCAGGACCCGCGCACACGGCAGTTGGTCGAGGAGATCCAGGGCAGCGTCCGTGGGCCAGACTTGCGCCGCATAGTTCATCATCACGTCGCACGGCTCGTCCAGCAGCCAGCGACGGTACCGGCGCAGATCGCCACGCATACCGCGGGACGCGTTGCCGGTGATGCCGAAGCCGACAATGCGCACGCCGTTGTGGTGGTCTTCGCGGCGCCGGGGGTCGGCGCTCGTGGCCACGACAATCTCATGGCCCCTGCGCACCAGGCGCTCGGCGAGGCTCGCTACCACCTGCTCGGCGCCTCCTCGGCGCGGGTAGTAGAACTCGACGGTGAGGACAATCCTCACGTGGTCTGGACAGACGTCACCGCGGCCCGGTGGGCCCTGTACCAGGCAATGGTTTCCCGCAGCCCGTCCTCGAGGGCGATCTCTGCCTGGAAGCCGAACGCCGCCTTGGCTCGAGAGGTGTCCAGCCGGCGCCGGCGCTGGCCCCCTGGCCGGGATGGATCCCACACAATGCGCCCCTCGAACCCCGCCAGGCGCGCGATCAACGCCGCGAGCGCAGCGATGGAGATTTCCTGGCCAGTTCCCAGGTTGACCGGTTCGGGGGCGTCATAATCCTGAGCAGCCAGGATCAGCCCTCGCGCGGCGTCCCGGACGTGCAGGAACTCGCGCGTGGGTGTCCCATCCCCCCATCCGACGATCTCCGTGCTGCCGGCTTCGATGGCCTCCACCGTCTTGCGGATGAGCGCCGGAATCACGTGAGAAGTCTGGGGATCAAAGTTGTCGCCGGGACCGTAGAGGTTGGCCGGGATCAGGTAGATGGCCCGGAGGCCGTACTGGGCCCGGTAGCCCTGGGCCATTACCAGTAACGCCCGCTTGGCGACGCCGTAGGGCGCGTTGGTCGGCTCGGGGTAGCCGGCCCACAGGTCGTCCTCGCGGAACGGCAGGGGGATCTGTGCCGGATAGGCGCAAGTGGTGCCGGCAATCACGATCTTCTCCAGGCGGCCGTACCGGCGGGCCTGCTCCACGACGTTGAGGCCCATGGCCATGTTCTCATAGAAGAACCGGCCGGGGTTGGCCAGGTTGGCGCCGATGCCGCCCACGGCGGCGGCCAAATGGAAGGCGACCTGCGGCTGGCTGTCGGCGAAGAGCCGCTCGACGGCCGCCGGGTCCGTGAGGTCGTAGTGGCGCCGGCGCGGAACGACGCAGAGGGCGCCGGCTGCCTGGAGGCGCTCCACCACCACAGATCCGAGAAAGCCCGCCCCGCCGGTGATGAGCACGCGGCGGCCCGACCAGAACGCATGGTCACCCACCGCCGGCTCCCCTTGAGCTGACCCGGTGGCCGGAGTCTCGAAGCGTTCGCTCGGCTCTGGCCATCTGCAGGTCGTGGTCGATCATCTCACGCACTAGGTCGTCGAAGGTGCGCTTCGGGGCCCACCCGAGCACCGCCCGGGCCTTCGAGGCATCGCCTTCCAGACGGTCGACTTCTGTGGGGCGGAAATACCTGGGGTCGATGACAACGTAGCGCTCCCACTCCAGGTTCAGCAGCCCAAAAGCCGCCTCGAGGAACTCCCGTACCGAGCGCGACCGCCCGGTGGCGATCACGAAGTCATCGGGCCACGGGTGCTGCAGCATCAACCACATGGCTTCGACATAGTCCGCGGCGTGCCCCCAGTCGCGCCGGGCGTCCAGGTTGCCAAGATAGAGCCGGTCCTGCAGCCCCAGGGCAATCCGCGCCGCAGCCCGGGTGATCTTGCGTGTGACGAACGTCTCGTGCCGGCGCGCCGACTCGTGGTTGAACAGGATGCCGTTGGCCGCGAACAGGCCGTAGGCCTCACGATAGTTCACCGTCTGCCAGTGCGCGTAGACCTTGGCCACACCGTAGGGGCTGCGGGGATAGAAGGGCGTCTGCTCGTTCTGCGGCGGCGGCGAGTTCCCGAACATCTCCGAGGAACCCGCCTGGTAGAACCGCACCACCCGGCCCGTCCGCCTCTGGTAGTCGCGAATCGCCTCCAGCAGCCGCAGGGTCCCCAGGGCCACGACCTCGGCGGTGTACTCGGGCTGGTCGAACGAGACGCGCACATGGGACTGCGCCCCGAGATTGTAGACTTCATCGGGCTCCACCTGCTCCAGCAACACCCGCAGGCCTGTGCCGTCGGTCAGGTCGCCATAGTACAGGCGCAGCCTGGGCTGCGGCTCGTGTGGATCCTGGTAGAGGTGGTCGATGCGGTCGGTATTGAACGTCGAGGCCCGCCGGATGACCCCGTGGACCTCGTAGTCCCTCGCCAGGAGGAACTCCGCCAGGTAGGACCCGTCCTGTCCCGTAATCCCCGTGATCAGCGCTTTGCGCATGGCGGTCATCGCCTCACCAGGTGAGCGGGCCCACCTCAGGATACTGCGCCAGCGCCGTGGCAATCGCCTGCTTGATGCGCGCCAGCGCCGGCTCGCTGGTCGCTTCGGCGCGGACCACCAGTACTGGCTGCGTGTTGCTGGCCCGCACCAAGCCCCAGCCCTCGTCAAACAGAATCCGTGCTCCGTCCACGTCGATGACCTCGTGGCTGGCCTTGAACTGATCGGCCAGCGCGGCCACAATGGCAAACTTCCGGTCGTCAGGGCAGCTGATGCGGACCTCGGGCGTAATGGGGTACCGGGGGACATCACCAAGCAGCGCGGAGAGCGGCCGGTCGGCGTGGGACAGGATGCGCAGCAGGCGGCCCGCGGCGTACAGCGCGTCATCGAACCCGTAATACTCGTCGGCGAAGAACATGTGGCCCGACATCTCACCGGTGAAGACGGCGCCGATCTCGCGCATCTTGGCTTTGATCAGCGAGTGCCCGGTGCGGTAGAAGAACGGCCTGCCCCCCAGACGGCGGACCTCGTCTGGGAGCGCCTGCGAGCACTTGACCTCGACGATCACATCGGCTCCCGGATACCGCGGCAGGATCTCCCGCCAGTACAGGATCATGAGCAGGTCGCCCCAAAGGATCGTCCCCTGGTCGTCCACGACCCCGAGGCGGTCGCCGTCGCCGTCCAGGCCAATACCGAGGTCGCAGCGCTCGCGGCGCACCAGCGCCACCAGGTCGCCCAGGTTGTGCGGATCCACCGGATCGGGATGGTGGTGCGGGAAGCGCGGGTCCGACTCGCAGTAGAGCGGGAGCACCTCGGCGCCCCAATCGGCGAGCACCCGGGGGGCGATGAGGCTGGCGGTGCCGTTCCCGCAGTCGAGGGCCACGCGCAGCGGCCGAGGGCCCAGGCGGATTTTCTCCCGCAGGACGTCCAGGTACGGCGTGGTCGCGTCCCGAACCTCCAGGTGACCGCGGCCGGCTCGGAATGGTCCGCCCTCCGCCCGGCGACGCACCGCTTGGATCTCTTCGCCGTACAGTGTCCCAGGCCCGCCGCCCAGTTTGAACCCGTTGAACTGGGGCGGGTTGTGGCTCGCCGTCACCATGACCCCGCCCTCGATGCCCCAGTGGACCCGCGCGAAGTAGAACGTGGGGCTGATCACGGTGCCGATGTCCACAACCTGACAGCCCGACGCGACCAGGCCGCGGGCGACAGCCTCGGCGAGGGCCGGCGAGTGTTCCCGGTTGTCCCGACCCAGCACCACGGGCGAGCCCGGCGCCAGCAGGGCGGCGTACGCCCGCGCGATCCGCTCGGCAGTCTGGGGTGTGAGGTCGGTCCCGACCACGCCGCGGATGTCGTACTCGCGGAACATCTCGGGATTGAGGCGGACAGGCACGTTCATCTCGCGTTGTTCTCCATCGCCTGACGTGGCGTGTTCTCCTCCGAGGCCGGCGGACGCGGCGTTGAGCGCGGTACGAAGATCCCTGGGCGCTGGGTGAAGCCCACGAGGCCCAACTCGATGGACACCTCGCTGCGGACCTGCCGGTAGCGCACTACCACGTCGACGCAGTCGCAGATCCGTCGCAGGGTGTAGTCAATGTCGTCGAATGCCGCCAGCCGGAAGTTGTAGACCGCAGACACCCCGACCTCCCACGACGACCCGACGGCCACCGCGACCGCCGCCCAGGCCGTGGTCTCTGGAACCGCGAAGTTGTGGGCCACCGACGTCGAGACGACATACCGGTCGGTCACCGCGCGGGTCATCCCGAGGCTCACCGTACTCGCCGGATCGACGACGTCGATGGTCAGCGGTGAAGCCCCGCTGATCCCACGCAGCGTATAGCCCGCCGTGGCCGTGGTGTGGGCATCTACGGCGTACGACAGCACGACCCCGGCGCTGGCGATCGTCCTGTTCGCGCCCGTGCCGTAGGCAGTGAGCTGCACGCCTGCGTTCGCCGAGAACGACAGACGGGGAGCGATGGAGATGCTGCTGGACTGGAGCAGGACCTGGCCGTCCAGGCGCGTGGTCGAGACCCGCGCCGTCTGATCCTCGAACCACCCCGCTGTGCCCGAGACGGACCAGGACCACGGCGTCCGGCCCACAGGCGCCGGCCGGCTCTGGGCGCCGATCTCGGCCACGTAGTAGGGCAGGAGGCTGCGCTCGCGCTCGTCGCTGACGGTCTGGGTGCGCCCCAGCCGCAGCGTCGCTGTGTACGCCGGTGCGGGAGAGGTCAGCGTCAGGAGTCCGAACAACCCGGACTGGGTGCCGTACTTGAGCTGCACCATCCCCCGGGCGGACGGGAGCCGCAGGCGCGCCCGATGGTCCACCCAAAACCCGTCCACGGTGTTGTGTCCGAAGCCGGGCACCAGCACGCCCTCCTCGCCGGGCACCAGCGAGACCACGAAGCGCGACATGCCGAAGATCCGGCGGGAGCCGAAGAACACCGCGGCGTCGTGGGCGACGAGCTGCTCCTCGGGTACGATCTCAATGCGCCGCGCGGTCACGTGCACCAACGGTTGACGGGGATCGCACGTGGTGACGAAGCTCTCCTCGCCCGTGATGCGCTGCGGGGTGAACTGCGCCCGCGCCGCGCGCACGAAGACGCGACGCTGTGGATCGATGATCCCCTCGCTGGGCTCCAGGCGCACCTCATCGGTTCGTGTGAAGTACGTGAGGGTCGCTCCGCGCAGCTCGCGGCGACGGTCATCGACGATCCGAACCTGACCGGTGGCCACCATGACTTCTCCGCCCAGGTCGTAGCGCGCCGCATCGGCGAAGACCCGGTAGCGGGGACCGGTGATGCGCACATTCCCCTGCGCGGTGACGATCCGTCGAACCGAATCATAACTAATGAGATCGGCTTCGACCGTCACCGAGGCTGGCTGGGCGCCGGCGCGCTGGACAGCCAGTGTGAGCACGATGGCCGCCAGGCAGAGAAGGCCGCGCACGCCACACCTCAACGCCAAAGTCCCGATCCATATTCTGCCGGGCTCCGGAGCTTCCCTTGTCGAGCCGGGCTGCGTCAGCGCCCGAGCGGAGGGTTGTTGGAAATCAGGAGCACGCGGGCATCGCTGCGCAGCAGGACCACGGGCGTCGGGCGCAGCGCAGCGAGCTCGCCGGCCCGCTCGAGCGGCACGACCACCAGTAGGTGCTGCTGCCAGAGGGCGCGCAGCTCGTCCAGCGACTGCGCGGTCAGGACCGGGGTCTCGAAGTGGAACTGGGCGAAGTTGAACCCTTCAGCGGCTCGGCCGTAGAGCACCAGGAGCGGGCGCGCCTGCGCGTACGGGGCGGCGGCCGTCACGATGGCCGGCCAGGGATCCACCGCCGTCCTGTGGACCACCAGGCTGCGCTCGAACAAGGCATACCCGGTCATGGCACCCACGGCGGCGATCAGGATCGCCGCGCGCCCTGCCCCCGCCAGAGCCGCAGCGCCAAAGCCCGCCACCGCCACCGCGAGCATGCCGACGCCGGGCAGCACCACCGCCACCAGCAGCCCACGGGCAGGCGGAAATGCCGCCCACAGCGACCAGAAGCCCGCTGCCGCCAGGACGACGGCAGGCCCCACCGCCAGCCATCCGGCTGCGCGCAGGCGCCGGCGATCCTCCACCAGTCCTATCAGGCCCCGTGCCGTCAAGACGGCGAGGGGCGGGTACACCGGGAGCAGGTAGCGAAAGACCTTGTCGCCCGACGACAGGGACAGTACCGCGAACATCCCCACGAACCAGGCGACGACAATCCGTGGGCCCGGCGGGTCCTCGCGTACGATCCTGGCGATGCCTGGCAAGCCAGCCAGGAACGCAGGCGTCCACGGCAACGCGCCCAGGAGCAGCAACGGCAGGTAGGCGAAGATGGCGATCCAGTAAGGCGGCGGCGCGGAGAGCACCGGCCGGAAGAATCGGCCGATCCCGAGCGCCCCCGAGGTGAGAAACGTATTCACGAACGGCTCGCCGTGCCGCCAGACCCCGTAGGCGTACCACGGCAGTGCCACCGCGGCGAATCCCACGGCCGCCGCCCCGGCGTGCGCCGCCATGCGAGGCCACGGATACGGCGGCGCGCGGCGAATCCACGCTGCCGCAACCATCACTACAGCGCCGAAGAGGGCGAGACCGACGAGGCCCTTGGTAAGCATGGCCAGCGCCACCGCTACGCTGCTGACCCCCATCCACCATGCTCCGCCGCGCTGGACGTAGCGGAGCAGACCGTAGACCGCGCACGAGAGGAAGACCGTCAGGGCCACATCCTGTCCGGGTGCAGTGGCCTGGTAGAAGAACTGCAGTGCAGTACCCAGGATCAACGCCGCGAGCAGGCTCTCGACGCGTGAGCCGCCCGAGGCGCGCGAGGCCGCCGTGGTGATCCCCATCAGTCCCAGCGCCAGCAGCAGTTGCCACAGCCGCATCGTGGCGTCCGAGATCCCCAGCAGCCAGAATGAACCGGCCATGAACCAGAACACCATTGGGGGCTTGTCGACCAGCCAGCCAGGGTGGTGAAACGTGAGCCAGTCACCGGAGGCCAGGACGTTGGCGGCGATCCTGGCGTAGAGCAGCGCGTCCCCGTCAACGTGCGGCACCGGCGCAGCCGCCAGGATCACCAGCCCCGCCAGCCCGACCAGAAGTGCCAAGACGCCGGGGCGCATCCGTCCCACGTTTCGCCGCTCGCGAGCCAGCGACCTTCGAACCGGCACGTCCAGCGACGGTATGCGGCCTGCGACGCGAATTGCCATGGTCCCCAGCCGGAGACTATAATGGAGCGTCTTGCGCGCGATGGCTGCCGGCCCGCCGGTTACCTCTCTCATCGTCGTCGGCAACGGCCCGGGCGAAGTTGCCGGGTGGGCCATGCCGATTGCGACGGAAGCCCGCAAGCGGCGTCGAAACCGGCCGGAGGCCCTCGAGATCACCCTCTGCCTGCCGCCCTGCCAGTTTGCCAGCGGTCAGGAGCGGGCGGCCGCCGAGGCCAGCGGCCTGTTCGACCGTATCCTCGATCCGCGGGACGTCACACGCCTGGCGCTGGGCCTGCCGGGGTGGAGGCCGGAGGGAGCGGCCGCAGTATTGCACGTCGGCGGGGACCTCTGGTTCAGCCGGCGGTTGGCCCGGCGCTGGAAGGCGCCCGCGTCGGCCTTCGTGGAGCGGGCGCACATTGCACACGGCCACAGGTCGTTTCGGGCGATCTTCGTGCCCACGGCGGAACTCCGGGAGCGCCTGATACGGTATGGCGTGCCCCCGGAGAAGGTCACGGTCGTCGGTGATCCTCGCTACGACGCGGTCCTGCACGATGCTGCCAGTGCCCCCGCCCAGGGCAATGGGACGCACCCCACGGTGACCTTCCTGCCCGGAAGCCGCGATACGGTCTTCTCCGCGGTGTTCCCCTTCTGGGTCCAGACCGCGGCGGCACTGCGACGCGAGCTCCCCGAGGCCCGGTTGCAGACCATCATCTCGCCGTTTGTGTCGCCGCAGACCCGCGCCGCGCTGGTGGCTCGGTACCGACAGACCCTGGACGCGGCGGGCATTGAGGTCGGCTTCGGCGGCTGGCCCAGCGTTGTGGGGTCTGACCTGGTGCTGACGATCCCCGGCACCAACACCCTGGAGCTGGCCATCCTGCGGATCCCCAGCCTGGTCGTGCTGCCGTTCAGCCTGGCGCCCCAGATCCCGGCCGAAGGTCTCATTGAGTGGATCACGCGGATCCCCTACCTCGGCCCGGCATTGCGGCTGCGAATCGCCCGGGCGTACGTGCGGCGCCGGCCGTACGTGGCGCTTCCCAACATGCGGGCCGGCCGGCGCGTCATGCCCGAGTTGATCGGGAACGTGACGCCTGAGCAGGTGGCGGCAGAATGTGCGCGTCTGGTCAGGGACGAGGCGGCCAGGGCCGCGCTGGTGGAGGCCCTGGAGTCTGTCCCCCGGGAAGTCGGCGCGTCAGGCCGCATCTTGGACCATGTCCTGGCGGACACGCTGACGGCATGAGCGACATACAGCGCCTGATTGCCTATGTGGCCCGCTACCACCTCCATCTCGCGGGCGCCCTGGGCGCGGCCTTGTGCGTGACGGCCGTCAACCTCTGGGTGCCACGCTACACCGGCGGCCTGATCGACGAGCTCATCGCGACCCGCTCGTTTGCGGCTCTCAATCGCGCCACGCTGATCATCCTGCTGCTCTTCGGGTTGCGCAGCCTGATGCTCTACGCGCAGCTCTACCTGATGTTCTACCTGAGTCATCGGGTCACCGCCGACCTTCGTCAGGATCTGTTCGCCCGCATTCAGCGGTGGTCGCTGGACCGCTTCGCGGTCTGGCAGAGCGGCGATGCCATCGCGCGCAGCCTGCAGGATACCCAGGTGGTGCAGTCGCAGTTGCTGACCGGGGCTATCGACGCCATCTCCACCGCGCTCATGTTGCTCGGCATCGTGGTGATGCTGGTGTGGATCGACTGGCAGCTGGCACTGGCGGTGGCCCTGGTCATTCCGCTGGTGGGCACGCTGGCGCGCCGGTTCGGCCAGGAGATCCAGGGGACGACCGTCCGCGCCCAGGAGCACGTCGCGGGGCTGGCCGGGCTCATCCGGGAAGCGTTCACCGGCGCCCGGGTCATCAGGGCCTTCGCGCGCGAGGACCGTGAGATCGGTCGGTTTCGAACGCGCAACGAGCAGAGCTTCACCGCCAATGTGCGCATTGCCCGTCTTGTGGCGGTCCAGGTCCCGGTGGTGAGTTTTCTGACGGCGCTGGGCCTGGTGCTCGTGCTCTGGTTGGGCGGTCAGCGGGTCAACGCCGGCCATCTCACCGCCGGTTCGCTGGTGGCGTTCCTGGCCTACGTGGGGTTCGCAGTCGAGCCGGCCGTGGGGCTGACCCGCCACTACTCGGGTCTGCGCCAGGCCCTTGGCGCGTTCGGCCGGGTGCGGGCGCTACTGGACGAGCCTTCGCAGCTCCACGAGAGTCCTGACGCGGTCCCACTGCCGCCGATCTCGGGCCGGGTGCGGTTTGACCGCGTCTCCTTTGCGTACGCGCCGGGCCGGTGGGCGCTGCGCGACCTCACGCTAGAGGTCCCCCCGGGGCAGCGCGTGGCGCTGGTGGGTGCCAGCGGCGCGGGGAAGTCCACGCTGGTGAACCTGCTGGCGCGGTTCTACGACCCGGTCGAGGGGCGCGTGGAGATCGACGGTCGTGACCTCCGGCGGGTCACGCTGCGGTCGTTGCGCGCACAGATCGGCCTGGTCCCTCAGGAGACCGTGCTGTTTGCCGGCACGGTTCGCGACAACATCGCCTACGCGCGGCCCGACGCCTCCCTGGAGGAGGTGACGGCCGCCGCCCGCGCCGCCAACGCCCACGACTTCATCGTCAGCCTGCGTAACGGTTACGACACGCTGCTGGGCGACGACGGCCTGCAGCTTTCGGGCGGCCAGCGGCAGCGCCTGGCCATCGCACGAGCGCTGCTGAACAACCCACGCCTGTTGATCTTCGACGAAGCGACCTCGGCGCTGGACAGCGAGTCTGAGGCGCAGATCCGAGACGCCATCGACCACATCACCCGGGGTCGCACGACGTTCATCATCGCCCACCGGTTATCCACCATCCGGCGCGCGGACCGCATCATTGTCCTCGATCAGGGCCGGGTGGTCGAGGACGGCCGGCACGACGATCTGGTGACCCGGGACGGCGCGTATGCGCGCCTGCTCCGACTGCAGGTTCTCGACGCCACTCCGGCGGAGGGCGCCGCGCCTACGGCCACCTCCTCATCGTAGCGCCGTGAGTGCTGCCCGCTCGCCCCAGCTCAGCGTGGTGGTACCGGTCTACAACGACGCCGGCGTGCTCGGCCTCACGCTCTCCCATCTGTGCAGGCAGACACTGCCACCGGCGGCGTACGAGATCGTGGTGGTCGATGACGGCTCCACGGACGAGACGCCCCAGGTGATCGCAGTGGCCGCGCGGGATCGGGTGCGCGTGCGCTGTGTGCGCCTCGACACCAACCGGGGACGTAGCGCGGCCCGCAACGCCGGCATCCGCGCGGCCGATGCGCCGCTCATCGTGTTCGTGGACAGCGACGTACTGGTGCGGCCGGAATTCCTCCGGCGCCATCTCGACCTCCACCGCGGCGCCGGCAGACCCGTCGTGGGCCGGGGACCGGTGGTCCTGATCCCCGCCGCGGCGTTGCCGGCGCGGGATCCCGTCGCCCGTCTCTCGCCGGCCTATCTCGACACGGCCAACGCCTCGATCCCGCGCCAGACCCTGGTGGACGTGGGCATGTTCGACGAGGGCTTCCGAGCGTACGGGTGGGAGGACTTCGATCTGGGTCTGCGGCTGCAGGCCCTGGGCATTCCCCGGGTCTTCGACCACGAGGCCATCGCGTTTCACATCCAGCCCGTCCCGACGGTGGACACCCTGGAGCGGTATCTGGCGAAGGAAGAGGAACGCGCGCGCACTGCGCTTTACCTGCTCCGCAAGCACCCGACCGCGCAGACCCGATGGATGATCCAGGACACGCCGGTGCAGCGGGCCATTCACTTCATCCTGGGCGGCGGCGGCCTGCTCACCTCCCGAAATGCGCCGCGCCTCGCGCGCTGGCTCCTGGCGCGCGGCCAGTACGCGCTGGCGGGCCTGGTGATTCGGGGCGTCCTCAACCGCCACTACCTGTCCGCCCTCGACCGGTTCCGCGCGCTGCCGGAGGGTCGGTAAGGTGCCGGCGTGGCGCTGGCGCGAGGCCCTGCTGGTGGCGATGGGGCTGGGTTTCGCTTCCGGCCACGCGCTCGTCGCCGCAGGGTTACTGGCGATCATCCTCCTGGGAGAGATCTTTGCTGGCGAACCCCTGTGGGTCCGCACCGCCCTCGACCCCGGCCTCTGGATGCTGTGCGCCGCGGCGCTGGCCTCCGGGGTCGTGTCGGAGTACACGGGCAACGCGCTGGTCGCGGCGGCCACGCTCACCGTGGTCGCCGCGGTCGTCGTGCGGGCGACGGTCCTCGCCGCGCGGCGCCGGAGCGAGTTCGGCCGCAGGTTCCTGGCCTCGTGGGCAGCGGGCGGCGTGGTGGCCGGGGCGTGGGGCATCGCCCGACTGGGGAGCGCCGCCGATGCCCGGACCTGGCTCCCCTACCTGACGTCCAACGAACTGGGCACCACGCTGGCCACGGCCGCCGCTCTGCTAGCCGGTTTCGCAGCCGACGGCGACGGCCGGCGACGTCTGGCGGCGGCCGGGGGTCTGGCGGTGGTCGTCGCCGCGCTGGTCCTCACCTGGTCGCGCGGGGCTTGGCTGGGCGCCGCCGCCGGCCTGGCGGTCGCGCTGATCCTTGGATCGGGACGGGGATGGCGACTGGGCCTGCTAATGGTGAGTG
>JAVKIJ010000076.1:0-15919 GCA_031459535.1 Candidatus Fervidifonticultor quintus | reverse complement strand
GGTTCTCGACCTGGGAGATCTCCGTGACTCCGTCGGCCGCCAGCGCGGCAATCACCACAGCCGCACCGCCCCGAATGTCGGGCGCCTCGACCGGCGCGCCTGTCAAGCGCGATGGCCCGGTGACGTGGACGTTCTCACCCTCGACCTTGATGTCGGCACCCATGCGGCGCAGCTCATCGGTATACGCGAACCTGGCTTCGAAGATCGTCTCACGAATCGTGGAGGTCCCACGGGCCTGGGTCAGCAGGGCGGCCATCTGGGGATGCAGGTCGGTCGCGAACCCCGGATACGGCGCAGTGTCCACGTCAACGGCGCGCATCTCACCACCGCGCACTCGCACACCGTCCGTATCGCGAATCACCTCGGCCCCGGCCTCCTCAAGCTTCGTGAGCAGGGCGGTAACATGTTCGGGAATCATGCCCTCCACCAGCACGTCACCGCCCGTGATGGCGGCCGCCAGGAGGTACGTGCCGGCTTCCAGGCGATCGGGGATGATGGTGTAGGTGTTGCCGTGGAGCTCCCGCACCCCCTCAATGGTCACCGTGTCGGTCCCGGCGCCGCGGATCTTGGCGCCCATGAGGTTGAGGAAGACCGCGGTGTCCACCACCTCGGGCTCCCGGGCGGCATTGAGCAACACGGTGCTGCCCCGGGCGGTGCTGGCGGCCATCATGAGGTTGATCGTGGTCCCGACGCTGCTCCGCGGCACATAGAACGACGTGCCCTTGAGCCTGCGCGCGGTGGCCTTCATGTACCCGTGCTCCGTCACCACCTTGGCGCCCAGGGCGGCGAACCCGCGAAGGTGGAAGTCCACCGGGCGCGCGCCGATCGAGCAGCCACCGGGCAATGGGACCTGCGCCTTGCCCATCCGGCCCAGCAAGACGCCGGCGGTGTAGAACGACGCCCGCATGCTCCGACACAGCTCATAGGGTGCGATGTGATTGGTGAGCTGCCGTGCGTCGATGGTGAGGCGAGCGCCGGTACGGGTGATGCGGGCTCCGGAGACTTGGAGGATTTCAACCAGCGTCGCGACGTCCCGACAGTCCGGGACGTTCTCCAGCACGGACACATCGGGTGCGAGGGCGGCGGCGGCAATGACGGCTAGTGAACTGTTCTTGCCTCCCGCGACCTTGACCGCGCCGCGCAGACGGCGGCCACCCGTGATGATCAGCTTGCCCACCCGGTCCCTCCTGCGTGAAGGCCGCGTTGGCCGCTAGCGGGCGGTGGCGCGCAACCGGCTCTCCACGTAGGCCCGGACCAGTTCCTCCAGCAGCAGCAGCCGGTCCACCTGACGGATCACCTTCCGCGCGTCGCCGTGGCTGGTGATGTACGTGGGATCGCCCGACAGGAGATACCCGACAATCTGCTCCACGGGATCGTAGCCTCGTTCCTCCAGCTTGCGGTACACGTAGCCGAAGAGGTCCTGGACGCCCTGCGCGGTGAGCTCCCCCAGCTTGAAGACGCCGGTGCGCTCCTGTTCGTCCACCGCCACCACCTCCCTGCGAGCTGGGGCCAGGCGCGCCGTGGTGGGCCCGCCTGGCTTCGATCCAGGAACCGGCGCCTTATGAGGGCGCTGCTCTACCACTTGAGCTACGGGCCCGCGCGACGATTATAGCATCTGCGACCGCCGCTGCGCGCCGACCCCGGCCGCACCCGTCACGACCCTTCCGCTGGCCCGACCGCGCGCTCGAGGCGACCGGGCGCATACTCCACGTGCGCGAGGTACAGCCCGTGGGCCGGCGCTGGCGGTGCGGCCTGCGCACCGTCCATCGAGCGCAGGATCGCGCCGATGGCGTCGGGGGCCAGCGAGCCCTGCCCGACCAACAGCAGAGACCCCACGACCCGCCGCACCATCTGGCGCAGGAATCGGTCGGCCGCCACCGTGAAGATCACCAGGTCGCCCCGCGCCTCGATGCGCACCGCGCGCATCTCACACACGGTGGAAGACGTGGCGGTGCCCGCGACCCGAAATGCGACGAAGTCATGACGGCCCAACAGCGCCTGGGCACCGGCCCGCATGGATTCCAGGCACAGCGCTGTGGGTACATGGTAGGCGTAGCGCCGCAGGAACGCCGACGGCTGCGCCCGGGAGAGCACCACGTAGCGGTAGATCCGCAGCCGGGCGTCGCGACGGGCATGGAAGTCCGCCGCGACCTCGAGAGCACGCCGCACGATGATGTCCGGCGGCAGCAGGGCGTTGAGTGCATCGCGCAGCGCATCAGGGCCCAGTCGGGTGCCCGTGTCCAGGTGCGCGACCTGGCCCACGGCATGAACACCCGCGTCTGTCCGGCCCGCCGCGGTCACGGGGCACGGTGCCTGCGTGATCCTCGCCAACACCTCTTCCAGCGCCATCTGCACCGTGGGAACATTGGGTTGCCGCTGCCAGCCCGCGTACGCCGTACCGTCATACTCGATGACCAGGGCCACCCGGCGCATGGGTCAGCCGACCCGGAGGATGGCCACGGCCACGGCCGTCGCGAGCACGCCCGCCACCGCGTCGGCCATGCTCCACCGCAGCTCCTTCATGCGCGTCCGACCCTCACCGCCGCGATAGCAGCGGGCCTCCATGGCCAGGGCCAGCTCCTCGGAACGCCTGAAGGCACCGACCATGAGCGGCACGAGCACCGGGACGAATGCCCGTGCCCGGCGGAAGGCGGTTCCCCGCTCGAAGTCGGCACCCCGAGCCATCTGGGCCTTCATGATCTTCTCGGTCTCTTCCAGGAGCGTGGGGATAAAGCGTAGCGCAATGGTCATCATCATGGCCAGCTCGTGGGCCGGCAGCCCGATCCGGGCAAAGGGCCGCAGCAGGCGCTCCAGCCCATCGGTCAACTCCACCGGCGAAGTGGTGAACGTCAGCATGGAGGTCACCAGCACCAACAGGACCAGCCGCGCGCCCACGTAGAGGCCTGTGCGCAATCCGCCCCAGGTGGCCACCAGCGGGCCTAGATGGAACAGCGCTGGCGTGGGATCGCCGGCGGCGAAGAACGTGTTGAGGAAGGCCGTGAGCATCAACAGGATCACCAGGGGCCGCAGACCCCGCAGGGCGTAGCCCAGAGGGATCTGTCCCACCACCAGCAGACCGAGCATCCAGAGCGCAAACGCCCCCAGCCCGAGGAACGACGGCACGAAGAACAGCACCACCGCCAACCCCGTGGTGATGAGGATCTTGGTCCGCGGATCGAGCCGGTGCAGGATCGACCCCCGCGGCAGATACTGGCCGATCACCAGCGCGCTACCCAGGTCCACGGGCATCGCCTCGCAGGACCTCCAGGATCGCGCGACGCGCCTGGCTCATCGTGAGCGCATCGGCCACTGGGAGGCCCCGGGATCGCAACGCGCGCACGAGCTGCGCCGCCTGGGGCAGGCCCAGGCCCAAGGCATGGAGGTCGCCCTCCCGGGAAAAGATCTCGGCCGGCGCGCCCGCGGCAACCACGCGGCCGGCACTCAGGACCACCACGCGGTCAGCGAGACGGGCCACATCGTCCATGCTATGGGTGACCAGGACCACGGCCAGCCCCTGATTGTGCAGGGATTCCACGCGATCGATGAGGTCCCGCCGGCCTCGCGGGTCGAGCCCTGCCGTCGGCTCATCGAGCACGAGCGCCCGTGGGTGCATGGCCAGCACCCCGGCCAGGGCCACTCGACGCATCTCGCCGCCGGAGAGCGAAAACGGCGAGCGCGGGCCGAACCGGGACGGATCCAACCCCACCTGTTGCAGTGCCTGATCCACGCGTTCGGCCACCTCGGCATCGGGCAGGCCGAGGTTGCGTGGTCCGTACGCCACGTCGCGACGCACTGTCTCCTCGAACAGCTGGTATTCGGGGAACTGGAAGAGCAGCCCGATGCGCTGGCGGGCGCGCCGGCGGTCGGCGCCGGGCGCCCAGAGATCGACGCCTTCCACGCGCACCGTGCCGCTCGTGGGCCGCAGCAGGCCGTTGAAGTGCTGGATGAGCGTGGACTTGCCGGATCCCGTGGGGCCGATGATCGCCAGCAGCTCCCCGTGGTGGACCTGTAGGGTAATGCCCCGCAGCGCCACCGCCTCCATGGGCGTGCCACGCCGGTAGGTATACGTCACCTCTCGACAGTCGATCAATGGCTCAGCCACGGGCATCACGAGTCCACAGCGCGGCCAGGGTATCGGCCAGCGCCTCCAGCCGGTAGAGACCAGCAGGCAACGGCAGGCCTTCCTGTCGGAGCTGGCGGGCGAGACGCACCAGGGGCGGGGCCTCCAGGTGGCCTCCAGGCGCCAGATCCACGCGCTCGAACACGTGGGCCGGCGGCCCGTCGAGGACGATCCGTCCGGCGTCCAATGCGATGATCCGGTGCGCGTCCACGAGATCCTCCAGGTTGTGGGAGATGAGGATCACCGTGATGCCCTCGCGCTCGTTGAGGGCGGCAACCGTAGCCAGGACCTCGGCGCGGCCCTCGGGGTCCAGCATGGTCGTGGCCTCGTCGAGCACGATGCATGCCGGCCGCATGGCCAGGATGCCGGCGATGGCCACCCGTTGCTTCTGCCCGCCGGACAGCAGGTGGGGCGCCGACCGCCGATAGGAGGCCATCCCCACAGCCTGCAGGGCGGCTTCCACCCGCTCGCGGATGACCGCAGGTGGGAGGCCCAGATTCTCGGGGCCAAACGCCACGTCTTCCTCCACCACGGTGGCGACCAGCTGGTTGTCGGGATTCTGAAAGACCATGCCTACCTGCCGCCGGATCTCCCAGGTGGCAGTCCGATCCCGGGTGTCGAAGCCGGCGACCCGGACGCGACCCGCCGTGGGCAACAGCAGCGCGTTCAGGTGACGGGCCAGGGTGGACTTGCCGGAACCGTTGCCGCCCACGATCCCGACAAACTCCCCTGGGCGAACGGAGAACGACAGGCCATCGAGCGCGACCACGGCCTGGGGGGTATCGGGGTTGTAGACGTACCTGAGGGCTTCGACTTCGATGAAGGGCTCAGGCCCGGAGCGTGCGGTCATGTCCGGGGGCATCCTCCGGGATCCGCGGCCCGGGGCCCGCAGTTCCGCGCCGCGAATCCCGGGGTGGGTTACTTGATCAGCTCGACCAGGGCCATCCGCGCTGCGTCGCCGCGCCGGGTGCGGGTCTTGAGCACGCGGGTGTATCCTCCGCGGCCGGCCTGATAGCGCGGCACGACGTGGACGAACAACCGCTTGACGACCTTGGGGTCGGTGAGAAACCGCCTCACCTGCCGCCGGGCACTGATGTCGTTGGCCAGCGCGGTCGAGATCAGGCTGTCGGCGATCTTCTTGGTTTCTTTCGCCTTGGCGTCGGTGGTCTCGATGCGCTCGTGCAGGATGAGCGCGCTCACCAGATCACGGAACAGCGCCCGTCGCTCTCCCGTGTCGCGCCCCAGCTTGCGGCGTTTGGCTCCCAGTGCCATCCTGATGCTCCTTACGAAGGTTCGGGCTGGCGCAGGCTCAAGCCGTGCGCCGCCAGTTTCTCCTTGACCTCGTCCAGGGACTTCCGGCCGAAGTTCTTCACCGCCACGACCTCGTCCTCGGTCTTCTTCACCAGATCGCCGACAGTGTGGATCCCGGCCCGCTTGAGGCAGTTGTACGGGCGCACCGACAGGTCCAGGTCCTCTATGGGCATGTTCATGAGCTTGACCTTGTCGGGGTCCTCGGCGACTCCGAACGGCGCACCAGCCGCGGTCTCGTCGGCGATGCCGGCAAACAACCGGAAGTGGTCGATGAGCAGGCGTGACGCCTCCTGCAGCGCCTCTTCCGGCCGCACCGAGCCGTCGGTCCAGATCTCCAGGACCAGGCGATCGAGGTTTGTGGCGTGACCGACCCGGGTGTCCTCCACGGTGAAGTTGACCTTGCGGACCGGCGAGAAGATGGAGTCCACGGGGATGACGCCGATGACGTGCTCGCTCCGGCGGTGCCGCTCCGCTGGCACGTATCCCTTGCCGCGCTCTACGACGATCTCCATGGCCAGGCGGGCGTCCTTCCTGTCCAGCTCGGCGATGTGGAGATCGCGGTTGAGGATCTCCACCTCGGGATCCTCCTGGATGTCAGCGGCCGTCACGTCCTTCTTGCCCCGCACATCGAGCCGTAGCAGCTTCGGCTTGTCGGTGTAAAGCCGCAGTGTCAGCTCCTTCATGTTGAGGACGATCTGCGTCACGTCCTCCACGACGCCGGGAATCGTGGAGAACTCGTGCAGGACGCCGTCAATTTTGATGGATGTGACTGCAGCGCCGGAGATGGACGACAACAGCACACGGCGCAGCGAGTTGCCCAGGGTTACACCGAACCCGCGATCGAGGGGTTCGACAATGAACTTGCCGTAGGTGTCCGATAGTTCGGCGTACTCCACCTTTGGCGTCGGAGCTTCCCACAGGGTACCAATGGCCATGATCGGGTCCTCCTACACCCGCAACGGGGCTATCGGGAGTAGTACTCGACGACCAGCTGCTCTTGAACTGGCACGTCGATCTCCTCCCGGGCGGGCAACGCCAGGACGCGGGCCTCGATCCGGGTCGGGTCGAATTCAATCCAGGACGGCGGTCGCCGCCCGGCCGCTGCGGCGGCCGCCAGCTCCTTGATCCGAGGATGCGGGTTCACCGTGTCACTGACGGAGATCCGCTGACCGGGCCGTACGTTATAGGATGGGATGGTGACCCTCTTGCCGTCTACGGCCAGGTGACCGTGGGCCACCAATTGCCGGGCCTCGGCACGCGAGGTAGCCAGGCCCAGTCGGTAGACCACGTTGTCCAGCCGGGTCTCCAGGAGCTGCAACAGCCTGGTGCCCGTGACGCCCTTGGACTTGGCGGCGCGCTGGAAGTAGGTCTTGAACTGGGCCTCGTAGAGCCCGTAGATGCGTCGCAACTTCTGCTTCTCGCGCAGGCGCACCCCGAACTCGCTCAGCTTGCGCCGCGAGACCCCATGCATCCCGGGCGGCTGCGGCCGCTTCTGCACCGGGCACTTCTCGGTGTAGCACTTCTCCCCCTTGAGGTAGAGTTTCATGCCCTCGCGGCGACAGAGCCGGCAAACCGAGTCTGCGTACCTTCCCATGCGCTCCTCCTCAACCTCTCGGATCGACCACGGCTACACGCGGCGCCGCTTGGGGGGACGGCAGCCGTTGTGAGGCACCGGCGTGACGTCCTTGATCAGGTTGACCTCGAGCCCCGCCGACTGTAGCGACCGGATCGCCGCCTCGCGGCCGGCACCTGGCCCCCGCACCAGGACCTCGATCTGGCGCAGCCCGTGTTCCATGGCCTTGCGGGCCGCAGTCTCGGCGGCCACACTGGCGGCAAACGGCGTCCCCTTCCGCGACCCCTTGAAGCCCACCGTTCCAGCGCTCGACCAAGCGATGACGTTGCCTTTCGGATCGGTGATGGTCACCACGGTGTTGTTGAAGCTCGAGCGAATGTGGGCAGTACCCACCGGGACATTCTTCCGCTCGCGCCGGCGTGTCCGAGGCTTGTTGGCCATGTTCCTGCTCCCTCGTCGCTATCTCTGGGCCGGTGCACCCGCCGGCGCGACCGCCTTGCGCCGCACCCCGACGGTCTTCCTGGGCCCCTTACGGGTCCTGGCGTTGGTGCGCGTTCGCTGACCTCGGACCGGCAGGCCCTTCTTGTGCCTGATCCCCCGATAGGCGCCGATCTCCACCAGGCGCCGGATGTCCATGGCCACGTCACGCCGCAGATCGCCTTCGACTTTGAAGTGACGCTCGATGTAGTCCCTCAAGCGGGTCACCTCGTCCTCGGCCAAGTGCTTGACCCGGGTGTCGGGGTTCACACCGGTCGCCCGGCAGATCTGTTGCGCCCGGCCGTGTCCGATCCCATAAATGTAGGGAAGGGCCGCCTCGATGCGCTTGTCCCTCGGCAGGTCCACTCCAGCGATGCGCGCCATCCCGCTCCTCCTACCCCTGCTTCTGCTTGTGCTTGGGGTTCTCGCAGATCACGAGCACCCGTCGCCCGCGCTTGACGATCTTGCACTTCTCGCACATGGTCCGCACTGACGCTCGCACTTTCATGTCTCGACTCCCCTTGTGGGGTCTACCGGTAGCGGTACGTGATTCGCCCCCGGGTGGGATCGTACGGCGAGAGCTCCACCTTGACCCGATCACCGGGCAAGATCCTGATGAAGTGGATGCGCATCTTGCCGGAGATGTGCGCCAGGACCTTGTGCCCGCTCGTCAGTTGCACCCGGAACATGGCGTTGGGAAGCACCTCCGCCACGGTCCCCTCCACTTCGATGGCATCCTGCTTTGTCATTCGCCCTCCGTCGCCGCGCTGAGCGCGTCGCGCAGCTCCTGATCCGTGATCGTCTGGCCCGCGCGCAGCCGCTCCGCGACGGACCCAGCCGGTCCGTGCACGATCAGGTGCTTGACGTTCTTCCGCTTCGGACGATCCAGCCCGCGACGGCGCCCGTCCGCGACCAGCACCATGTCGCTTCCGGAGACGGCCAACACCACGTAGCGATCTCCCGCGTCTCGGCCGGCGCGCGAGGTCACTACCATGCCGACAAGGTCCGCCGGGGAAGTGCGTGGCGCGCGATCCGCAACCATTCAGTATACGGGTCCTGCCCCGTCGAGTCTAGTGAGGATCTCGGGGCCCCTGGCCGTGATCGCCACCGTGTGCTCCACGTGAGCCGACGGGGAATGGTCGCGGGTGCGCACCGTCCAACCGTCGTCGTCCACGGTCACGTCCGGTCCCCCCATGTTGACCATCGGCTCGATCGCCAGCGTCATGCCCACGCGGAGCTGGGGACCGGTACCCGGGCGTCCCACGTTGGGCACCTGTGGATCCTCGTGCAGGGTCCGGCCGATGCCGTGACCGGCGAAGTCGCGCACTGCCGAGAACCCAGCCGACTCCACGACGGACTGGATCGCCCACGAGACGTCTCCCAGGGTGGCACCGGGCTGTGCGGCGGCGATGCCGGCGTCGAGGGCAGCCTGCGCTGTCGCCAGCAGGCGGCGGACCGCGGGCGTCACCTCCCCTGCGGGCACGGTCATCGCCACATCGGCGTGGAAGCCATCCAGAAAGACCCCGATGTCGATCGAGACAATCTGTCCCTCCCGGATCACCCGGGGGCCAGGGATCCCGTGGACGACCTCATCGTCAATCGAGATGCAGATGCTTGCCGGGTACCCGCGATAGCCCTTGAAGGAGGGCACACCGCCGTGGTCCCGGATCAGCGTCTCGGCGAGCCGGTCCAGGGCCGCGGTCACAATGCCCGGTGCCACGGTTCTTGCCACCTCTTCCACGACCCGGGCAGCCAACCGCCCGGCCCGGCGCATCCGCGCCAGGTCGTCGACGGTCTTGGTGATGATCACCTGGGTGGGTTTCACGGCCTCACACGCGGTGCCAGGACCGCGGCCAGCCGGTTCGCCACGCTCTCCACGTCGCCTTCGGCGTCAACGGCCACGAAGAGACCGCGGGCCTGATAGAAGGCCAGCAGCGGAGCGGTCTGCTCCCTGTAGACCAGCAGCCGCCGGCGCACCGTCTCCGGCAGGTCGTCTTCCCGCATGTACAGCGGGCTGCCGTCGATGTCGCAGACATCGGCCACTGCTGGCGGGTGCGAGGTCACGTGGTAGATGTGGCCAGCGGCCCGGCACACGCGACGGCCGCCCAACCGACGGATCACCGTCTCCTCGCCGACGTCGAAGTAGATGACGTGGTCGAGGCGTCGGCGCAGCCGTGCCATCACGGCCTCCAGGCCCTCCGCCTGGGCCAGTGTCCGAGGGAACCCGTCCAGGATGAACCCCGGCACCGCATCGGGCTCCTGCAGCCGGCTGGCGATGATACCGATCATGACCGCATCCGGCACCAGCTCGCCGGCCCGTACGTACCGTTCGGCCTCCAATCCCTCCACGCTGCCGCCGGCAATCGCCGCGCGCAGCATATCCCCGGTCGAGATGTGGGGGATGCCGGCCCGCCGAGCCAGCAGGCGCGCCTGCGTGCCCTTACCGGCCCCCGGCGGCCCGAGAAACACCAGGTTCACTTCATGAACCCTTCGTAGTGCCGCATGAGGACGTAAGCCTCGAGCTGCTTCATGGTCTCCAGCGCCACGCCCACCACGATGAGCAGCGAGGTGCCGGCCAGGTAGACGGTCAGAACACCCCCAGCCGCGCCCCGGGCCAGGTAGATGGGCGCGATGGCGATGACGGCCAGCGTGAGCGCGCCCACCAGGGTCAACCGCTCGGTGACCCTGCCGAGATAGTCGGCCGTGGGCTTCCCGGGCCTGATGCCCGGGATGAAGCCACCGTACTTCTTGATGTTGTCCGAGACGTCGTTGGGGTCGAACTGGACTGCGGTGTAGAAATACGTGAAGAGGATGATCAGGATAAAGTACAGGACGTCGCCGAGCGGCTGGCCGGGCAGGATCTGCGCCCCCCACCGCTGCAGCCACTCCCACCGGGAGAACTGGGCGATGGTGCCGGGGAACTGCAGCACCGAGACTGCGAAGATGATGGGGATGACGCCGGCCTGGATGAGCCGCATCGGCAGGTGGGTGGATTGACCACCGTAGACGCGCCGGCCCACCACGCGTTTGGCGTACTGCACCGGGATCTTGCGCACTGCGGAGGTGACCGCCACCACGGCCACGATGCTGAGCAGGATGACCGCCACGTCCAGCAGGAACTGCCACCAGGCCACCTCACCGGCCCGCACCAGCGTCAGGGTCTGCGCGGTCTGGGCTGGTAGCCGAGCCACGATGCCGCCGAAGATGATGAGCGAGACGCCGTTGCCGACCCCGTGCTCGGTCATGATTTCGCCCATCCATGTGAGCAGCATGGTGCCGGCGACCAGGGTGATGATGATGGTGGCCAGGGTGAGCGGCCGCTGATCCGGCACCGCCGCCTGGCTGCGAATCACCATCAACTGCCCCCATCCCTGGAGCACCGCGAGCGCCACGGTCAGGTACCGGGTGTACATGCCGATGCGGCGCCGCCCGGCTTCGCCCTCCTCGGTGGCCATCTCCTTGAGCCGCGGGAACACCACCTGGAGGAGACTGAAGATGATGGACGCGGTGATATAGGGAAAGACGCCCAGCGCGAAGATCGCGAAGTTCGACAGCGCTCCGCCGACGAACAGATCCAGGAAGCTGAACAGGCTACCCTGTTGCCGGAACAGGTTCTCCAGCCTGCTCACGTCCACGCCCGGCACGGGCAGGTGGGCGCCCAACCGGTAGAGGGCCAGCATGATGGCCGTGAACGCCAGCCGCCGGCGCAGGTCGGGGATGCGGAGCGGGTTGGACAGGGAGCGAACCTGCATCATCTGCTCAAGACCTCCGCCTTGCCGCCAGCGGCCTGAATGGCCTTCCGGGCGCCTTCGCTGAACGCATGAGCGCGCACGGTGAGGGGCACCGAGAGTCGCCCCGTGGCCAGAATCTTCACGGCGCCGGCACCGACAAGCCCCGCGGCGCGGAGGATCGCGGGGGTCACCTCGGTGCCGGCGGAGAACCGGTTGAGGTCGCCGAGCCCAACCTCCTGGGGCCGGGGCCTGGGGCGGCCGCCGGTCATGTTGCTTCCCGCCCCGCGCACACCCCTCTGGTAGGGCAGCCGCTTGACGAGCCGTGTCTGGCCGCCTTCGAATCCGGGCACCATCCGAACCCCGGACCGGGCTTTCTGACCCTTACGGCCCTTGCCGGCGTAGACGCCGCGGCCGGAGCCCAACCCACGCCCCACGCGGCGGCGCCGCCGGCGCGCTCCTGCGGCAGGTTTCAACTGTGCGACAAGCGGCATGATCTCCCCCTACTACGTCCTGACCGCCAGCTCCTCAACCGGCCGGCCGCGCATCCGCGCCACCTCGTCTGGCAGCCGCAAGGCCTCCAGCCCCGCAAGCGTCGCCCGTGCCACATTGATGGGGTTGGTCGAGCCCAGCGCCTTGGTCAAAATGTCTTTGATACCCGCGGCTTCCAGGACCGCCCGCACCGCGCCTCCGGCGATGACGCCCGTCCCGGGAGAAGCCGGCCGCAGCAGGACACTCGAAGCGCCGAAGGTACCCACGACCTCGTGGGGAATCGTGGTCCCGACACGCCTCACCTGCAGCAACCCCTTTTTGGCGTCCTCCACCGCCTTGCGGATGGCATCGGGCACCTCGGACGCCTTGCCCAGGCCGACGCCCACGGTGCCGTTCTCGTCACCGACGACGACCAGCGCCGCGAACTTGAAGCGTTTGGCACCCTTGGTGACCTTGGCGACGCGGTTGATGAAGACCGTCTTCTCCACGGTCAAGTTCACGCTGGATGGATCGATGCGTGACGGCACGTCACTCCCCCTGACTGATTTCAGAACTGCAGGCCGGCAGTCCGGGCCGCATCGGCTAGAGCCCGCACGCGGCCGTGGTAGAGATAGCCCCCGCGGTCGAACACGACGGCCGCGATCCCCTTGGCCCGAGCCCGCCGGGCCAGCACCTCACCCACCACAGCCGCGGCCTCGGTCTTCGTCTTGCCGACCACGCGCGGGCGGATCTCGGGGTCGAGCGTCGAGGCGGCCACCAGGGTCTGGCCCGCTTCGTCGTCGACCACCTGGGCGTAGATCTGCTTGAGGCTGCGGAACACGGACAGCCGTGGCCGCTGTGCCGAGCCTGTCAGGCCGCGCCGCGCGCGCATGTGACGACGAAGCCGGAGCCTGTTGCGACTAGATCGCGTGAGCATGCCGTTCCTCTCCCAATTCCAGTCTACGTCTTGCCCACGGCCTTTCCGGCCTTGCCCGCCTTCAGCCGGAGCCGTTCGCCAGCGTAGCGGATTCCTTTCCCCTTGTAGGGATCCGGGGGCCGAATCGCTCGCAACGAGGCGGCCATCTGTCCCACTTTCTCCTTGTCGGTCCCGACCACTGACAGCCGGTTGGGCGCCGGCACCTCAATCTCGACTCCCGGTGGCGGCGTCACCTCCACAGGATGGGAGAAGCCCACCTGGAGGACGACCTGCCGTCCCTGCTTGACCGCCCGATAGCCCACGCCGTGGATCTCCAGGTCGACGCGATACCCTTCGACCACGCCTCTGATCATGTTGGCGATCAGCGCCCGGGTGAGCCCGTGCAGGGCTCGGTGATGCCGCAGGTCGGTGGGGCGGCTGACGGCCACGGCGCCGCCCGAGACGGCCACCCCCATGTCCGGGTGCACGTCCCGAACCAGAGTTCCCCTCGGTCCACGGACCTCCACGGTGCGGCCCGTCACCCTGACCTCCACGCCCTTGGGCAGCGTCACAGGCAGACGCCCGATGCGCGACATTCCTCAGCTCCTCTCGCCGGCATCCTCACCAGACATAGCAGATCACCTCGCCGCCGACGCCCGCCTGGCGCGCCTGACGGTCTGTCATCAGGCCCGAAGATGTGGACAGAATCGCCACACCCATGCCGCCGCGGACTCGGGGCACGGCGCTGCGTTTGGCGTAGACGCGCAGTCCCGGCCGGCTCACGCGGCGGATCCCTGTTAGGATCTGCTGGCGCCGGGGTCCGTAGCGCAGCTGCAGCCGCAGCTGGTTATGAGGCCGCCGCTCGATGACCTGGACGTCGGCCAGGTAGCCTTCGTTCTTGAGGATCCTGGCGATCTCCAGCTTGAGCCGGCTCGCCGGAACCAGGACATGATCGTGCCGGGCCGCATTGGCGTTGCGCAGCCGGGTCAGCATGTCCGCGATGGAATCGGTTATGACGCCACCCACAGCGGTCTCCTCCCTACCAGCTGGCCTTCACCATACCGGGGATCTCGCCGCGATAGGCAAGCTGCCGGAGACAGATGCGGCACAAGCCGAGCTGGCGGAACACCGCCCGCGGGCGTCCGCACCGGCGGCAGCGACTATAGGCCCGCACTTTGAACTTGGGCTTGCGCTTCCAGCGTTCGATGATCGACTTCTTGGGCACGCGTGCCTCCTCTCTCAGCTCATGCGCCCGAGACCACGGCCTCGCGCAGCGGCAATCCCAGCCCGCGCAACAGTTCCCGGGCCTGTTCATCGTTGGGGGCCGTGGTGACCACGGTGATATCGAGCCCCCGGATCCTGTCCACCTTGTCGTACTCGATCTCGGGGAAGATCAGCTGCTCCTTGATCCCAATGTTCAGGTTGCCGCGGCCGTCGAATGCCCGCTCGGAGACCCCTTTGAAGTCCTTGATGCGCGGCAGCGCCACATTGAACAACTTGTCAAGGAATTCGTACATGCGGTCGCCGCGCAGCGTCACCTTGACACCGATGGGCATGCCCTGCCGCAGCTTGAACGCGGCGATCGAACGCCGCGCACGGGTGACCACAGGCTTCTGTCCGGTGATGGTCGCAACCTCCTCGACCGCCTTGTCAACATGGCGCGGATCGGAGACAGCGGTCCCCACCCGCACATTGATGACCACCTTCTCCACTCGCGGCACCTCCATCACGTTGCGCAGCGCGAAGCGCTCCCGCAACCTGGGCGCCACCTCCGTTCGATACCGCTCCTTGAGTCGGGGTGCCATCATCTGCCTCGCTCCTACGACTCCAGGGACTCGCCGCAGCGCTTGCAGTAGCGTACCTTGGTCCCATCCCCCAAGACCCGATGGCCCATCCTGGCTGCCTCGCCGCACCTGGGACAAACGACCATCAAGCGGGCTGCGGGAAGCGGGGCCTCTTTCTCGACGATCCCGCCCTGGGGCACCTTCTGGCTGGGCTTCATGTGGCGCTTGACCAGATTCACGCTCTCCACAATGGCTCGCCCGTCCTTGGTGCTCACCTGCAACACCTTCCCCCGCTTTCCGCGGTACTTCCCGCCGATGACCTCCACCATGTCCCCCTTTCGGAGGTGCACGCGGGGCCGCGCACTGATCACTGCCATCCGTCCGCCTCCAGCCCGCGCCAGCTACAGCACTTCCGGCGCGAGCGAGATGATCTTCATGAACTGTTTCTCGCGCAGTTCCCTCGCCACGGGCCCGAAGATGCGGGTGCCCTTGGGGTTGGCGGCGTCCGAGAGCAAGACCGCCGCGTTGTCGTCGAATCGAATGTACGACCCATCCGGGCGCCGCAGCTCCTTCTTGGTCCTCACCACCACGGCGCGCACCACGTCACCCTTCTTCACCGGGCTGTTGGGAATCGCCACCTTCACCGACGCCACGATGACGTCCCCCACGGTCGCGTACCGCCGATGCGACCCGCCCACGACACGGATGCACAGCAGCTCCCTGGCGCCGGTATTGTCCGCAACCTTGAGACGGCTCTGTTGCTGAATCATGGGACTCCCCTACCGCGGCCAGCTCAGCGGGCCCGCTCCAGGATCTCGACCACCCGCCAGCACTTGTCCTTGGACAGCGGCCGGGTCTCCATGATCTTGACCCGATCACCAACCCTGGCGGCCTGGGCCTCATCATGGGCCTTCAGCGTGTGGAACCGCTGCATGGTCTTCTTGTAGAGTGGATGGCGCCTGGTGGTCTCGATCCGGACCACGACGGTCTTCGTCATCTTGTCGCTGGTAACCACGCCGACCTGCACTTTTCGCTTCCCGCGCTCCGCCATGGGTCTCTCCTCGGCCCTTACCGCCAGCCTGCCGGGCCGTGCGCCGCCATCACTTGCTTGATTCGGGCGATGTCGCGGCGCAGTCCGCGAATCTTGGCCACCTTCCGCTGCTGCGAGACCTTCAGGCGCTGTGCCCACAGTTCTCGCTGAGTCTCGTCCAGTTTCTTGGCCAGTTCGGCCAGCGTCATCTCCCGCAGGGCACTCGCCTTCATGGTCACGCCACCACCCGCGACACAAACTTGGTCTTGATGGGCAGCTTGTGCGAGGCCAGGGTCATGGCCTGCCGGGCCTGTTCCTCCGGGACGCCGGCTAGCTCGAACAGCATCCGGCCCGGCCGCACCACCGCCACCCAGAACTCCGGGTTGCCCTTGCCGCTGCCCATGCGGGTCTCGGCCGGCTTCTTCGTGACCGGCTTGTCGGGAAAGACCCGAATCCACAGCTTGCCGCCCCGCTTGATGAAGCGGGTGATTGTGCGGCGGGCCGCCTCG
>JAVKIJ010000075.1:0-15976 GCA_031459535.1 Candidatus Fervidifonticultor quintus | reverse complement strand
CCGGACCACGCCGACCTCCTCCCGGCAGACGAAGGCCTCACCATACCGCCGGTGGATGAGGCGGCCCCAGTAGCCGTTGGTCTCGCGGATCGTCTCGATGATCCAGCCGGTGCCTCGCGCTTCGCCGAACTGGGACTCGTAGGCGGCGATCGAGGCCAGCTTGGCGTCCATGTAGTCCGAGATGTCTACGATGAATGACGGCTTGACGTGCAGCCGGTAGTGGGTGCTGAAGAAGTGGTACACGCGCCGCGGATAGTGCGGCTCCCCCTTCATCGCGGTCCGGGTGAGTTTGGCGGTGAAGCGCGCCGCCTCACACAGCGCGCAGGCGGCCACGTGGTCCGGATGGGCGTCCAACCAGTAGGGGATGAACATGGCGTCCGGCCGCACCTCTCGGATGACCTCGGCCACCTGCACCCGTGCCTCGATGGTGTCCTGGAGATAGCGGTTGGGCAGCGCCAGAGTGATCCGGCGCTGCACGCCCAGCAGGCGCGCGGCGGCAGCGGCCTCGGCGGCGCGGCGTTGGGGCGTGCCCACGGGCGTGGGTTCGCCATCGGTCAGGTCGCAAAGCACGACGTCGTGGCCCTGGGCCAGCAGCCAACACACCGTGCCGCCCATGGCGATCTCCACGTCGTCGGGGTGCGGGCCTATGGCGAGGAGACGGGCCACCGCTTCACCTCTCGGTCGATCACCTCGTGGTAGTATCGCCGACGGACCTCGGGATCGTCCAGCCCGCCCCAGAACCGGCGGGCGGGATTCTTGTAGATCCGCGCGGTCGCCAGCTCCCGTACCCGCAGGCCGTGGTGGGCCGCCTGCACCCACACCTGCAACGGCAGCCCGTACGAGGGCTCGGAGAGCCGCAGCCGTCGCAGGGCCTCGACGCGGTACGCCTTGAACCCGCAGAACGCGTCGGTGAGCGGATAGCCGGTCAGGGCCCGAAGTCTTGCGGTGATTTCCTCGTTCAGTTGCCGCCGGTCCGGTGGCGCCGGATCGCCGCCGACGGCCGGATCCAGGTACCGGCTGCCGGAGACGATGTCAGCGCCGGCCAGCGCGGCGACAAACTGGGGAATCTGGTGGGGCTCGTGCTGCTCGTCGCAGTCCAGGGTCACCACCACGTCGTAGCCGTGGGCGGCCGCGTAGGCAAACCCGTCAATCAACGACTGGCCGTAGCCTTCATTCTCCCGATGCGTGAGCACCGTCACATCCACGTACGCCTTCAGGATCTCGGCCGACCCATCGGTGGATCCGTCATCGACCACCAGCACGTCACACCCCTGCGCCCACCGCTGCACTTCCCGGAGGACCCGGTCAACCGTTGGCGCCTCGTTGTACAGAGGCAGCACCACCAGGGTGCGGGGCATGGACGGCTACAGGAGCTTGATGCCGTTGATCTGTAACTTGAATCCGCACCCCAGAAATTCCGCGGCGCGGCGGCACATCAGCATCCGATCCAGGAAGATCTCGAAGTATTCCATGACCTGGGAGATGGCCGTGTCGATGGTCAGCTCCAGGGTCACCGTCTTGCTCTTCTCGTCCACACGCAGGAATGAGTGCTCCACGGCATAGTTCACCCGGTCATGGATGTCGAATGTGGACCGGTCGGGGTTGCGAACCCTGGTGCGGTGCACGTCAGACTTGTCGGCCAGGATCACCGCGGCGCCCACGGGACTGATGGCCTCGCCGTGCCGCTCCTCGTGGTTGCCGATGGCGCCCATGACCACGGCCCGCTCGTCAGGCGACATGCCCAACCGCCCGAGGATGTCATTGGCCAGCACGGCACCCGTGTGCTCGTGATTGGCCCGGCTCACCAGATTGCCCACATCGTGCAAGTACGCGGCGATGGCGGCGAGCTGTGCCGTGCGCTCGTTGAACCCCAGGCGGC
Organism: Candidatus Fervidifonticultor quintus; assembly: GCA_031459535.1. Taxonomy (GTDB): domain Bacteria; phylum Sysuimicrobiota; class Sysuimicrobiia; order Sysuimicrobiales; family Humicultoraceae; genus Fervidifonticultor_A; species Fervidifonticultor_A quintus. The sequence goes on along the minus strand of JAVKIJ010000075.1, from coordinate 14,097 downwards.
GCAGGACGTTGGCCGCGATGTTCGCCGTCAGGTTGGCGTGACGCAGGCCGTGCTCGGTGTAGCCGATGACCCCAGTGTACTCATTGGCCTTGACCAGGAGCGCCTCGACCTCGGGATCTCGCTTGACATCTTCCAGGGTCGGCGTACCCGGTGCCGTCCCCCGTTCGTTGGTCACTCTTCGGCCTTCGCCTCGCCTTTCGCACGCACGTAGCTCACCGATCCCCGGTCAGCCTTGACCCGGACGTTGGGCGCCAGATCCAGGGTGAGCAGGTCATCCTTGATGTCCGCGATGGTGGCGTGCAACCCGCCCAGCGTGACCACCCGGTCGCCCCGCCTCAGGTTGTTCAGCATTTCTCGGCGCTTCCTCTGCTGCGTCCGCTGCGGCCTGATCATGAGCACATAGAAAACCACGAAGATCAGGACCCACAGGAGCAGTACTGTGATCTGAGACTGCTGAGCCGGCATCCGCTGCTCCTCCCACCTGTGAACCGTCAGCCATCCGTTCTGCGATGGGCAGGTGTCTCCTGCTCACCACGCAGTAGTATACGCTGCCAGCACATCCCGCATCCACGCCGCGTAGCGGCCGGCGCGCAGCGCCGCCCGCGCCTCCTTCACCATGCGGCCCACGAATGCCAGATTGTGGTAGGTAGCCAGGCGCGGGCCCAGCATCTCGTCGGCGTGGAACAGGTGGCGCAGGTAGGCGCGCGTGGTTGTAGTGCACACGCGGCAGGTGCACGACGGGTCGGGCGGCGACAGGTCGGCGCGATAGCGCCCGTTGCGGATGTTGAGGCGACCGGCGGCCGTGAAGATGGTCCCGGTCCGCGCCACGCGGGTCGGCAGGACACAGTCGAACAGGTCGATGCCCCGGGCGATGCCGTGCAGGATACCCGGAATCGATCCGACGCCCATGAGGTAGCGAGGGCTGGCCTGTGGGAGTTCCGGCACCACGGCATCGAGCATCTCGTAGGTGAGTTCGGGCGCCTCGCCCACGGACAGGCCGCCGATCGCATATCCAGGGAAACCAAGGGCTACGGTGCGGCGCGCGGCCTCCCGTCGGAGATCGGTGTCCAGCCCGCCCTGCACGATCCCAAACAACACGCCGAGGCCCATGCGGTCGTGATGAGCCCGCGCCCGGGCCGCCCAGTGCAGCGTCCGCTCCAGCGCCGAGCGCGCCTCCTGCGCCTCGTGCGGGTAGCCGAGGCACACGTCCAGGGGCATCAGCACGTCGGCGCCCAGGCGGCGCTGGATGTCCACGACGCCCTCGGGCGTGAACCGGTGGACCGTGCCGTCAATCGGCGATCGGAACGTGACGCCGTCGTCATCGAGCTGTCGCATGGTGGCCAGGCTGAAGACCTGGAACCCGCCGCTGTCCGTGAGGATAGGACCACTCCAGCCCATGAACCCATGGAGCCCGCCCGCCGTCTCGATGATCTCCACCCCCGGTCTCAAGTAGAGGTGGAACGCATTGGCCAGGATCATCTGGGCACCGGTCTCCCGGACCTCGTCCGGCGTGAGCGCGCGCACGGTGGCGTTGGTGCCCACCGGCATGAACGCCGGGGTCTCCACGATGCCGCGGGCCAGGCTCAGCCGGCCAAGACGCGCGCGGGTCTGCTGGTCGGCTGCGAGGACGTCGAACCGCATGTGCGCACCGGCCTGCCGCCGTCTCAGGGATAGATGCCCCGGATCGTCAGGGCGTCGGCGACACGCTGCACCGCCCGCAGCAGCGCCGCCGCCCGCATCGTGACGCCCTCGGCCTGGGCCAGCGCGACCACCCCGCGGACGCTTCGCACCATGATCTGCTCCAGCCGACGATTGATCTCGTCTTCGTCCCAGAACAGCGACTGGAGGTCTTGCACCCATTCGAAGTACGAGACGATCACACCCCCGCTGTTGGCCAGGATATCGGGCACCACCAGGATCCCCCGATCCGCCAGAATCTCGTCAGCCTCGGGAGTGGTGGGCCCGTTGGCGCCCTCCACGATCACCCTGGCCGCGATCCGTCCGGCGTTCTCGCCCGTGATCTGGCCCTCGAGGGCGGCCGGAACCAGGTAGTCGCAAGGCAACTCGAGGAGGTCGCGGTTGCTGATGGGCTCGCAGCCCGGGAACCCGACGACGGTCTTGCTTCGGGCCACGTGCGCCTGGAGCCCAGGCAGGTCCAGGCCCCTGGGGTTGTAGATGCCGCCGTTGACGTCGCTGGCGGCGATGATGGTGCACCCCTCGTCCCACATCAGGCGCGCCGTCGCCTCGCCGACGTTCCCGAATCCCTGCACGACGACCCGCGCGCCCGTCCAGGGCAGGCCGTGCAGACGCGCCACCTCCCTGGCCGAGAGCATCACCCCGCGGCCGGTCGCCTCTCTCCTGCCGACCGACCCGCCGAGGGGCACCGGCTTTCCGGTGGTGACCGCTGGCGTGACCCGGCCCCGCTGCATGCTGAAGGTGTCCATGATCCAGGCCATGATCTGGGCGTTGGTCCCCACGTCCGGCGCCGGAATGTCGCCGTAGGGGCCCATGAGCACGCTGATCTCGGCCGCAAACCGCCGCGTCAGCCGTTCCAGTTCTGGCCCGGACAGCGTCTGAGGGTCCACCACCACCCCGCCCTTGGCGCCACCGTACGGCAGGTGCACCAGGGCGCACTTCCACGTCATCCACATGGCCAGCGCCCGCACCTCGTTGAGGGTCACACCGGGGTGGTAGCGGATGCCGCCCTTGGTGGGACCCAGCACCATGTTGTGGTGCACGCGGTAACCCGTGAAGATCTCGATGCGGCCGTCGTCCATCTTGACAGGAAAGCCAACGGTCAGCTCACGCTGCGGGGTCGCCAGGAACTTCTCGACGCCGGGGGCGAGGCGAAGGCGCCGCGACGCCACATAGAACTGCGCCTGCGCCATCGCCCACGGATCGCCGGCGGCCGCCTTCGCGGCCGACGCGCGGAACTCCGGACTCACAACGTCCCCTCCTTCGATGGCGGTTGCTTCCTGTCGGTCCCTGCGAACTCCTGTCAAGTGAGCCGCCCAAGCGTACGGCGGGCTCGAAACCGCCGCGTCGGGCCCGGGGTGGTTGCCTGCTCCACACCCTCCCTGTAGAATGGCGGCGACGAGGCACCGGAGGCGCAGATGACCGGCGAATCTGACAGGCCCGCGTCCGAACAGACCCGGGAGGAGAAGCTGGCGGCGATCAGGGCCCGAGCCGAAGCCCTGCGAGCGGCAAAGGCTGCGGCCGGCGCCACATCGGCCGGTGCGGCCACGCCGGGAGCGGCCGCACGCCCCGCGCCGGGGGGGCCCGCGGCGGCACCCACGGTCGAGGTGCCGGTCTCTTCGCTCAACCCCGGCGGCAGGCCCGCCACGCCGCCGCAGTCAACGAAGATCGAAGCGTACGGCACGATCAACCAGAGCGTGGAACTCAGGGCCGACCCCGGCGAGGCCGAAAACCTCAAGAAGCTGCTCGGCGGCCTGGGTGCCTACCAGAATCCGCTGCGCGCCGGCGTCTGGCAGGTTGACTATCGCTACTACGCCGAAGCGCGCCGGCGCCTGGAGGCCGCGGGATACACTGTGACCGAGCAGGACTATCTGGACCGGCCGCTGTCCTCGTGGACTCCGGCCGGCCGCGGGTGGACACGCGTCCGCTCCTAGACCTCGTACCCGCACCCCAGACGCCCCCGGTCCCGCCCGACGTGGTCCCCGGCGCGCGAAATCGGGTTGCCCACGGATAGCCAGCACCCCTCTCCCACGTGTAGAGTAACTACGCTGCGGGGACGAGCCCGCAGGCGTCAGCATCCGGCGGTACTGATCAAGGGGGGATCATCATGGACGGCCGGAAGATCCTGATGCTCGTCGGCGACTTCGTGGAAGACTACGAGGTCATGGTACCCTTTCAGGCCCTCCAGATGGTAGGCCACACCGTTCATGCTGTCTGTCCGGGCAAGAAGGCCGGCGAGAAGGTCCGTACAGCGATTCACGACTTCGAGGGCGATCAGACCTACAGTGAGAAGCCGGGCCACAACTTTGCGCTGAATGCCACCTTTGCCGAGATCAACGCCGAGGACTACGACGCGCTGGTCATTCCCGGTGGGCGCGCGCCCGAGTACCTCCGCCTGCAGGACGATGTGCTGAAGATGGTCCGCCACTTCGCCGAGGCCGGGAAGCCGATTGCGGCCATCTGCCACGGCCCGCAGATCCTGGCGGCCGCGGGTGTGCTGGACGGGAGGAGCTGCAGCGCCTACCCAGCAGTGGGGCCCGAGGTTCGGCGCGCCGGCGCCACGTACGTCGAGGTTCCCGTGGACAGGGCGCACGCGGACGGCAACCTGGTGACAGCACCCGCCTGGCCCGCGCACCCGGAGTGGCTGGCGAAGTTCCTCGACGTGCTGGGCACGAAGATCGAGACGCTGCCGAAGGCGGCGTAGGCGCCGGCTACACGATCAGCATGGCGTCGCCGAAACTGTAGAACCGGTACCGCTCGCGGACGGCTTCCCGGTAGGCCGACATGATCAGTTCGCGCCCTGCGAAGGCGCAGACCAGCATGAGCAGGGTGGTCTTCGGCAGGTGGAAGTTCGTCACCAGGGCCTCCACCACCCGGAACCGGTACCCCGGCGTGATGAACAGATCGGTCCACCCCACGCCGGACTTCACGATCCCGTCCGCGGCCGCCCCCTCCAGCGCGCGGACGGTGGTGGTGCCCACGGCGACCAGCCGGCCACGGCGGGCGTTGATCGCGGCGGCGGCGTCTTCGCCGATGGCGTAGTGCTCGGGTTCCACCTGGTGGCGCGCGATCTCCTCCACCACCACAGGCTGGAACGTGCCCGGGCCGACGTGGAGGGTGAGCGCGACGATCACGATTCCCTGCGCGCGGAGCGCCTCGATGAGCTGCGAGGTGAAGTGCAGACCGGCGGTCGGCGCGGCCACGGCACCGTCCGTCCGGGCAAACATGGTCTGATACTGCGCCGGGTCGTCAAGCGGCCGATGTATGTAGGGCGGGGTGGGCATCTCGCCTGCTATGGCCATCAAGCCTCGCAGGTCCCCGCCGTCGGCCCGCCGGATCAGGCGACGCCCCCCGGGCAGCCGGTCTGCGATCTCGACCGGCACGCCAGGTCCCACGTGGACCACTGCTCCGGGCTTCAGGCGTCGGCCGGGCCGGACCAGGGCTTCCCACCCTCCGCCGCTGACCGGCCGCAGCAGGAGCAGCTCGACCGCACCGCCGGTCTCAGGCCGTCGGCCGTGCAGCCGCGCCGGGATGACCCTCGTGTCGTTCACCACGAGCACGTCGCCCGGCGTCAGGTACGCACCGATCTCGCGGAAGATGCGGTGCTCCAGCCGACCATCGGCCCGGTGGACCACGAGCAACCGCGACGAATCCCGCGGTGCCGCAGGCCGCTGGGCGATGAGCTCCGTGGGAAGCCTGTAGTCGAAGTCCTCCAGCCGCATCAGGGCCGCGGGCCGACCGCCACCCCCGTGTAGTAGTGCCGGAGGATCTCGGTGTAGTCCCGTCCCGCAAGAGCCATGCCCCGTGCGCCCCACTGGCTCAAGCCCACGCCGTGACCCGACCCGCGCCCGGCGAGCTCCACAGCGGCCTCACCGGGCAGAGGCCTAACGACGAACAGGGTGCTGCGGACCACCCCGACGCCCATGGCCGCGCGGAAGTCGGTGCCGCGGACGTCCACGGGGCCCTCCGACGTGACCAACCGCAGCGTGACCACACGCCCCGACGGGCTCGTCGCCAGCACCTCCACCCGCTGCAGGCCGGCCACAGCCCGGCCGGCGCGCTGGAGGCCCGTCTCGATCGCGCCAAAGTCCAGGCGCAGGGTCCACTGGTGGGTGGGCGCGTCGCGCGCGTGGGGGTCGGGCACACCCCTCAGGTGCGGGATCACGGTCCCCCAGACGAACTCGCTACTCTCGGTGGCGCCACCGGAGTCGGCGTGGTAGGGCGCGGACACCGGGCGGCCTCCGTAGAGGATCACCTGACCGCGCGTGGCGTCCACCGCAGCGGTCGTGCGCGGGTCCTCGGCTAGCACCCCGCCGTAGACCTGCGAGTCGGTCGTCGCGCGCACGTCGTATCCCTCGATCGCGAACCGGCCCGAGCCCACCCCGGCCAGCGAGCGGGCGGCCACGGCCTGCGCGCGCAGCGCTTCAGGCGGCCAGCGGGGGTCCATCTCGCTGCGCACCACCCCGTAGAGGTACTCCTCGATATCCACCTCGTTGATGACCGTCAGGCGACCCTGGGGCGTCCGGCGGATCTCGATGAGACCGCGGTAGGGCCGACCGTTCACCTGAAGGTAGCCGCTGCGAGGCTGCAGCCGCAGCGGTCCGCCGTAGGACGCCGCGTCCGTCTCTATCGTGCGTAGCCCGGCCCGGAACACCAAGCGCCCGCCCTCCAGCGTCAGGCGCCGGCCCGACTCGGCATCGGTGAGCTCCACGGGTCCCTCGGTGCCAATGGTGACCAGATCCTGGCCCAGCAGCAGACCCACGCGTACCGGCGAGGACGACTGCGGCTGGGCGCGCAGCGGCCGCGGCGCCGAGGCGGCCAGCGCCGCGCACAGCAATGCCGCAACGACGAGGCGACCGACGGGTGGCATGGGCGCTAGCGGCGGATCAGAATGTTGAGCAGGATCGTGAGCACCACGCTGACCACGATCATCCATCCCAGAGGAATGAACACCGTGAGGTTCGGCCGCTCGATGACGATATCCCCCGGGAGCCTGGGCACCCTGCCAGCGACGGTCAGCATCACGCCAGCGATGAAGAGCAGCGCACCCATTACCATCAGCATGCGTCCCAATGACTGGAGGGGCGTCACGGTGCCCACAGACCCCCCTGTGCGCTCCGGGGCGGATCGGGTGGGGCTAGGCCCAGGTGCGCGTACGCCTGGGCGGTCGCCCGCCGGCCGGCTTGTGTCCGCGCGATCAACCCGGCCTTGAGCAGAAACGGCTCGACCACCTCTTCCAGCGTCTCGGGGTCCTCGTGCAGCGACGCCGCCAGGGCATCCACCCCGGCCGGCCCGCCCCCGTACACGTGGATCAGCACCCGCAGCAGGTCCCGGTCCAGGCCGTCCAGGCCCAGATGGTCCACGCCCTCGAACTCGAGCGCCCGCCGCGCGACATCCAGGGTGATGACGCCGTCGGCGCGGACCTGGGCGAAATCCCGCACCCTGCGCAACAGCCGGTTGGCGACCCGCGGCGTGCCCCGCGATCGCCGCGCGATCTCCTCGGCGCCCGCCGCCTCGATGGGCACTTCCAGGATGCGGGCCGACCGCTGCACCACCTGGGTGAGCTCCTCGGTGGTGAAGAAGTCGAGATGGTGGAAGATGCCGAAGCGCTCCCGCAACGGCGAGGAGAGCAGGCCGGCCCGGGTGGTGGCGCCGACCAGGGTGAAGGGCCGCAGTTGATAGCGCAGGGTGCGGGCGTGCGGGCCCTTGTCGATGACGAAGTTGACGCAGTAGTCCTCCATGGCCGGGTAGAGCAGCTCTTCGATGCTCCGCGAGAGGCGGTGGATCTCGTCGATGAAGAGCAGGTCGCCGGCGTTGAGGTTGGTGAGGATGCCCATCAGGTCGCCGCCGCGCTCGAGGGCCGGACCGCTCGTCGTAACCACATCCACCCCCATTTCATGGGCGACCACGTTGGCCAGGGTCGTCTTGCCCAGGCCCGGCGGCCCGTGCAGCAGGATGTGGTCCAGCGACTCACCGCGGCCGCGGGCGGCACTGATGCTGATCCGCAGGCCCTCGATCACCCGGGACTGCCCGATGCACTCGTCCAGGGTGCGGGGCCGCAGGCTGCGGAGCACCTGCTCTTCTTCGGCGCTGGCGTGTACGTTGAGCCGCTGGCGAGTCATCGGGGCGTCCCTCGCTCCAACCGGTAGACCTCCTGGAACAGCGCTTCCGCGGAGTCCACGTGCGGAGCCCGCTGCAACGCCTCTTCCACCATGCGTCTCGCCTCGGCCGCCCGGTGGCCGAGCTGTCGGACCAGCACGTCAATGACCTCGGCCTTGAAGTCGGGAGGCGCCGGCGCAGCCGCCGCCTCCTCGCGCAGCAGCGCGTACTTGCCCATCTTCCCGTGGAGCTCGGCGATCACCTTCTCCGCGGTCCGGCTGCCGATCCCGGGCAGCCGACGCAGGAACGCCGCGTCGCGGCGCTCGATGGCGTCGGCGATCTCGTGCACCTGGCGGACCATGGCGCGCACTGCCCGCGTGGGCCCCACACCGTCCACGGTGACGAAGCGTTCGAAGAACTCCTGCTCTACCTCGCGCAGGAACCCCACGAGCAGCGGCTTGGGTTGGTTGGCAGTGGCATGGTACGAGATGAAGAGCTCGACCACCGCCTCCCCCTCACCCGACGGCAGCGCGGCCTCGACGATGGGCGGCAGCGCCACCTCGTAGCCCACCCCGCCGACCTCGAGGACGATCACGCCCTCGCCGCGACGCACGATCCGGCCGCGCAGATAGCCGATCATCGCCGCGCTCCCATGGCCCGGTGCAGCCCGGCGTAGGCCAGCGCCAGCGCATCCGCGGCGTGCGCGTCGGCCAGCGGCCGCAAGCCCAATAGCCCGCGCACCGCGCTCTGTACCTGGGCCTTGCTGGCTCGGCCGTTTCCGGCCACCGCCCGCTTCACCACGGCCGGCGCCAGCTCCAGGACGCGGACGCCCCTGGCCGCGGCGGCGAGGAGGATGATGCCGCGGGCATGTCCGAGCACGATGGCCGTCCTGGGGAACCGGCCGTGGACGAAGAGATCCTCGAGGACGACCACGCCGGGACGCAGATCGCGCAACAGGCGGTCCACATCGCGATACAGCTGGAAGAGGCGATCGGCCATCGCCTGCCGAGGCGGCGTGGCCAGCACCCCGACTTCGCGCACGCGCGGCCGGCCCGCGTCCGCCTCCAGGGCGCCGTACCCCGTACGGTGCAGGCCCGGGTCGAGACCCAAGACGAGAGGAGGAGTTCCGTGCCGGCGGGGATCGGAACCGATCGGCCGGGGAGAACGCGCACGCGGCAACGACGCCGTCGGCATGGCCGAACCTGCGTTCGATTATACCACCGATCCCCTCGGGTGCGCTGACCCGTTGCGACGCATCCGCTCCCTGAACGCCCCATTGAGGCCCAGGGCCTCGAAGACCACCCTGTACGCCGCCACCGCGTCTTTCCGCCGGCGCGCCTCGGCCAGGGCGGCCTCGTCGATCCGCGCGGCCAGCTCCCAGATGAACTCCCACTGCAGCACACTCTGATTGACGGCCTCCGCGGGATCCTCCGTGTAGGGAAAGAGATCGAACCCCACGCGCTCGCCGTGCGCGCCGTATCCGATCTGCTGCAGGGTCTTGGCGATCTCCAGGGTGGTCATGAAGTGTGTCGCGCCCACCATGTTGTCGTCGTCGAAGGTCCCCCAGCCGCTGTTGGCGTGGAGGTGCCCCAGGCGTCCGGCGTCGGACAGCAAGACAATGTACTCCGGCACGTGCTCGCCGTTCATGATCAGGTGCTGCCAGTCCAGGTTGATCTTGACGTGGCTGGCATCGGCACCCATGGCCTGCAACGCGTGGATGACGTAGAGGGTCATCCCCACATCGCGCATGTGGATCTTCATCGCCGGCTCGGAGTTCTTGTGCTCCAGGAAGATGGTGACACCCCGCGTGGCGGCGTGCTCGGCGCACTGACGGATGCCGTCCAGGAACCAGCGCCATGCGCTGCGGTAGTCGCACTGGAATGGATAGTTGTACCCCTCGATGCCGGGCCAGATGATGAAGTGGGCGCCCAGCCCCGCGGCGAGGTCAATGCCGGCCTTGGCCACGGCCACGGCGTCGGCGCGGACCCGGGGGTCGGGATTGGTGAATGCCCCACGGGCATGCTCGGAGAACGTATGGGCGCCGCTGGCGACGCAGTACACGTCGTGATCGCCGCCGAGCACCCGCAGGATCGCGTCGGCGTTCCGCTCGTTGATCTCATTGGGGAAGTGATACTCCAGGCCGTCGACCAGATCGCCGCACCCCTTGAGGACCGCCTCGGTGCGCGCGATCACGTCCAGGCCCCGGAACTCTGGATGATAGCCCGCAGCAAGAAATCGGGTGGGCATCTCCTGAAACGCCCAGATACCCACGCTGTTCCTGAGGCGACCCATGGTGACCACCCGCTCCCCTAACGTGTTATGGCGCCTTCGCGATCCTCCCCAGCGGCCGCGTCGGTGCGCCAAAGAGCTCCTTCAGGACCATCACGCCGCATCCGATGGCAGTCGCCAGCTCGCCGAGTTGCGACAGCACCACCGATGCAAAGCGCCGTGGGTGGGCCAGGGCCCGCTGCGCCACCATGTGCTGGACCGGGCCCAGCAGATAGTCCCCTCCCCGTGCCATCGGCCCGCCAACCACAACCAGCTCGGGGTTGAACGTATTCACCACGTTGGCCACGCCGATGCCGAGGTACTCCCCGACCCGACGCAACGCGGCGATGGCCGCCGGATCCCCTTCATGGGCGGCCCGAAAGACCTGATCGGCCGCCACCGTCGCCGACCCGGACCACAGCGGTTGCAGATCCGAAACGAGGGCACGCTCGGACACGAACATCTCGAGACATCCTCGGTTCCCGCAGCCGCACAGCGGGCCGGAGGGATCCACGGTCGTGTGTCCGAACTCGCCAGCCGTGCCGGTCGTTCCCCGATAGAGCTCCCCATCGATGACGATGCCGGCACCGAGCCCGATGCCGACGCTGAGGTAGACCACACAGCGCGCTTCCCGTGCCGCACCGACCCACGTCTCGGCCAGGGCGCCGGCATTGGCCTCGTTGTCCACGAGGATCGGCACAGAGAATCGCGGTCCCAACAAGTCCGCTACCGGCACGTCGCGCCAGCCGAGGTTTGGGGCGAAGACCAGCAGCCCGCGGGGGTGCTCCACGAGGCCGTGGACCCCCACGCCGATTCCCAACAGGCCGAGCCCAGTGGGCGGAACCGCGGCGATCGCCTCTTCAATCAGCCCGGCCAGGAGGGCCAGGTCGTCACGCACGTCGGTGGGTTCAGACTTGATCACACGTTTCTGCCAGACCGGCCGCCCCTTGAGGTCGAGGGCCACCACGAGACGGTAGTCGACGCCGATATCCGCACCGATCGCGAATCCGCCCGATGCGTTGAGATCGAGTAGCAGGGGGGGACGACCCGGCCGCGCCTCGCCGAAACCGGTCTCCACGACCAGATGCTCTTCAATCAGTTTGCCGACCAGGGTCGAGACCGTCGCCTTGGTCAGCCCGCTCAGCTTCGCCAGATCGGCCCGAGAGAGCGGGCTACGAAGCCTGAGAAGATTGAGTAGGATGGATTTGTTAAGGTCTCGAATGAATGACTGGTCGTGTACGGTCCCCGGATAGCGCAACCCGATGATCTCCCCCCAACGCCGTCGGCCAAGCCGCGCCCCTTTGGGCTTCAATCCGGGGTAGCAGTTTCCTGCAGGTCCCTGGCAGTAGCGCAGACGGACCGTCCTTGGCGCCGTCAGGGCGGAGGGCGCCCGGCCTCCGAGGACGCGACACGGCAATCACACCCCACTGGTCCGGCGGCTGCCGAGACCGAGGAGGAGTTTCGGGTCCGCCCGACGTATAGAAAGGCCAGGGAGTTAGTTAGATCCCTGAACAAAGTATGGTTGCCTCGCTAGGCCATACACACGAGCGAGGGAGGGAGGAGAAGAGAGCGATGCGAAGTCGCGCAGTGCTCCTGGTCTGTGTCTTCTCTCTGGCTCTGGCGCTGGGGGTTCCTCAGTCCCGCGCCGCACCCGCCTGGAGCCTCGCGGAGGCTGCGAAGCCCTACCGGGGCGTCACCATCAACGCGGCGTTCCTGGAACGCCCAGGCTACTACGCCTATCAGAAGATGATCCCGGACTTCGAGAAGATCACCGGGATCAAGGTCAAGTGGGAGACGATTCCCTACGAGAACACGCACGAGAAGGAGGTCCTCGACTTCACAGCCAAGGCCGGCACCTACGATGCCGTGCTGATCGACCTCGTCTGGGTCGGCGAGTTTGCTGAGAACGGATGGGTGGTTCCGTTGGAGCGGTTCTACAACGATCCCAGGCTGGCCGACCCCGAGCTCAACCTCAAAGGGTTCTTCCCAATCCTCCTGAAGGGCTTCGGCAGCTGGAAGGGCAAGGTCTATGGGCTCCCCTGGGACAACTACTCGGGCCTGATGTTCTACAACAGGAAGATGCTGAAGGAGGCCGGATTCAACGAGCCGCCCAAGACGTGGGAAGACCTCTTCAACGTCTATGGGCCGAGGCTGACCAAGGGCGGCAAGTACGCCTTCGCCCAGCAGTCGCGGCGCGGGGAGACGATGTCCTGCGACGCGTTTGCCCGCTACCAGTGGGGTCTTGGGAACGGCTTCCTGGATCAGAAGACCTGCAAGCCGGTCCTGGATCAGTCGGCGGCGCTCAGGGCGCTGGAGTTCCAGATCGCCCTCAAGAAGATCATGCCGCCCGACGTCGCGGAGTGGGACCACGACGAGACGGTCCAGGCTCTCGCCCAGGGTAAGGTGGCGATGATCAATGAGTGGAGCGCCTTCTGGGCCTACTTCAAGGACCCCAAGACCTCCAAGATCATCGACGACGTCGCGGTGACCGTCGAGCCGATGTGGAAGGCCACGGGCCGCCGCGTGCCGGCGTTCGGCGGCTTCTCCATGGGCGTCAACGCCTTTAGCTCCAAGGAGAAGCAGGAGGCCGCTTGGTTGTTCATCCAGTGGGCCACCAGTGAGAAGAACGCCAAGACCTATATCATTAACGGCGGCGTCTCGGCCCGGATGGCGGTCTACAACGACCCCGAGCTGCAGAAGAAGTACCCGTACTTCAAGCCGCTGGTCGAATCGTGGAAGATCGCGAATCCCATCTACCGCCCCCGGTTTGCAGAGTGGCCACAGATCTCGGACGTGGTCGCGCAGTACGGCAGCGAGGCGCTCACCGGCCAGCGGAAGCCGGCCGAGGCCCTCAAGCTCATGAACGAGCGGATCTACAAGATCATGGAGAAGGCCGGGTACTACACCGGCAAGAAGACATGTGAGCAGTAGGAGGAACCGGGGCCCGGCCGCGCGCGGCCGGGCCCCGGTAGGCGATGGCCCAGGAGGTCGCTGAACAGGTCTCGCACGTCTCGCTGCGAGTAGGCCGGCTGCGGCTGAGCCCGGCGGTCCCTTTCGTGGCGCCCGCGGTGCTGGTGCTGCTCGGCATTGGGATCTACCCCCTGCTCTACTCGGTCTGGATCAGCCTCCACACCTATGTCATCACGATGCCGCATCTGGGGCGCGACTTCATCGGCCTGGCGAACTACCGCACCGTCCTGGCGGACTCGCTGTTCCACAAGGCCGTCCTGCGAACCCTGCACTTCGCCGCGCTGACGCTACCCATACAGATGATCGGCGGCATCTCCCTGGCGCTCCTTCTCCATGTGAACCTGAAAGGACTGCAGCGCTTTCAGCAGGCCATGCGGCTGATCATGATCGTCCCCATCATGATGACGCCCTCGGCCGTGGGGTTGATCGGCCGGCTGATGTTTAATCGCGAGTTCGGAATCGTCAACTACCTCTTGAGCTCGGTCGGGATCAACAAGGTGAACTGGCTGGGCGATCCCGCCGTGGCGATGATCACTATTGGGGTTGTGGACATCTGGCAATGGACCCCATTCGTAGCCCTGGTCGTCCTCGCAGGTCTCAGCACCGTTCCCGACGATCTCTACGAGGCTGCGATGCTCGACAGCACCGCCGGATGGGCGGTCTTCCAGCACGTCCTCTTCCCCTACCTGCGGCCGGCGCTCACCGCCGTCCTGATCATCCGCGTGGCCGATATCCTGCGGGCGTTCGACGCCATCTTCGTCCTGACGCGTGGAGGGCCCGGGGTCGCAACCGAGATCCTCAGCGTCTACGTGCAGCGGGTGGGCTTTCGCATGTACGATCTCGGCATTGCCACCGCCATGGGGTTCCTGCTCCTGATCGGGACCATCGTGGTCTCGCAGATCTTCATCCGGTTCCTCTACAGGGAAATCGAGGCCGCGGTCTAGCAGGATGCTGAAAAACGCTCCATATCTTGTGGCTTCACAAAGTGCACGCCTCTGCGTATAGTCTGGTCAAAGCGCAGCCGCCAACGATCTCTTCGAAGGAGCAGACGACGATGCGTGGAGA
>JAVKIJ010000074.1:0-16004 GCA_031459535.1 Candidatus Fervidifonticultor quintus | reverse complement strand
ATCTCCACGCATCGTCGTCTGCTCCTTCGAAGAGATCGTTAGCGGCTGCGCTTTGACCAGACTATACGCAGAGGCGTGCACTTTGTGAAGCCACAAGATATGGAGCGTTTTTCAGCATCCTGCTAGGGGGTAGAGAGGCCCAGGAACGCCGCATCAGGCTCGACGCCCGGCTCACTGAAGGGGCCGGCCGGGTCCTGGCGAACATCCACACATCCTCTCAGGGGGGAACATCGATGCCCGAACCGTCCTCTCCACTCGAACACCTGATGAACGTGCCGATCTTCAAAGATTTGCCGGCAGGAGAACTGCAGTTATTGCCCGCTCGATGCGGGAGCGAGTCTACGAGCCCGGCGCGGTGATCGTACGCCAGGGCGACCCTGGGCTGGGCTTCTTCCTCATCCGCGATGGCCGTGTCCAGGTCTCTCACGACGGCCACGTGATCCGCGAGTTGGGGCCGGGAGAGTTCTTCGGGGAGATGGCGCTGATGGAAGAGAGGCCGCGCAGCGCCACGGTCACCGCCAAGACCCAGACGACGTGCCTGCAGCTCGTGCGGTGGGACTTCCGAGCGCTTCTCAAGGAGCACCCCGACCTGGCCGTGAGAATGCTCGAGGTGGTGGTCCGGCGGCTGCGGGAACATCTTGCGTCCCACACCGACTGAGTGGTTTCAGGCCGGGGGTCGCTGTCGGGAGACGAAATGGAGGAGGCCGCGCCCGCGCGGCCTCCCGCTCAATCAGGCGGCCTGCCGGACAACTACCCTGTGATCCTCACGTTCGCAGCCTGCGGGCCCTTCTGGCCCTGCACGACCTCATACTCGACCTTCTGGCCCTCATTCAGACTTCGGTAACCCTCGGCCTGAATGGCTGAATAGTGAACGAAGACGTCCTTCCCGCCTTCGTCGGGGGTGATGAAGCCGTATCCCTTCTCGGCGCTGAACCACTTGACCGTTCCGATCGGCATGCCCTACCCACCCTCTTTCTGTGCACTGCCGTCCAACTACGCCGCCTGACGGCTGTTGCCTGATCTGTGCAGGGAAGTATTGGCACCCTGCGGGCATATTCCTTCTCCCTCGGTCGGGAGGGTCCCTTCGACACCCGCCGAAGATCAGGGTGAGGGCGGATCGCTCGGGCGGTCCCCAGACGGAGGTGGAGATGACGCCCTTCTCCCGCGCCGCGCTGTGTGTGGTGGCGCTCTCGGTGATCCTGGCGGCCGGGGGTGCTGCGCGGGCCGGCCCCGCTCCGTCGCTCTTCCCTCTGCCGGTCGGCGCAGAGTGGGTGCGGGTCAACGACGACGGCACGGAATCCATCTCGCGCGTGGTCGGGACGAAGATGATCAAGGAGCGCCGGTGCACGGTGGTGGAACGGCGGACCACCGGGCGGGAGCGCGAACGAACCACGCGGACCTGCTATCTGGTTACGGCGTCTGATGTCCTGGTGCTGGAGACGACGAATCCACGCGGCGAGTTGGTCGTCCTCAACCCGCCACGGGTGGCGCTGCGACTGCCGCCCCGCGCAGGCCTCTCGTGGTCGTGGAGTCCGGCCGATGTGCCCTTCGCGTTCAAGGTCGCCGAGAAGTGGATCGGCGAGGAGACGGTTCGGGTGAAGGCCGGGACCTTCCGGGCCTGGAAGCTGCAGTCCATCACGACCGGTGAAGACTCGGAGATCACGGCGTTCACCTGGTACGCGCCGGGCGTGGGCGCCGTCCGCACCGAACGGAAGGGGCACCGGGGCGACCGCCAGATCTCCGGCTGGTCAGAGCTCGTTCGCTACAAGATCCCATAGTCCGCGACCGGTGCACCGCCGCGCGCAGGCAGGGATGCCACCTTCGATCACTCGCGCACCGAGGATTGATCCTCGGGTGCGCTGGCAGATCTGGACGCTCTTCGGCACGGTGTTGCTGGTCATGATCGGCTTCGGGATCGTCCTGCCGATCCTGCCCTTCCTGGCCAGGCGGTTTGGGGCCTCCTCGGTCGAGATGGGGCTGCTCATCACGGGATGGGCGCTCGCCCAGTTTCTGGCGTCTCCGGCCTGGGGCGTGCTGGCCGATCGGATCGGCCGCAAGCCGGTGCTCATGGTGGGATTGGCTGGGTACGGCGTCATGTTTGTGGCTATGGCGCTGGCGCCGTCGTATGGCGTGCTCCTGGTCGCGCGCGTGCTCGGTGGGCTGCTGTCCAGCTCAGTCCTGCCTTCGGCCCAGGCGATCGCGGCCGACCTCACCAAGCCCGAGGATCGAGGCGGCGTGATGGGCATCCTGGGCGCTGCGTTCGGTGTGGGGTTCATGGTGGGCCCGGCCCTCGGCGGCACGCTGGCCACCCTGGGCCCGCAGGTGCCCTTCTACTTCGCTGCGGTTGCTGCGGCGCTCTCGCTGCCTGTGGTCCTCCGCTGGGTGAGGGAACCGCCGGCGGACGGTCGCAGGCTGCGGACGGCGCGGCCGGGCATCGGAAACGTCTCCCGCGCGCTGGCCAGCAGTGAACGACCGCTCTACCTCATGGCTTTCGCCGCAACCTTCGGGGGATCGAGCCTCTTCTCGATGCTCGGCTATTACGCTATGGACCGGGCCGGGGCCAGTCCGTCTCAGGTCGGTGCCATGTTCACCGCGTTTGGTCTGGGCTCGGTGGTCACCCAGGCCGGACTCGTGGGGCCCATCTCCAGGCGTTGGGGAGAGGCGCGCGGTATCATGCTGGGGTTCGGGTTCGGCGCGCTGGGGTTCCTGTCGGTGTCGGCGGCGGGCTCGGTGCCCACGATGACGCTGGCGGTCGGGCTGACTTCTGTGGCCATGGCCCTGATCCGGCCGTCTCTGGCCGCGTTGAACTCGCGCCTGACGACGACGGGCTTCGGGACGTCGCTGGGGTTGCAGAGCGCTTTCGACAGCCTGGGCCGTTCCCTGGGCCCGCTGTGGGCCGGCGGCATTTATGAGCTCGCGCCTCTTGCGCCGTTTGCCGCTGCAGCGGGGGTGTATGCCATCGCGGCGGCAGCGGCACCGGGCCTCCCCAGGCCGGCGGAGGTACCGTCGCTTCCCCCGCCGGTCATCGAGCCGGCAGATCCCCCGGCGGTCTGATCGCCAAGTCACCATCGCAGCCCGTAGCCAACGCCGCGCCCGCCGCGGCGCTGGCCGGCGCAATCACGCGGCTGCGACTCATGCACGACCTCTCCTGCGGCTGCTCCTTCGCAGCCGCTCGAACGTGATCCGGTCCAGCTCCCGGAGCATCAGGGCCTGGAGTCGCCGCCAGACCGGATGCGCTGGGCAGCGGCGTTCCAGCGGGCACTCGCCCGACCCCGCCACGCAGCGGTTGAGGCGGAACGGGCCTTCGATGGCCTCCACCACCGCCCGCATCGTGATCTCGCGCGGGCGGCGGGTCAGCGTGACGCCCCCGCGGACGCCGCGGTGCGTGCGCATGTAGCCCTGCCTGGCCAGGGCCTGCACCACTTTGGTCAGGAACGGCCGCGGGATCAGTTGGCGGCGAGCGATGTCGGCCGATCGCACCGGTCCCCGCCCGGCGTGCTCCGCCAGGTCGAGGACCACCCGTACGGCGTAGTCAGCCTCCCGAGTCAGCTTCATGGCCATGAGTACCGAGGCATAGGGATAAGTGGACCCGATTAATCTCAATTAGACATTGACGGGCGAACGGGGCCAGCGCACATCGGGTCTGGACCCGATTTCCCGGCGTGGCCCCCCACGCGGGCCGCTAGGATCCCCAGGTGACGAGACAGCCCGACCAGGTGAATCCGCCGCCGAAGGCGATCAGCACCACGTGGTCGCCGTCCTTGAGGCGGCCGTCCCGCCGCGCCTCCCACAGGGACAGCGGGATGGACGCAGACGAAGTGTTCCCGTAGCGGTCGATGGTGCTGACGAACCGCTCCAGCGGCAACTCGAGGCCTTTGGCGATGGCCTCGATGATCCTTTGGTTGGCCTGGTGAGGGACCACCCAGTCCAGGTCCTCCAGGCGCAGCCCGGCGGCGGCCGTGACCTGGCGGATGGCGTCCGGGACGATGCGCACCGCCAGCTTGAACACCGCCTGGCCGTCCATGCGCGCCCGGTGCAGGCCCTTCCTGATCGCCTCCGGTGTGGCCGGAATCCGGCTGCCCGGGGAGGGTAACTTGAGGATGTCGGCGGCCGACCCATCGGCTCCCACGGCCGTGGCGCTGATGCCGGCGCCGCTGCGCGACGGGCCCACCACCACGGCGCCGGCGCCGTCGCCGATGAGTACTGATATGGTACGGTCCGTCCAGTCCACGAGTTTCGTCAGGGCCTCGGCGCCGACGACCAGCACGTGGCGTGCCAGGCCGGCCTCCACGGTCTGCGCTGCCGAGACGAGGCCATAGACGAAGCTGGAGCACGCGGCCAGCAGGTCGAATGCCCCGGCGCGCTTCGCGCCGATGCGGTCCTGGATCAGGCAGGCTGTGGCGGGGAACACCATGTCCGGGGTCGTCGTGCCGCAGATGATCAGGTCCACGTCGTCGGCGCTCAGGCCGGCGTCCGCCATCGCCGCCAGGGCCGCGGGGACCGCCAGGTCCGAGGCCGCCTGGTCGGGGTCGACCACACGACGGGTGCGGATGCCCGTGCGCGTGATGATCCACTCATCGCTGGTGTCCACCATCTTCTCCAGATCGGCGTTGGTGAGCACCCGGGACGGGACGTGGACGCCCAGCCCCAGGATCGCCGCACGCGCGGTGCGCGTGGCGAGTCGCACAGAGCCTGCGGTAGAGTCCAATTGCCGCATGGTCAACGGGCTTCGGCGGCGGCGGCGGGAGGTCTCCTTCCGCGCCAGACGGCGGGAATCCACGAGTAGCCCAGCACGAACGCGAACATGACCGCGCCCACGAAGTAGGCCACGCCGCCGATGCCGCACAGGCGCGGGCTGGCAGCCAGCACTCCCGCCGCAACGACGGGCCCGGCAGCGGCCAGCAGCACGAGCGGCGGGAGGGCGATGCGCGGCCAGTACGGCGCCTCCAGTCGCGGCACCTCCAGCGCCGACAACCCCCGGTGGAATCGGTAGTACCACATGAGAAAGGGTGTGACCTTGTACGCCTGGCCGGTGATGGCCAGCGTCACCCATCCCAGTAGGAACAGCGTCGCGCCCGCGACGCCCCACCGGAGGCCATCCCCGGGGAGCAGGCCGACCCCCCAGGCCGCTGCTGCCGCGCCCAGGCCCGATGTTTCCACGAGGAGCACCCACCAGTGGGCGCGCACGATGTCGCGGCCGCGGGTGCGCCACGCCCGGAGCATGGTGTGCAGGTCCCACGCGTAGAGCAGTCCGGCCAGCCCGACCACCATCAGGCCAAGTTGGACCAGCCGCCCCGGGACCACATTCCCCACGAGCAGGAGGCCCGCGCCGCACGCGAGCCCGCCGAACACCAGGTCCTGCCGGTCCATCGGGTTCCTGATCCCAGCAAAGCGAGGCAGCAGGTAGTAGGATACCCCGACGACCAGCAGTGCGAACCAGCCAACCAGCCCCAGCGTGAGATGGATGCCGAGCCCCGCCGGCCTCAGCAGGGTCGGCCACAGGGCCAGCCACCGGTTGATCGCGAGCGCCAGCCCCCACAGCACCGTCGCAGCCAGGCAGACCAGGGCGGCCACCACGTAGCGGAGAACCGAGAGCGCGCGCCCTCGCCGTCGCACCAGGCCGATCGCCATCCCCAGCATGGCCAGGGCGCTGGCCGCCACACCACTTCCTCCCGCCACCGTCACCGGGTGCCAGCCCGAGGCGAATCCGGCAGCCAGCAGCGCGACGCCACAGAGGTGGATGGGGAGCTGCACGGGGACCCACGGGCTGAGGTCGCGGCGGACGCCTGCTGCAGCCGGCAGGAGCTGGTGCAGCGCCCCGATCGCAATCAGCGTGCCCCATCCCAGCGTGACCAGGTGATTGGCGGCCAGGGGGAGCGGGGCGCGGTGCTGGAGGCCAGCCAGGTGCGGCGCGGCGACGGCCACGAATCCGGCTACCACCGGAAACCCCAGGACGGCGGCGATCGCCACCAGGCTGGCGCGCAGCGCGCCGAAGGGAAAGAGCTCGGCCCCGGGCGGCGGTCCTGCGGGCCTCGCCGTCAGCGGAGGGTCGGGCTGATGGTCCGCCACAGTTCTCGCAGGTCCCGCACCACGAGGTCCGGTCGGGGCAGCGAGCCGCGAGCCCGGCGCGGTGGCCCCAGACCGCTTTGGACCAAGACAGTGTAGGCGCCCACGGCCCGACCTGCCGCGACGTCAGTGGCGGCCTGATCCCCTACCATCACGGTCTCCGCGGGCCGGGTCCCGATGCGGGCCATCGCTTGGCGGAGGAGGGCCGGACGCGGCTTGCCGATCATGATCGGGCGCCGTCCGGTCGCGTACACCAGTGCCGCGACCAGCGCGCCGGCCCCTGGAATCTCTCCTGCCTCGGTGGGCAGCAGCCTGTCCGGATTCGTGGCGACGAAGGCGGCCCCGCCCAGCAGGGCCCCAACTGCGGCCGCAAGCCTGCGATACGTGAGATGTCTATCCAGGCCCACCACGACGGCAGCCACCCGGTCTTCGGACGGAACGAGTCCGGCAGCGCGGACGGCCTGTTGCAACCCGCGCTCGCCGATGATCAACACCCGGTCCCCGGGGCGGAGGATCTTCTTGAGGTACTCCGCCGCGACGACCGACGAGGTCACGATGCGATCCTCCTGCACGCGCATGCGCATGGCCGCCAGGTGCCGGACGTACTGGCGCGGGGTTCGTGTGCTGTTGTTCGTGACCAGGGCATAGGGGAGGCCGAGGCGCTCCAGGCGGGTCAGGACCGTGCGGGCGCCTGGCAGCGGTCGGTGCCCGCGGTAGAGCACGCCGTCCATGTCAAAGAGGAAGCCGCGAATCCGCCTTCGCACAACTGTCATGTTCGTCCCCGGTGAGGGCGCCCCTCCCGGACAAGGAGAATCGGCTTCCGCCGAGAATCTAGAAATCTAGAATGGAAAAGGATTTCCATGACCGTGCGTTTCCCGCGCGGGTCGAGACCGAGGAGGAACGATGAGCGCACACGAGAGTTACTACCGGCATGATGTTCCCACCGACGGCCGGAAGCGGAACCTGCTGGCCATGTCCTACGCCGAGGTGGCCGAGCGCCTCAAGGAGCCTGGCCAGGACGTCATCCTGGTCCCGATCGGCTCCACAGAGAAGCACGGCGCGCACATCCCGCTGGGCACCGACAGCTACATCACCATGACGGCGGTGGTGCAGGCGGCAGAGATGGCCGACTGTCTGCACACACCGCTGATGCCCTTCGGCTACTCGCCGCATCACATGGGGCGCCTGCTGGAGGGGGCGGGGACCATCACGCTGCAGGCCGAGACCTATCGGCGAATCCTGCACGATGTGGCGCGCAGCCTGATCTTTCACGGGTTCACCAAGATCATCTTCGTGAGCCACCACGGTTCGAACACCAAGCCCATCGATGAGATCCTGCGCTGCCTGCGCTACGAGACCGGCGCCTTCATCGCATTCTACAAGACGCCCACCGAGCGCGAGGTCAACGTGCTGCAGGGCATCTTCGAGAACCCCCCTGAGGAAACCCCTGGCTGGCACTCCAGCGAACTGGAGACCTCCTGCCTGATGGCGGTCAATGAGCGCCTGGTGGACATGAACAAGGCGGTCTCCGACCGGGCGCACGCACCGCGGTGGATGGGGCCGGCGTTCTCGAAGATCGACGGCACCGGCACGGTCAAGTTCCAGGAGTCGGAGAACATCTGGG
The DNA here is from genome assembly GCA_031459535.1 of Candidatus Fervidifonticultor quintus. Classification (GTDB taxonomy): domain Bacteria; phylum Sysuimicrobiota; class Sysuimicrobiia; order Sysuimicrobiales; family Humicultoraceae; genus Fervidifonticultor_A; species Fervidifonticultor_A quintus. The sequence continues at coordinate 8,314 of JAVKIJ010000074.1, read as the reverse complement.
TGCCGATGGAGCACCACGAGTACTGTGACACGGCTGTCATCGGGAATCCTTTCCGGTCCAACCCGGCCAAGGGGGAAGAGATCTTCCGGCGGATGGCCAGGCATCTGGCTGACTTCGTCGGCGAGGTCCGGAAGTTCCCGGTGTCGATGGTCGAGAGAGACTATCCGGGGCGTGCGTACAGCCTGTGAATGGCGATTCCCCGGTGACTCTGGCGCAGGTGAGGCAGACCCTGGTCACGCTGTGCCACCGCGCCTACGCCTTCGGCCTGACGCCCGGCGTGAGCGGCAACATGAGCGTCCGGGTGCCCGGGCGCGACCAGGTGGTGATCAAGGCCACCGGATACTCGCTGGGGGACATCACCGAGGCCGAGACGCTGGTCGTCGACCTGGACGGCCGCGTCGTTGAAGATGTCGGCGCCCGACCGTCCAAAGAGATGCAGTTCCACCTGGCGATTTACCGGCGGCGCCCCGATGTGGGCGCCGTAGTGCACCTGCACCCACCATACACCCTGGTCTTCGCCGCGGCGCACAGCCTGCCGCCCTACCTCACCGGCGCGTCGCGGGCCTTTCTGGGACGCGGGCTGGTGCTCATTCCGCCGGCACCCTCGGGGTCGGCGGAGCTCGCGCGGCTGGTGGAAGAGGCGTTCTCCGACCCAGAGGTCCGGGCCGCGGTGCTCGCCGAACACGGCAGCCTGACGGTCGGTGCCGACCTCTACCAGGCGTTCTACATCACGCAGTATCTGGAGGACGCGGCGAGAACCGCGATCCTGACCAGGCTGTGGCGTGGGCGGGAACCGTAGGGGCGAGGTGCGTATGACCGGCCGCGCGACCGTCGCCGTGGTGGCGACCCTGGACACCAAGGGGCTCGAGGCTGCGTTCCTCCGCGAGCAGTTCGCCGCCAGGGGCCTTGCGGCCCGCCTGATCGACGTGGGCGTCGCGGGTACGCCCCAGTGTGCCCTTCAAGACGGCGACGTCTTCCGGGAGCAGGTCGCGGAGGCAGCGGGCACCACGCTGGAGGCACTGGCGGCCGCGAGGCGGGACCAGGCCATGGCGGCCATGGGCCGTGGGGCGGGCGAGATCCTGCGTCGGTGGGTCGCCGACGGGACGATTGCCGGCGTCATCGGGCTCGGCGGCAACCAGGGGACCGCGGTGGCCTGCATGGCCATGCGGGCGCTACCGCTGGGGCTGCCGAAGGTCGTCGTCTCGACCGTCGCCTCGGGCGACATGCGCCCTTTCGTGGGCGCCAGTGATATCGCCGTCGTCCCGGCACTGGCTGACCTGCTGGGTGGGCCCAACCGAGTGACCGCCGGGGTCCTCCGACGCGCGGCGGCCATGCTGGAAGGCATGCTGAACGCTGGCGATGTGCCAGCGCCGCCCGTGGCGGAAACTCCGGTTCCAGAGGCCGGCCCTCAGGCGTCTGGGGCGCTGAGGCCGGCGGTGGCCCTGACAGCGCTCGGCAACACGCACGGCGCGGCGGCCCGGATCATGGATGCGCTGGCAGCGCGTGGGTTGGAAGTGGTGCCGTTCCACGCGTCCGGGGCGGGCGGCGCCGTGATGGAACGTCTGGTAGACGCGGGGGCGTTCGTTGGGGTCGTAGACCTGACGACCCACGAGCTGCTGGGCGAGGTCTGCACCGAGGACATCTACGCGCCTCCAGAAGGTCAGCGGCTGCGGGCAGCCGGACGGCGCGGCCTCCCCCAGGTCGTCGCACCCGGCGGGCTGGACTACTTCGTCTTCGGACCGCCGGAGTCGGTCCCGCCGAGGTTCCGCGGCCGGCGGACGCACTACCACAATCCCTACAACACCAACGTGCTGGCGGTGGCCGAAGAGCGGGCCAGCGTGGCCCGACTGCTGGCGGAGCGCCTCAACGCGGCCGAGGGACCGACGGCCTTCCTCTATCCGCTGCAGGGGTGGTCGTATATTGGCCAGCGGGGCGGCACCATGTGGGACCCGGAGGCTGGGGAGGCGTTTCGTCGCACCCTGCAGGCGCAGCTGCGCACCGATCGGGTCCGCTACCTCGAGGTGGATGCCGCCATCAACGACCCACCCTTTGCGGACGAGGCGATCCGCACGTACTGCGAACTGGTCGCCTCCAGCCAGGCGGGAACGCGCTGAAAGGGGGGGGAGGAATCGTGGTCGTCGAGCAGGTCACACGCCCGGCGCTGCCGGAGACGATGCGGGCCTGGGCGTTGTTCGGTCCGGGGGACCTGCGTCCGGTCCGGAAGCCGGTCCCGCAGCCCGGTCACGCGGAGGTGCTCATCAAGATCGGAGCGGTCGCCATCTGCGGGACCGACATCGAGATCCTGCGCAAAGGGTTGCCCGCCATGATCGATGGTGGGTCGCCCTTCAACGGCCAGCATGTCATCGGCCACGAGTATGTGGGCACGGTGGCGGCACTGGGGCCCACGGTGGACGAGTTCGCCGTGGGCGATCGCGTGGTCGTGGAGATCCACGCCGGCTGCGGTCGGTGCGAGCGCTGTCGACACGGCATGTATACGTCATGCCTGAACTACTCGTACCGCGCCAAGGGACACCGGGCCAACGGCTTCACCACCGACGGCGGCTTTGCGGAGTATGCCGTCAATCACATCAACACGGTGTTCAAACTCCCGGATCACATTCCGTTCGACGAGGCCACGCTGGCCGTAACCGCCGGGACCTCGATCTACGGCCTGGACGTGCTGGGCGGCCTCATCGCCGGCGAGACGCTTCTGGTCATCGGCCCTGGACCCATCGGGCTGATGTCGGTGGCCTGCGGCAAGGCGCTGGGCGCATCGGTCATCCTGGCCGGGACGCGGGAGAGCCGGCTGGCGCTGGGCCGGGAGCTCGGCGCAGACCACGTGATCAACGTGCGCGAGCAGCCCCTGGTGGAAGCCGTCAAGCGGCTCACCGACGGTGGGCTGGGCGTCGACCTGGTGATGGAGTGCTCCGGGGCGCCGGACGCGGTCAACCAGGCGGTGTACTGCACGAAGCGCGGCGGGCGAGTGTGCCTGGCCGCGTTTTCGAGCGACATGGTGCCGTTCGATGCCGCGCACGTGGTGCGCAACAACATCTACCTCTACGGTATCCGCGGCGAGGGCAGGGGGGCCACCCGGCGAGGCCTGGCGTTGATGGCGCAGGGCAAGATCTCGGGACGGCCGTTCATCACCCACCAGTTCTCGCTGGACGATCTGCCGAAGGCCATCGAGACCTTCGAGCGGCGACTCGGCGACGCCATCAAGGTCGTGGTGATACCCTAGCGGAGACAGCGCGACGCGGGAGGAGAGCCAGAGATGGACGCGCCATTGAAGCGATACATGCGGCCGGGGATCATCCTCTTCAAGGCCTTTCCCATTGAGCAGGGCACCGGACCCATCATCGAGAGCCTGCTGAAGATCTGCGAGGACACGTTCTTCTCCGCGGTGGAGGTGGGCTGGATGAAGGACCCGGTGACCCGCGATGAGGCCCGGCGCATCCTCGACCAAAGCCACCTTGAGGTCTGCTACGCCACCCAGCCGGCCATGTTCAGCCAGAAGCTCAGCCTCAACGCCCTGGATGCCGACGCGCGGCGGCGGGCCATCAACCAGGTCAAGAACTGCATCCGCGAGGCCTGTCAGCTCGGCGCGCGGTGGGTGCGGCTGACCGCGGGCAAGGACCCCGGCCCGCAGCGTCGAGAGGAAGCCAAGAAGCTGCTGGTGGACTCGCTGCTCGAGATCTGTGAGTTCGCCCAGGGATACGACAACCCCGGTCTCACCCTGAAGCTCTTCGACCGGTCGATCGACAAGGAGTCGCTGATCGGGCTGCACCCAGACGCCATCGACGTGGCCCGCGAGGTCCGGAAGTGGTATCCGAGCTTCGGGCTGCTCTACGACCTGTCCCACTTTCCCCTCAACAACGAAGACATCCACCGCGTCATCCCCGAGCTGCTGCCCTACCTGGTCCATGTGCACATCGGCAACGCCTACATCAAGGACCGCCGGCACATTGCCTACGGTGACCTGCAGCCGCGCTTTGACTTCCCGGACAGCGAGGTGACCACCGACCACGTTCGGGCGTTCTTCCGGTTGCTGGTGGATCTGGGATTCCTCAACCCCACGACCCGACCCGTGTGCAGCGCCGAGGTGCGCCCGCTGGTAGCCGGCGAACGGTCGGAGCTGATCGTGGCCAACGCCAAGCGCGTCATCGAGGAAGCGTGGGCACTCGCCTAGCGTCCCCGCCGGCCCGGCGCCGCCGCGTCATGACCATCCGGGATGTGGCGCGCTACGCCGGTGTCTCGCCTGCGACCGTGTCGCGGGTGCTGAACCACAGCCCGCATCCGGTCAGCGAGCGCGGGCGCCGCCGGGTGCTCGCGGCCGCGCGCAAGCTTGCCTACATCCCCAATATGCTGGCGCGCAGCCTGCTCACCCAGCAGACGGCCGCCATCGGTGTCCTGATCCCCGACGTGTCCAACCCGTACTATGCCGCGATCCTGCGGGGCATCGAGGACGCCATCGCGCCGTCGGGCCGCACGGTCATCCTCTGCAATACCGATCGCCGGAGGGAGCAACAGCGCCTCTACCTGAGGGCACTGATGGAGCGGCGAGTGGACGGGGTCATCATCGCCGGCGGGTCATTCGGCCGGGCCGAAATGTCCGTGGTCGGAGGGGCTGTGCCGATGGTGATGATCGGCCGGCACCGGGCCCGGTTTCCGCAGGTGCGGGTGGACAACGTGGCCGCCGGGGCCATGGCCACCGAACACCTCCTGGCCCTCGGGCACCGCCGCATCGCCTGTCTGGCCGGGCCGTCGTCCTCGCTTTCGGCGTGCGACCGCGTGGCCGGTTACCGCCAGGCGCTGGAGGCCGCGGGCCTGTCGCCTGATCCGGCGCTCATCCGGGAGGTGGGCTTCACGCCGGCCGGGGCCGGGCAGGCGGTGGCTGCGTTGTTCCAGCTCGACCCGCCGCCGTCGGCGATTGTCGCCGCCAACGATCAGGTTGCCATCGGGGCGATCCGCGCCCTCCACGAACTGGGCCACCGGGTCCCAGACGATGTCTCCGTGGTGGGCTTCGACGACACGCCACTGGCATCGTACACGGTGCCATCACTCTCGACCGTGGCGGTGCCCACCTACGACCTCGGTCGGACAGCGGTGGAACTCCTCTTGAAGATCCTGCGGGGCATGCGCGCGCAGTCCGTGGTCTTGCCGTGCACGCTGCGGGTGCGCGAATCCACCAAGGCGTATGGGGGGAGGGAGTGACCGTGCGGAATGCTGTCGGCAGGCACCTGTACGTGTCAATGCTCGTGGTGATCCTGGGGGCCTCGCTGGCCGCGACGAGCCTGGCCCAGGTGCGGCTCACCATCCTGGGCGGCATCATCGGCGGCGGGCCGTATCTGCAGGCTGCCGGCCTCAGCCAGATCATGGCCGACAACCTGCGGGGCGTGGTGGCCGGGACGGTGCAAGCCACGCCCGGGCTGGGTGCCAACGCCCTCCGGCTGGCGTCGGGGCTGGGCGACATCGCGGTCATCGTCAGCGTGGACGGGTTCCAGGTCCTGCGGCGCGCGGGGCCGTACGCGGACGCCAAGAAGTTCCCGCTCCAGATGTACCCCACGGTCCCCCCGCAGTACGTGCACTTCATCGTCCGGCAGAGCTCGGGGATCCGATCGTTCGCCGATCTGAACGGCAAGCGTATCAACGTCCTGACCCGGGGGTCCCTGGCCGAGCAGGTCGGCACCCGGCTGCTGGAAGTCCTGCGCCTCCGGCCCAGCCGGATCTACCACTACCCGCACAGCGATGCGGCCAGCGCCCTCCAGAGCGGCGAGATCGACGTGGCGGTTTCCGGCGCCATTACCCCAGCGTACTACGAGGTCTCGCTGCGGGAGCCGCTGCGGGTCCTCTCGTTCACCGAGGACGAGGTGGAACTGATCCGGGAGCGCATGCCGCAGCTCCCGGTGGCGGAGGCCGACTTCACCCAGTCGTACCGCGGCGCGGGCAAGGCCCGCGTCCTGGCGCCGTGGGCGGTGATGGCCGCCCGGCACGACCTGGACGCCGGTCTGGTCTACCAGATCACGAAGGCCGTCTACGACAACTTCGCCACCGTGGTGAAGATCTACAAGGAAGCCGAGGGTATGACGCAGCGGACGGTCCTGCAGACCGTGTACCCGCTGCACCCCGGCGCCCTCCGTTATTACCGGGAGGCGGGCCTGCGCATCCCGGCGGAGATGCAACCGCCGGCCGATCTCCCCAGGTAGCGTTCCTCGATGGAAGCGGAGGGCCGCGTGGCGCACCTGCTCAGGCGTACCCACCGGGCGGCGGCGCTGATCTTCGCGCTGGTGTTCCTGGTGGACGCCTGGCGGAGGGGGCTCGACCTGCTGGTCGAGCGGCCTCTGTTCGTGGCATTCGCGCTCACGCTCATCTTCCTGGAGCGGCTGGCGGACCGCGGTCGGCTCCGCCTGCTAGAGGCGGCGCTGATCGTGCTGACCGCGCTCTCCGTGGGCTACGTGGCGCAGAACGCCGAGACCATCGCCTACCAGGGCGGGATCGCCAGAGGCAGTCAGATCGTCCTGGCGGTCGTGGCCTTGTTGCTCATTCTCGAGGCGACCCGCCGGGTCATCGGCTGGATCCTCCCAACGCTGGTGGCGGTCATGATCGGGTATGCCGTGCTGGGGCGGTACATCCCGGGCAGCTGGGGGCATGCGGGGTTCGGGCTGCGCGACGTGCTCGGGTATCTGTACCTGACCTCGGACGGCATGTGGAGCCTGCCCGTGGGGGTGGCGGCCACCTACATCCTGGTGTTCATCGTGCTGGGTCAGGTCATGATGAAGTCTGGGGTAGCCGACCTGCTCAACGCGGTGGCGATGCGGCTGGCCGGTCGTATCCGCGGCGGGCCGGCTCAGGTGTCCGTCGTCGGTAGTCTGGTATTTGGGATGATCTCAGGCTCGGCGCCAGCCAACGTGGCCATCACGGGGTCCGTCAGCATTCCCTTGATGAAGCGCTACGGGTTTCCGGCGGCCTGGGCCGGTGCCGTGGAGGTGGCCAGCAGCGCCGGCGGGCAGTTGATGCCGCCGGTGATGGGCGCCGCGGCATTCATCATGGCCGAGCTGATCCGCGTGCCCTACGCCCAGATCGTGGTCGCGGCCATCGTGCCGGCGCTGCTCTACTACCTGGCCGTGGGCGCCTCGGTCTACTTCGGCGCTGGCGCCCTGGGGCTGCGCGGGCTGAGCGCGGCCGAGCTGGACCAGGGTTTCATGACCATGCGGCAGGCGATGCGGACCCGCGCGCACCTGCTCATCCCGTTTGTGGCGCTGGTGGTTCTCGTCGTAGGAGGCATGAACGCGCCGCGGGCTGCGGCCCTGGTGGTGGTCCTGACGATCGTATCGTCATGGGTGCGCCCGCAGACCCGCATGGGACTGCAGACCATCGCCGACGCCCTGGCCGACGGGGGACTGCGCACCCTGGAAGCCGCCATGGGTACGGCCTGCTCGGCGCTGATCTACTCGATGATCGTGTTCACCGGCATCGGCCTCAAGTTCTCCAGCCTGGCGGTGGAGGCAGCGGGTGGGAACATCATGGTCATCTTGCTGTTCGTGGTCGCAGCGACGCTCATCCTGGGTCTGGCCCTGCCGACCACGGCGGCGTATCTGATTGCGGCGGCCACGGTAGCGCCGGCCCTGGAGTCCGTGGGCGTCCCGACGCTGGCGGCCCATATGTTCATCTTCTACTACTCAGTCCTGGCCACGATCACGCCGCCCGAGGGCATGGCGCTGTTCACTGCGTCGGCGATTGCCGGCTCCAACTGGATGGACACCGGCTGGAAGGGCATGCGTCTGACCCTCTCGGGCTACCTGGTGCCGTTCGGCTTCATCTTCATTCCAACGCTGCTGCTGCGCGGCAATCCGGCAGACGCGGCGCTGCACATCGCGACCACGGCCGTTGGGGTTATCTTTCTCTCCGCGGCCGTGATGGGCTACCTGCGGGCGCCGCTGAGCCTCCTGGAACGTGTCATCCTCATCGCCGGCGCCGCCTTGCTGTTCCACCCGGCGCTCGTGCCGTCGGTGATCGGATTGGCAGTCTGCGCTGCGGTGGCGGGTCGGCAGATCGTGCAGAGCCGGATGGCGGTGGTCCCCACAGCGCAGTAGGCACGCCCGAGAGGCTAGACGGACCCCCTGATTGCCGAGTCGCGGGCCCGGGGGTCCGTCGCGTGGAGAGGTCGGGAACGCCGAACCGGATCGACGCCCTCCGGCCTCGTCGGTCCGGAGGTTCACGTCCCCGACCTGGCTCGTTCTCACGTAGTACAGCCCCTGACTTCTGAGTCCTCATCCGAGTCCCTGTCCGACATTCGAGCAATGGGGCGGGAGACGGC
>JAVKIJ010000073.1:0-16697 GCA_031459535.1 Candidatus Fervidifonticultor quintus | reverse complement strand
GGTCATCTGCCCATCCCCTCCCCAGGTCTTGCTGGTTGCAACACCTCGGTTGGAGCCTGGGCGATGGCCCTCCTGTCTTCACCAAGGGCAGCTCCTCAAGTGCAAACACTACGTCCAAACAGGACACGCTAGGGCTCCATCTGTGCGGCGGTGTGGCATAGTGGAGATGGGGAAAGGAGGCAATCACCATGGCGGCAAGGCGGCGGGTACGGCCGTTTCGGGCGCTGGCTGAAGCGGAGGATCGCTTCTGGGAGGCCGTGGAAGGGGCCGTGCCGTCCGACGTACGCGATCATCTGGCGGCGGCACGCCGCGAGCTGCTCCTGGCGGTCCGCGCGACCGTGGACAGTGCGCTGGCCCGTCTCGAAGGCAAGGGGGCGCCGGCGAAGCCGCGGCGGGTGCGCGTGAAGTAGCGCGGATGCGGGTCATCCTGTTCACCGGCAAGGGTGGTGTCGGCAAGACGACTGCGGCCGCTGCGACCGCCGTGCGCGCCGCCGAAGGCGGGCACCGGACGCTGGTGATGAGCACCGATGCAGCCCACAGCCTCGGTGACGCCCTGGAGAAGGACGTGGGTTGCCAGGTCGTCCGCGTCGGCTCGCGCCTGTGGGCCCAGGAGGTTGATTCGCTCTATCAGCTCGAGAAGTACTGGGGCACGCTCAAGCGCTACATGGTCACGTTGCTGCACTCGCGGGGGCTGGAGGACGTGGTGGCCGACGAGCTCGCGAACCTCCCCGGCATGGAAGAGATTGCCAGCCTCATGGAGCTTCGGGCCCACGTGGAGAGCAACCGGTATGATGTCATCGTCATTGATTGCGCCCCGACCGGCGAGACCATGCAGCTGCTGAGCTTTCCCGACATGGCCCGGTGGTGGCTCAACAAGATCTTCCCGATCCAGCGCCAGGTCGCGCGAATCGTGCGGCCGGTGGTGCAGCCGCTGGTAGACATCCCCCTGCCCACCGACGAGGTGTTCGTGGCAGCCCGCGATCTCATTCTGGACGTGGAGGGGATCAAGGAGATCCTCTCCGATACCGCCCGCACGACCATCAGGCTGGTTCTCAATCCCGAGAAGATGGTCATCAAGGAGGCGCAGCGGGCCTTCACCTACTTCAACCTCTTCGGCTACGCCACCGATCTGATCGTCGTGAACCGGGTGCTACCCGCCGCCGCCCAGGCAGGGTACTTCGCCGGCTGGAAGGCCGCGCAGGCTCAGTACCTCAAGATGGTCGAGGAAGCGTTCTCGCCGCTGCCCATCCGGACCATTCCCTTCTATGAGCGGGAAGCGATCGGTCTGGACATGCTGGCCCGCGTCGCCACAGACCTCTACGGCACCGAGGATCCGGTGCGGCACTTCTACACCGGCTCCCCGCAGAAGATCGAGAAGAGCAAGGACGAGTACGTGCTCACGCTGTACCTGCCGTTTGCCAGCAAGGGCGACGTGGACATCTTGCAGGGCAACGGCGATCTCACGGTGCGGATCGGGCCGTACAAGCGGAATGTGGTGCTGCCGCGCACGCTGGCCGGCCTGGAAGCCCGGGGCGCGAAGCTGCGTGATCACGTCCTCACGGTGACGTTTGGGCGCCGAGGGGGCCGGTAAGCCCCTGCGCGCGCCTGCGCAACCTCCTGCCCCCGCGTGCTACGTCCCCAGAATCTGTTGCGCTACGTCCCGCATGGGCCGGCGCTGGTCCCGGCTGGCCTTCTGGATCCACCGGAAGGCCTCGGCCTCGGAGAGCCCTTCTCGCTGCATCAGGACACCCTTGGCGCGCTCGATGAGCTTGCGCGCCTCGAGGGTTTCCTCCAGGGCCTCGATCCGCTCGGAGAGGGCGTCCATGGCCCGGTAGTGCCGCACGGCCAGCTCAATGGTCGGGGCGAGATCTGCCTCTTTGATGGGTTTGACCAGATAGGCCATGACGCCGATGCGCCGGGCACGGTCCACGAATTCGCGATCGCCGTAGGCCGTGAGCAGCACGATGGGCCTGGGGCCGGTTTGCATGATCTGCTCGGCTACGGCCAGGCCGTCGGGCTCCGGCATCTTGATGTCGAGGAACACCAGGTCCGGGTCGAGCTTGCGGGTCAGATCCAGCGCCCGGCGACCGTCGCCGGCTTCGCCCACCACGTGGTAGCCGGCGTCGGTGAGCATGGTCCTCAGGCCCATCCGGATCAAGGCCTCGTCATCGGCGATCAAGATGCGCAGCGGCATCGGGGTCTACCGGGATGACGGCCCGGTGTCCTGCACCCGCGGGATGGCCAGGACCGCGCGCGCGCCCCCCTCCTCCCGGCGACCGACCTCGAAGCGCCCTCCCAGATCGTCGACGACCAGGGCACGCACGATCTTGAGGCCCAGGTTGTCCGAGGCCAGCGGGTCGCTGCCCACGGGGAATCCCACCCCGTCATCGGTCACCTCGATGATCCACTCGTGGTCGGTCTGGGCCAGCAGGACGCCGATGCGGCCTGCGGCGCGGTCGGCGAACGCGTGCTCCATGGCGTTCTGCACCAGCTCGGTGGTGGCCAGGGCCACCGAGGTGGCCTGCTGAGAGGGCATGAACATCTCGTCGCCTTCGAGGGTGATCTGAACGCGCAGGTGGGGCCGCGCCAGGGTCTGGCCCACCGTGTGGGTGACGCGGTCGAGGAGATCGCGCACATTGATCAACCGGAAACCCTCGACCGACAGGATCTCGTGAACTGCGGCGATGCTCAGGACGCGGTTGATCGTCTCGAGCAGGACCTCACGCCCCGAGACCTCCCGACCGTCCTGGAGCTGCAGCCGGAGCAGCATGGCAATGGTCTGCAGGTTGTTCTTCACCCGGTGGTGCATCTCGCGCACCACCGCCGACCGCACGATCAGCGTGCTGTTCTCGATGGCTAGCGCGGTCTGGTTGGCCAGCGTCGAGAACAGGGAGATCTCCTCTCTCGTGAAGGCATGGGGTTCACCCTTGTAGCAGTTGAACACGCCGATGACCCGGTCGCGGACCACCAGCGGTACACACAGCAGCCCGCGCAGCCCTTCCTCCCGGGCGATGTTCTTGTGCACGAACCGCGGGTCATCCAGCACGTCGGGCACCACGATGGGTTGCGCGGTCTCCGCCACCAGCCCCACGATGCCTTCACCGATCCGCAGTGCGGGCTTGGCTTGGTAGCGGGCGCCGGCCCGGTGCGAGGCCGTCAGCACCAGCTCGCCGGTGCGCTCGTCGAGCAGCATCAGCGAGCACAGCCGCGCGTTCAGCGTCCCGGTCGCCATCTCCACGATCAACCGGAGCATCTCTTCCAGGTAGAGGGGTGAGGTGATGGTCTTGCTGGCCTCGGCCAGCGTGGAGAGCTCGGCGATCTGCCGGCGCATGCTGTCATAGAGACTGGCTTTCTCCAGGGCGCCCGCAGCCAGGTCGGCGATGATGGTGAGCAGCTCTACCTCGTCGGGCCCGTACTCGTGGATCGCCGTGGTCTGGACGTTCATGGCGCCCAGGGCCTTGCCGGCGACCCGCAGCGGCACCGCCAGCAGCGACCGGAACGCGTACTCGCGGGTCCCCGGGACGTACACGAACCGGGGGTCGCTGGCCGCGTCACTGCTGTAGACGGGCTCGCCCGAGCGCGCCGCATAGCCGGTGAGACCCTCGCCGAACCGCAGCCGCGCGCGGCCGATGGCCTCCGGCGCCAGGCCTGTGGTGGCACGCAGGATCAGGTACTCGCCGGCCGGGTCCAGCAGGTAGATCGAGCAGGAGTCCATGCGCATGACCTCGGCGGTCTTGCGCGTGATGAGCTGGAGGGTGGTGTCCAGATCCAGGGCGGCGCTGATGGCCTGGCTGATGTCGCGCAGCGCGGCGACCTCGGCCTCCTTGCGCTCCAGACGGTCTTGGGCCGAGGGCACCATGCCCATGGATCACCTGGCGGGGACCAGCTGGAGGCGAGCGCCCGGGGCGATACCCCGGCGCGCGAAGAGCCCCTGATTCACTTCGAGGGCGTAGCGATACGCCTGCCTGGGCTCGTAGATCTCGAAGGGCCCGTTGGCCGGATCGGGCGCGACGTGCATGTCGAGGACCTCCAGCAGGCGCCACGTGCGGTCGATGAACCCGACAGACAGAGGGATCAACGTGTTCTTCATCCAGAACCCCCACCGCCCGTCGGCCTCGAAGATGAAGAGCATCCCTGCATTCTCGGGCAGGGCCGTGCGGTGCATGAGCCCCCGGGCCCGCGCCTCCGCGCTCCTGGCGATCTCGACGTCGAGGGTGGCGATCCGGCGGGCCCCCTGGTAGATGTGCAGCGTGCCTCGCTCGTATAGTGCCGCCGACTGGACCGGCATGCCGCCGGCCACCAGCACCAGGACTAGAGCTGCCACGGTCCCTGGCCGCATCACGCAGGTCCCTTCATGATATGCTAGGCGGTGTGCCTGCGTACCGTGCTAGAAGCGTACCACGGACTCCTCCAGCGGCGCCAGGATTCCCGGAATGCCCGCCGTGACCTGTGACGTCCTGGTGGTCGGCGCGGGACCGGCCGGCTCGACCGCGGCGCTGACCGCGGCGCGGCTGGGCCTGCGCACCGTCCTGCTCGAAGAGCATCCAGCGGTCGGCTGCCCCACGCACTGCACCGGCAAGCTGTCGGTGCACGCCTTCCGGCGGTTCGGCCTGCCCCGTGCCCTGATCCAGACCGAACTGCGGGCCGCGGCGCTGTACGCGCCGGACGGCACCGTGGTGCGCGTGCGACGGCCAACGGCCGACTCCTATGTCGTAGACCGTGACCCCTTCGATCGCTACCTGGCCACCCGCGCCGCCGAGGCCGGCGCGCAGCTCGTCACCGGCGCCCGGGCCCGGGCCGTGGCGCGGGAGCGCGGCCGCATGCGGGTCGAGGTAGACCGGCGCGGGTCACGGATGGTGTTTGAGGCGGCCCTCGTGATAGATGCCGAGGGCGCCAATCCCCTCCTGCCACCGCAGCTGGGCATTAGCCCCCGACGGGCGCTGGTCCACGGTCTGCAGTACGAGGTCGAGGAGGCTGCCATCGAAGCCGAGGACACGCCGGAACTCTACTTCGGCCACGAGGTCGCGCCCGGGTTCTTCGCCTGGCTGATGCCGCTAGGCGGCAGGAGGGGCCGCCTCGGCCTGGCCGTGGATCCCCGTACCACGGACCAGCCGCCGATCTTCTTCCTGGAGCGGCTCAGGACCACGCATCCGGCGGTGGCCCCTCGGATGAGGCGGGCCCGTGTGGTGCGCAGGCTCGCGGGGCGGATCCCCATCCTGGGGCCGAGGCGGCCCACCTGGACCGAGGGGATGCTCATCGTGGGGGACGCCGCCGGCCACGTGAAGGCGACCAGCGGCGGCGGCATTTACTTCTCGATGCTCGCCGGCGAGATCGCCGGCCGCACAGCGGGGCGCTGGCTGGCCGGCGGAGGGAAGGCGTGTCAGGCCCTGGCTGCCTATGAGACCGAGTGGGCCGCGGTATTCGGGCGCGAAGTGCGGTTCACCACGGTCGTTCGCCAGGCACTCAACCGGCTCTCGGACCAGCACATCAACGTCGTGATCCGGGCGCTGGCTACCGATGACGGCCTGCGCCGGACGGTGGAGGAGCACGGGGACACGCAGTATCAGTCCCGGTTGTTCCGGCCGGTCCTGTCCGCGGCGGTCCGGGCCGGGCTGCGGGATCGCGCCCTGGCGCCCACGCTGGCAGCCGCCATGGGGGCAGGTCTGTTGGCGCTGATCGGCGACGGCGGCGGGATGGCCCGGTCGAAGGAGCGCACCGACGCCGGGAAGAAACCTGGGAAGAGCCGCGAGACCTCCGTCCAGGTGGGTGGCGGTTCCTGACCCGATGCGGATCATCGCCGACCTGCACCTGCACTCCCGCTACAGCCGGGCGACCAGCCGGGATATGGACGTGGAGAACATGGCCCGCTGGGCGAAGATCAAGGGCCTCACCCTGCTCGGCACCGGCGACTTCACCCATCCGGTCTGGCTGCGCGAGCTGCGCGCCAAGCTGAAACCCACCGACCGCGGCCTGTTCACCTACGACGGCGCCCACTTCATGCTCACCGTGGAGGTCTCGAACATCTACACCGCCGGGGGCCGGCTGCGCAAGATCCACAACATCATCTTCGCCCCGTCGTTTGACGTGGTGGACAGGATCAACGCGGTGCTGGGCCGGTTCGGCAACCTGATGGCCGACGGCAGGCCCACGCTGACGCTGCCCACCGATCGGATGGTGGAGTACCTCATGGAGATCTCCCCGGACTGCATGCTGGTGCCCGCCCACGCGTGGACGCCGTGGTTCTCCCTGTACGGGAGCATGTCGGGTTTCGACTCCATGGCCGAGTGCTTCGGCGATCAGCTGCGGCACATCGCGGCGGTCGAGACCGGTCTCTCCAGTGACCCGCCCATGAACTGGCGGCTCTCGGAGCTCGACCGGGTGGTGCTGGTCAGCAATTCCGACGCGCATTCCCCGGCCAAGCTGGGTCGGGAAGCCAACGTCTTCGCCTGCGAGCTGGACTACTTCGAGATCCTGCGCGTCCTGCGCGAGAAGGACACCGCCCGCTTCCTCTACACGATTGAGTTCTTTCCGGAAGAGGGCAAGTATCACTACGACGGGCACCGGAACTGCAACTGCCGCATGACGCCTCGCCAGACCAAGGCCAATGGCGGCCGCTGTCCGGTATGTGGCCGGCCCCCGACGGTGGGCGTGTTGCACCGGGTGGAGGACCTGGCCGACCGGGACGAGGGCTACGTGCCCGAGGGCGCGATTCCCTACCGCAACCTGATCCCGCTGGAGGAGATCATCGCCGAGGCCAACGGCTCCAGGCCCGGCACCGCCGGCGTGAGGGAGGAGTACTTCAAGTTGTGCAGGGCGTTTGGCGGCGAGTTCAACGTGTTGCTGGATGCGCCGGTGGAGGAAGTCTACAGGCTCAGCACCGCTCGGATCGCGGAGGGACTGCGGCGCGTCCGCGAGGGTCGGGTCAGCATCGCGCCCGGCTACGACGGCGTCTTCGGCGAGATCAGCATCTTCAAGGGCGGCGAGGAGATCCTCGAGCCGGTGACCGAACAGCCGGCGCAGACGACCCTCTTCTGACCACCCACGGCGTGCAGCGTTGCCGGCGAAGCCCATCGAGGTCACTATGAGGTCAGGAAAGCTTGGCCCGGCCGCCCTGTCCCGGTACGTGTTCCCGCACCTGGGCCGTCGTCCCGACGTGCTCGTGCACGCCGGCGTGGGGCAGGACTCTGCGGTGCTGGACTTTGGGCCCTCGGTTTGCGTCGTGACCTGCGATCCGATTACGGGCGCGGGTGAGCACGTGGGTCGGCTCGCCGTTCACGTGGCCTGCAACGACCTGGCCGCCACCGGCGCTGAACCCGTGGGGCTGCTGGTGACCCTGCTGCTGGCCGAAGCCACGGCCGAAGACGACCTCGAGCGTTTCATGGGCGAGGCCGGCCCCGCGGCGCGCTCTCTGGGCGTGGAGATCGTCGGGGGGCACACAGAGGTTACGCCGGGCATTGATCGGACCATCGTCGTCGTCTCGGCTATTGGCCGGGCGCCGCAGGGCGGCTTCGTGTCGGCGGCTGGCGGCCGGCCCGGCGATGCACTGGTGCTGACCAAGAGCGCGGGTGTGGAGGGGACTGCCATCCTGGCCGCCGACCTGGCCGACCGGCTGGTCGCCCGGATGGACGAGGCCACCCTCACCCGCGCCCGGGCCTTCATCGACCGCATCAGCGTCGTGCCCGAAGGACGCATTGCCGCCCGGTGTGGCGCCACGGCCATGCACGACGTCACCGAGGGCGGCGTGCTGGCCGGCGTGTGGGAGCTGGCCGAGGCCTCGGCCTGTGGAGTCCGTCTGGAAGCCGACGCCGTGCCTGTAGCGCCCGAGACAGAGGCGATCTGCCAGGCGCTGGGCGCCGACCCCCTGGCGCTGATCGGCAGCGGCGCCATGCTGATCGCCGTACGCGATCCCGCGCCCCTGCAAGACGCCCTGGTCCGCGCCGGCATCCCTGCCACGGTGATCGGCGTCCTGCTACCGTCGGAGCGCACCGTGGTCAGGAATGGCCGGGTCGCCGCGCTCGTTCCCCCAGACCGGGATGAGCTCTGGAGGCTGCTTGAGCACGCCTCCTGAGGGCATCTATAATCTAGAGGAGGCGAGTTGCTATCCCGTCTGAGGATCGCTGGAATCACCGCACGGATGTGGTGCCGAACTCCATAGCGGATGGCGCGGCGCGGAGGGGGGCTGGGCGGCCCCCCGTTGTGCTTTCGGCACCTCCGGGTCGGGAGGCCACCATCGTGCCTCCGCGGCAGATGCAGATCACCGACAACCTGGACCTGCTGCTCGACGTGCTTCCCGCGCACCTGCGCTCGGCCCTGGAGCGGCGCCCCGACCTCGACCAGCTCCTCGAGGTGGTGCTGGACCTAGGCCGCCGGCCGGAGGCCCGGTTTCCCGGTGAGGCCCTGCCACTGGACGATGCGTTCGTGGACCGGGCGACGCTGAAGTACATCACCGATCGCGTCGGCGCCTTCGGCAAGGACAACCGCGCGGGTATCGAGCGCACGCTCCACCGGATCAGCGCCATTCGCAACCGCCAGGGTGAGATCATCGGCCTGACGTGCCGCGTGGGGCGCGCGGTCATCGGTACGGTGGACATCATCCGGGATGTGATCGAGTCGGGCCGCTCGATCCTGCTCCTGGGCCGGCCGGGCGTGGGCAAGACCACCTTGCTGCGCGAAGCCGCTCGGGTGCTGGCCGACGAACTCCGCAAGCGCGTGGTGGTCGTGGACACCTCCAATGAGATCGCCGGGGACGGGGACATCCCCCATCCGGGCATCGGCGCGGCGCGGCGGATGCAGGTCCCGGTGCCGACACTCCAGCATGCGGTCATGATCGAGGCCGTCGAGAACCACATGCCTGAGGTCATCGTCATCGATGAGATCGGCACCGAGGCCGAGGCCATGGCCGCGCGCACCATCGCCGAGCGGGGCGTCCAGCTCATCGCGACCGCGCACGGCAATACGCTGGACAACCTGCTGCAGAACCCGACCCTCTCCGACCTGGTGGGCGGGATCCAGGCGGTGACCCTCTCGGATGAGGAAGCCCGGCGCCGCGGCACCCAGAAGACGGTGCTGGAGCGCAAGGCGCCCCCCACCTTCGACGTGGTGATCGAGATCCAGGAGAAGGACCGGCTCGCGGTACACCACGACGTAGCCGCGGTGGTGGACCGGTATCTGCGCGGGGTCACTCCGAGGCCGGAGGTACGGGTGCGCACCGAGGCAGGTGAGGTGGAGATCTCCGCACCTGCGGCTGCGTCGGTCTCGAGTTGGGCGCCCGAGGGCCCCTTCGCGTCGGCGCCGCCCGAGAGCCGGCAGCGACCCGGCCGGCAGATCCTGCGCATCTATCCCTATGCCGTCAGCCGCAACCGGCTGGAGCGCGCCATCCGCGAGATGCAGGTGCCGGCGTACATTGTGGACGCCGCCTCGGACGCGGACCTGGTGCTGACCGTAAAGTCTCAGGAGCGCCGCCAGCCGGCCAGGCTGCGGGATGCGGTCAGCCGTGGCACCCCTCTCCACGTCCTGCGCAGCAACACGGTCACCCAGATCCAGCAGTTCCTGCGCGAGTACTTCGACGTAGAGGAGGCAGCCGGGACTCCCGAGGCCGCGCTCAGCGAGGTCGAGCGGGCTATCGCGCGGGTCTTCGAGTCCGCCAAAGCGGTGGAGCTGGAGCCGCAGAACTCCTACGTCCGGCGCCTCCAGCACCAGCTGGTCCAGCGGTACGGCCTGGCGTCCGAGAGCAAGGGCGAGGAGCCGTTCCGCCGGGTCGTGATCTACCCCAAGTAGCCGAGGCGCTCGTGACACCACCGGGCGGGCCACCGCGACGCGCGGTGTTCATCACCGTCGAGGGACCGGAGGGTTCGGGGAAGACCACGCACGCCCGACGTCTCTACGAGACCTTTCGCCACGTCGTCCCCCTGGTGCTCACCCGCGAACCCGGCGGGACGCCGGTGGGAGAGGCGATCCGCGCGTTGTTGCTCGATGAGCGGTACCGCGGAATGGGACCGGAAACCGAGATGCTGCTCTTCGCCGCCAGCCGGGCCCAGTTCGTGGCCGATGTCGTGCTGCCCAACCTGGACGCCGGGGTCTCCGTGCTCGCGGAGCGGTTCGTGGACGCCTCGATCGCCTACCAGGGGTACGGCCGCGGCTTGCCCGTCGAAATCGTACGCCGCGTGAACGAGGTGGCCACCCGGGGACTGCGTCCCGATCTCACCCTGTTGCTCGACATTGACCCGGCCGCCGGGCTGGCCCGCGCCCGGGAAGCCCATGGGAAGGACGCCCCCGTCGGCCGCGGCGACCGCCTGGAGCAGGAGGATCTGGCGTTTCACCAGCGGGTCCGCGCAGGATTCCTCAAATTAGCGCGCGAAGAGGCGTCGCGGTTCGTCGTCGTTGACGGCACGCTGCCCCGTGACGATGTGCACGCGGTGCTGGTCGCGGCGGTACGGCGGCTGCTCGACGAGAGGGGCTGGCTGGCCGGCGCGTAGATCCCTCGCCGGGGCAGCGCCTGGGGGGTGAGCGGATGAAGCTGATCCTGGCCGTGGTGCAGGAGAAGGACGCCAACAGGCTCATCGACGCCCTCAACGAGGCCAGCGTGCAGGCCACGATGCTGGCCAGTACCGGGGGGTTCCTCCGGGAAGGCAACGCCACCATTCTCTCCGGCGTCGAGGAGGACCAGGTCGAGGCGGTCCTGGGCATCATCAACCGGATCTGCCATCGGCGGGAACAGCTCATGACGCCGATCCCGCCCGTCGTGGAACCCGTGGACTCATACGTGACGTATCCGGTAAAGGTGGAAGTCGGCGGGGCGATCGTGTTCGTGCTGAACATCGAGCGGATGGAACGCATCTAGAGGGTGGGGCCAGAGGGCGTCCGGATTCGAAAGCGGCCATGGCGTTTCGGGATCTGGTCAATCAAGACCATGCGGTGATGCTCCTGCGAGGGGCGGCGCGCGCCGGACGGGTTGGCCATGCGTATCTGGTCGTGGGGCCCGCCGGAGTCGGCCGGCGTACCCTCGCCCTGGCCTTCGCCCAGTACCTCAACTGCCAGCAGGCCGACGGCGACGCGTGCGGCCAGTGCCGATCGTGCCGGAAGATCACGGCCGGCAACCACCCGGACGTCCGGGTCCTGGACGTGGCCCGGGGCATGTACATCGAGGCGCCCGGCAAAGAGTTCAAAGGCAAGGAGATCCCTGTGGACCAGATCCGGGCGCTCCGGCAGGAGGCATCGTTCGCGCCCTATGAAGGGAAGTGGAAGGTCTTCATCGTCGCCGACGCCGAGCGCATGAACCAGCATGCCGCCAACAGCCTGCTCAAGATCCTCGAAGAGCCTCCAGCGCGCGTGGTCTTCCTGCTGGTGGCCGAATCCAGCGTGGCGTTGTTGCCCACCATTGTGTCGCGGTGCCAGCTCATCCGGTGTACGTACCTGCCGACGGAGGCCATCGAGCGGGCGCTGGGCGACCGCTGGGGGATTCCCCCTCAGCGGGCCCGCCTGCTGGCGGTCCTCGCTGACGGCCGGTTGGGCCGCGCCCTGGAGTGGGCCCGGTCGGAGGAGAAGCTCGAGGCGCGCGACCGGCTGCTGGACCTGCTGCCAGCGCTGGAGGCAGGCGATGCGCTGGCGAGGCTCGACGCAGCCGAGGCGCTGGCCAAGCAGGCCGACGTGCTTCCCGAGCTGCTCGATCTGGCCGTGCTGTGGTATCGTGACCTGCTGATCTACCGGGAGACGCGGGAGCCCGGCCTGCTGACCAACCGCGACCGGGAGGCGCAGATCGCGTCCATCGCCGACCGGTACGCCGGAGCGGCACTGGGCGCCCGGATCGAGGCCGTGGAGGAGGCGAAGGAGTCGCTCCGGCGGAACGTGAACCCGCGTCTGGTGCTGGAGAAGCTCTTCCTCGCCCTGGGAGGGGCCGAGGCCCCGGCCGCCCCGGTCTGAGAGGCGCCAACACCTCCAGACCGCCAAAGATCACAACACTTGCAGGACCAGGCACTTCAGATAGCGCGTCTCCGGCATCGCGGCCAGCATCGGGTGATCCCGGGCCTGGGAGCGGAACTCGACCAGCCGCAGGTCGCGCCGGGCATCGCGCGCGGCGTCCAGGACCGCACTCCAGAACATGGCTTCATCTACGTGCCACGAGCATGAGCAACTGACCAGAATGCCCTCCGGTGGCAGCAGTTTGATCGCCTGGAGGTTGATCTCTTTGTAGCCGGCCAGAGCCCTCGGCACCGCGGCCTTGGTGCGCGCGAATGCCGGCGGGTCGAGGATGATCACATCGGGCCGCCATGTCTCTGCCGCCAGCCGCCTCAGCTCCTCGAAGGCGTCGGCCTGGCGATAGGTGCACCGGTCTGCGACGCCGTTGCGCACGGCGTTGGCCTGGGCCGCCGCGACGGCCTCGGCGCTGGCTTCCAGGCCCCTGACCTCGGCCGCGCCCGCTGCGGCCGCCTGGATGCCAAACGCTCCGGTATGGCAGAACACGTCCAGCACCACGAGCCCGCGCGCCAGCGGAGCGACCGCCAGCCGGTTCTCGCGCTGATCGCAGAACCAGCCGGTCTTCTGCCCGCGCGCGATGTCCACGAGGAACCGGGCCGGGCCCTCCTGGATTTCGATCTCCGTGGCGCCAGCGCCCCGGATGAAGCCCTGGTGGCGTTCTAGGCCCTCCAGCGCGCGGCTGGGGGCGTCGTTGCGCAGGTAGATGGCGGCTGCGCCGGTCAGATGCTGGAGGAGATCGGCCAGCATCTCCCGGCGGCGGTCCGTGCCCGCGGTCAGCGTCTGCATGACGAGGGCGTCGCCGTAGCGATCCACCACGAGGCCGGGGAGCAGGTCGCCCTCGCCGAAGACGAGCCGCCATGCCGTGGTGTCGGTGACCACCCGCTGCCGCAGCGCCAGCGCTGCGCGGAGCCGGCGCATCCAGAACGTCTCGTCGATGGGTTCATCGGCATGGGTCAGGATGCGGACACGGATCCGGGAGGCGAGGTTGACATATCCACGGCCCAGGAACCGGCCGCGCTCGGTGACCACGTCGACGATGTCGCCGGGCGCCAGATCCCCCCGGGTCTCGGCGATCTCGCCGTCGTAGACCCAGAGGTGGCCGCCGGCGACGCGGCCCTCGCGGCCCCGCCGCAGCCGGATCCGGCCGATGACGCTGTCGTGGGTCATGCCCCCACCTTCCTACTACCACGGCTGGAGGGTTTTGTCCCCCGGTGGCCGAATAGCTCCGCTCGAGAAACAGGGTTCCGCAATGCGAAACACGGGCCGCTCCCGCGCCAGCCAAGCCCGCACAGCCCACACGGTGCAGTCGGTGGACCGTGCCCTGAGGCTGCTGGATCTCCTCGGCAGCGGCAACGCGACCCGGACTCTCACCGAGTTCTCCAGGGCCACGGGCCTCAGTAAGGCCGTCGTCTTCCGCCTGGTCCGCACCCTTGAGCGGCACGGCTATCTGCTGCGGAACGACGACGGACGGTACGTGCTGGGCACCAAGCCGCTGGAGCTGGCCGGTGTCGTCCTCCGCCGGTTCGAGGTCCGTCAGGTCGCGCGCCCCACCCTCCTGGCCCTGGCCGAGCGCACCGGCGAGTCGGTGGTGCTCACGGCGCCTGGTCGGGACGGCGTGGTCTGCCTGGACACCGTGGACAGCCCCCAGCGGATCCGGGTCAGCTTTCAGGTGGGGAGGATCACACCCTACCATGCCGGCGCCGCGGGCAAAGTCCACCTGGCCTACCTGCCGGAGGCCCGCATCCAGCAGATTCTGGCCCGCGGCCTCCCGGCCTTCACGGAGCGCACCATCACCGATCCTGGCGCCCTGCGCCGGGATCTGGCCCGGATCCGCCGGCAGGGGTACGCGTTCACGGTGGGCGAGTTCGACCCTGGGGTCGCGGCGATCAGCGCGCCCATTGTGGACTCGCAGAACGAGGTGGTCGCCGTGATCAGTCTTGGCGGTCCGGCGGAGCGGTTCTCGCAGCCGGCGCGGGCGCGGCTCGTGAGAGAGGTGAAACGGGCGGCCGAGGAGATCTCGATCCGCCTGCTCGGAGGTCGTTCCACCGCAGGAGAGGAGGCTGAGGCATGAGACGTCAGTTCGGGGTCGTGCTTCTGGTGGCAGTACTGCTGGTGCTCCCGCTGCAGGCGCGTTCCCAGCCGCGGGATGTGACCTTCAACTACATCGAGCAGCAGATCATCACGGCCAGCGATCCGCAGGCGGCCGTGGACGAGAGCAGCCTGATCTCGGCCATCAACCTGTATGATCCGCTGCTCTATCCCAACGTCGAGAAGGGGACCATGGAGCCGCGGGCGCACCTGGCCGAGTCCTGGACGGTCTCGCCCGACGGGAAGGTCTACACGTTCAAGCTGCGCCGCGGCGTCAAGTTCCACAGCGGCCGTGAGCTGGGCGCCGAGGACGTGGTCTGGTCCATGGACCGCGCGCTGCGAATCAAGAAGGGGTTCTCGTGGGTGTGGACGCCGGTGCTCGAACCGGGCCGGGTTAAGGCGGCCGACCGGTACACTGTGCGGTTTGAACTGAAGGATGCCTACGCGCCGTTCTTGGGCTCGCTGCTGCTCTTCTTCGTCCTGGACAAGGATCTCATCATGCAGAACCTCCGGCCGGGCCCCTACGGGGAGTTCGGTGATTACGGGACGGCGTTCCTCGAACGCGCCGACGCGGGATCGGGCCCCTACCGGATGCAGCGCTTCGACCGGGCGACCGAGATGGTGATGGTGCGGTTCGACGACTACTGGCGAGGGTGGAAGCCCGGCCAGATAACCCGTGCGTCCTTCAAGACTGTCACCGAAGAGGCCACGGTCAAGACCCTCATCAAGTCCGGCGAAGCCGACATGGTGAACCAGTGGCTGTCCGTCGAGGGCTTCCAGGAGCTCAAGGGTACGCCAGGCATCGTGGTCAAGGAAGACCCCAGTGTGCAGCTCTTCCACCTGGAGATGAACACCAAGAAACCGCCCCTGGACAACCTCAAGGTACGCCAGGCGATCTCCTACGCGTTCGACTACGACACGGCGATCCAGCAGATCTTCCTGGGCGCCACCAAAGCCCGGGGACCGGTGCCGGTGCGGGTGCCCGGGTGGAATCCGCAGGTGCCCGTCTACAGCCGCAACACGGCCAAGGCGAAGCAACTGCTGGCAGAATCTGGCGTCCCGGCCGCGAGCCTGTCCATCGAGTACGTCTACGTGGTGACCCTGCCCCTGGAGCGCCTCGTCGGCCTGCTTCTCAAGAACAACCTGGAGGCGGTGGGCTTCAAGGTCGAGATCCGGGGTGACCCGTGGGCGCGCATCGTGGAGCTGGCCACCAAGCCGGAGACAACACCCCACATCACGGCCATTTTCGATACGCTCAAGTACCCCCACGTGGACAGCCATACGTACGGGATGTATCACCCGTCCTGCTGGGGCACCTTCCGCTGCATGAGCTTCTATGAGAACCCCAAGGTGAGCCGAGTGCTGGAGGCCGCGCGGCGTGCCGTGGATCCCAAGGAGCAGATGAGACTCTACCAGGAGGCCCAGGCCCTGATCGTGGCCGACGCGCCCAGCATCTACGTGGCCAACCCGCTCCACCGCATCGCGTTCCGGAACTACGTCAAGGGCTATCGCTATGTGGGGCTGCTGGGGTTCGACGTGGGGTTCTACGACTTCACGGTTGCCAGATAGGCACGTGGCCGCGACCGAGTGCTGACTGTTAGGCCAAAGGAGAGGCGGGCGGAGGGCGCGCGACGGCCCTCCGCTCCCCACCCATGAGCTTTCCCGCGTATCTGTTCCGCCGACTGCTGCACATGATCCCGGCGCTGGTGGGGTTGTCCATCCTCATGTTCCTTATCTCGCGGGTGCTGCCGGGCGACCCCGCTCGTCTGGCGCTCGGTCCCGAGGCCACGCTGGAACAGGTGGAGCAACTGCGGCGCGAGATGGGGCTCGATGAGCCGTTGCTCACCCAGTACGTCGTCTACATCAGCGGCCTGTTCCGGGGCGACTTCGGGTTCTCGCTGCGCACCCGCCGCAATGTCGCCCAGGACATTCGGGAGTTCCTACCGGCTACGGTGGAACTGACCACGGTCGCCATGCTCTTCGCGGTGGCAGTCGGCGTGCCGCTGGGCGTGGTCTCGGCCGTGCGCAAGGACCGCGCCGAGGACCACGTGAGCCGGCTCATCGCCCTGGCCGGGGTCGCGATCCCCCGGTTCTGGCTGGCGATCCTCCTGCAACTGGTCTTCGCGTACTACCTGGGCGCCCTGCCCACCATCGGCCGGGGGCCGGGGCCGCCGGTGCGGCTGTCTGGCCTCCACCTGCTCGACAGCCTGCTGACGGCCAACCCCGGCGCGTTCCTCACCGCCCTCCGGCACGTGGCGCTGCCGGCCTTTGCGCTCTCCCTGGGTTCTCTGGCGCAGATCACGCGCCTGGTACGGGCCAACATGATCGAGGAGATGCGCCGGGATTACGCGCTGGCGGCGCGTTCCTACGGGCTGCCCGATCGGGTCATCATCTACAAGTACGTGCTCAAGAACGCGTTCTCATCGGCGCTGACCGTGATCGGCCTCTCGTACGGTTTCCTGCTGGGCAACGCCTTCCTGGTGGAGGCCGTCTTCGCCTGGCCCGGCATCGCGTTCTATGGCGTGGACTCCCTGCTGTTCAAGGACCTCAATGCCGTCATGGGCGTGACCCTGGTGGTCGGCGTGGCGTTTGCTGTGGCGAACCTGCTGGTGGATATCGCCTACAGCTACCTCGAC
>JAVKIJ010000072.1:0-16986 GCA_031459535.1 Candidatus Fervidifonticultor quintus | reverse complement strand
GAAGGGCGCATCACCCTGGGCCAGCTCGTGCAGTTCTTTGGCTATCTGCTCATGCTCTCGTGGCCGATGATCGCGCTGGGCTGGACGGCCAATCTCTTCCAGCAGGGTCTGGCCTCCATGGGCCGGATCGAGGAAATCCTGGACCAGACCCCGGCGATCGCCGATCCCCCGCAGCCGGTGAGCCCCGGCCGCCTGCGAGGCGAGATCGAATTCCGGAACGTGGCCTGCGCCTACGACGGGCAGACGGTGCTGCAGGACGTCAACTTGGTCGTGCCCGCGGGCGCCACGGTGGCCATCGTGGGGCCCACCGGGTCTGGTAAGTCCACCCTGGTCTCATTGATCCCGCGGCTGATCGATGTGAGCCGCGGCGCGGTCCTGGTTGACGGCGTGGACGTACGCCAGTACAGTCTGGAAGCGCTGCGCGACCAGATCGGCATGGTCCCCCAGGAGCCCTTCCTGTTCTCCGACACGCTCGAGGAGAACCTGGCCTGGGGCGTGCAGCACAGCGACGCCTCCCCGGTGCGGGGCGCGGCCGAGATCGCGCGACTGGCCCCGGACGTGGGCGGTTTTCCCCTCGGATACCAGACCGTGGTCGGGGAACGGGGTGTAACGCTATCGGGCGGCCAGAAGCAGCGCGCCACGATCGCGCGGGCGCTGGCGCGCGACCCGGCCATCCTGATCCTCGACGACGCGTTGAGCAGCGTGGACACCCGTACTGAAGAGGAGATCCTCGACGGTCTCCGGCGATTTGTGAGCAGTCGCACGAGCCTGATCATCTCCCACCGCATCTCCACCGTCCGCGGGGCTGACCTGATCGTGGTGCTAGACCAGGGACGCATCGTGGAGCGGGGCACGCACACCGAACTGCTGGCTGCAGGCGGCCTGTACGCCGACCTGTACCGGAAGCAGCTCCTCCAGGAAGCCCTGGAGGCTGACGAGCAGGCGCCGCCATGACCGTGGTCCTACAGGAAGACGAGATCCTCGGGAAGGCATACGATCCACGTCTGATGCGCCGGCTGCTGGGCTACGTGCGGCCGTACGGGCCCCAGGTCCTGCTCTCCGTGGTCCTCCTGTTGCTGACATCGGCGTCCGGGTTGACCGGGCCCTACCTGGTGCGTATCGCCATCGACCAGCACATCGCGCCTCGGCGGCTGGACGGCCTGGGGCTGGTGGTCGCGGCCTACGCCGCCGCCCTGGCGGCCACGTTCCTGTTCCGCTACGCCCAGTCCTACCTGATGCAGTGGGTCGGGCAACAGGCCACCTACGCGCTGCGCATGGAGCTGTTTGGCCACCTGCAGCGTCTCTCGGTGGCCTTCTACACCCGACAGCCCGTGGGCCGCCTGGTCACCCGGGTAACCAACGACATCGATGCGCTCAATGAAATGATCACCCAGGGCGTGGTGGCCATCTTCGGCGATCTCTTCACCCTGGTGCTCATTGTCGGCATCATGACCTACATGGACTGGCGGCTGGCAGCAGCCACCATGGTGGTCATGCCCGGCATCATCTGGTTCACCAGGCGGTTCTCGGCCCGGGCGCGCGAGTCGTACCGCGCCGTGCGCGTGCGCCTGGCCCGCCTCAACGCCTTTCTCAACGAGCACATCCAGGGCATGGCCATCGTGCAGCTCTTCGGCCGGGAGACCCGGGAATTCGCCCGGTTCGACGCGTTGAACCGCGACCACCTGGCCGCCAACATGGCCGCGCTGCGGTCGTTTGCGTCGTTCTTCCCCACCGTGGGCGTCATGAGCGCCGTGGCGGTGGCCATCATCATCGGCTACGGCGGCACACGGGCCCTGGCCGGGGGTGTGAGCGTGGGCCTGGTGGTGGCGTTCATCCAGTACGCGCAACGCTTTTTCGAGCCGATCGAAGACCTGGCCGAGAAGTACAACATCCTCCAGTCGGCCATGGCGTCCTCAGAACGCATCTTCCGCGTGCTGGACGAGCCCGTGGAGGTGCAGGATCCGCCGGAGCCGAGGCACCTGGCCCGGGTGCGCGGCGAGATCGAGTTCCGCGACGTGTGGTTCGCCTACGAGCACGAGCCGACCGCATCCGGCGCCGTGGACTGGGTGCTGCGCGGCATCTCCTTCCGCATCCAGCCCGGTGAGCGCGTGGCCCTCGTGGGCCACACCGGTGCCGGCAAATCGTCCATCATCAATCTGATCATGCGGTTCTACGATCCCCAGCGGGGTCAGGTGCTAGTGGACGGGGTCGACGTTCGAGAGTGGGCGCAGCGCGATCTGCGGCGTCACATGGGGTTGGTGCTGCAGGATGTGTTCCTGTTCTCGGGCACCATCGAGGGCAACATCCGCCTGGGCACCGCCACCGTCACCGACGAACAGGTGCGCCGCGCCGCCGAGTTCGTTAACGCCTCGGCATTCATCGAACGGCTGCCGGGCGGCTATCGCGCCGCGGTGCAGGAACGGGGCGCCACGCTGTCGGTGGGGCAGAAGCAGCTCATCGCGTTCGCTCGGGCGATCGCCCACAATCCCGATGTGTTGCTGGTCCTGGACGAGGCCACGAGCAGCGTCGACACCGAGACGGAGATCCTCATCCAGGACGCCCTGCGCCGCGTGATGCGGAACCGGACGTCCATCATCATCGCGCACCGACTCTCGACCATCCAGCACGTGGACCGCATTCTCGTGATCCACCGGGGACGGATCGCCGAGGAGGGCACGCACCGCGACCTGCTGGCGCGAGGTGGGATTTACACGAAGCTCTACGAGTTGCAGTATCGAGATCAGGAGGCGTGGTCCGTCGCCGCCGGGCCAGGGGCGCCCGGGCGCGGGGGTCCCGGAGGGGAGGTGGGGCGTGGCACCTGAGGTCAAGGATCCGCTGCTGAAGCAGTTGCGCGAGATCGCCATCGCGGCGCTGGAGGAGCGTCGCGGGCTGGTGGTCTACTCGCGAATGGACGCCCAGGAGATGGACCGCCTCGCCCGTCAGGTCGAGCGGGAGGCCCTCGAGAAGATCCGCGCCGCGCTGCCCCACATAGCCACCACCGCGGAGATTGTCGGGGTACGCAACCGGCTCGAGCAGATGGACGATCAGCTTGCGGCGCTGGAGGCACAAGAAGGGATCCCCGAGCGCTCGCGCCAGCTCGAGCGCGACGACATCACCTGGCGGGCGTTCGAAGAGGTGGTCTGGAAGCTGGGGATCGAGTAGGCTACTTCCGGCGCCGGCCGCCCCGCTTGGCCTCCGTATTGCGTTTGAGGTCGAGGAGTCGTTCTTCGCTCTCCTTCATGAACGCCTTGAGCTTCTCCTCGAAGGACGTGCGCGCCCGGGCCCGGGCCTGGCGCTCCTCGGGAGAGAGGGCCTGCTTGACCGAGAGGTCCAGCTTGCCCTTCTCGTTGAGGCCCAGGATCTTGACCCGAACCTTGTCCTGCTCTTTGAGGTAGTCCTTCACGTCCTTGACGTAGGTGTCGGCAATCTCCGAGATGTGAACGAGGCCGCTCTTGCCGTCGGGGAGTTCAACGAACGCGCCGTAGTGGGTGATCTTGACAACGGTCCCCTCGACAATGGCACCTGGGGTTACGTCCATCCGTACACTGCCACGCTCCTTTCCCTGGATGCTGGGCACGTCGCAGTATACGCGTGCCCGTCGTACAGTGTCAATTCGGTCACGGCCCGCTCTCCCCTACCGTGGGAGCCACCGACGCCACCTGGGCCTGGACTCGTTCCCCGCCCGGGACGGCGAGGGCGAGGGGGTGGGCGTCGGCTGGACGAGGATCACCGCGATCTCGCCGGGCTTGACGAGCCCGAGCTGCTCGCGCGCCAGGCGCTCGATGTACTCAGGGGTGTGCAGCAGACGGATTCGCTCCCTCAGCTCCGCATTCCGACGCCGCAGCGTATCCCGCTCGCGCATCAACTCCGACACTTCGCGGCGCAGTTGATACCCGTCCCAGTACGCTCCTCCGAAACTGACCGCCAGCGCCGCCACCACACACACCGCCGCGGCGGGACCGACCCACCGCGGGACCAGACGGCGGGGGGCGCCAGGCGGCAACAGCGCGCGGCGGGGGGCGAACTCTGCCATGACGAATGCTGCGATGATAACAGATTGTTCCCTCTCGCGCGATTCGCGGCGGGGTGCGGGAATCCTGCCGGCCCTAGCGTCTTGCGACCTGCCGGGCGCCGGCCGGGAATGCATCCCAGCCGGCGTAACGGGCGCGGGTCCCCAGGTTCTCTTCGATCCGCAGGAGCTGGTTGTACTTGGCCACCCGCTCACCGCGTGACGGTGCCCCGGTCTTAATCTGCCCCGCCCCGGTGCCGACCACCAGGTCGGCGATGGTGGTGTCCTCGGTTTCCCCGGACCGGTGGGAGATGACGGCGGCGTAGCCCGCCCGGCGAGCCGTCTGCACGGCTTCGAGCGTCTCGGTCAGCGTCCCGATCTGGTTCAGCTTGATCAGGACGGCGTTGGCTGCGCCCTCGGCAATGCCGCGGCGCAGGATGGCGGGATTGGTGACGAACAGATCGTCGCCCACGAGCTGCACGCGGCTGCCCAGGCGCCGGGTCAGCGCCTTCCAATCGTCCCAGGCATTCTCGTCCAGCCCGTCCTCGATGGAGACGATGGGATAGCGCTCCGCCAGCCCCGCGAGGAAGTCGATCATCTCGGGTCCCGTACGCTTGACGCCCTCGCCCTGGAATCTGTAGGCTCCGTCACTCCACAGGCTGCTGGCGGCCACGTCCACGGCGATGGCGACATCGCGACCGGGCCGGTACCCCGCGGTCTCGATGGCGGCCACCAGGGCGTCCAGGGCCGCCGTGGTCGAAGGCAGGTCGGGCGCGAACCCCCCCTCATCGCCCACCGCGGTCGCCAGACCCCGGTCGTGGAGGGCCTTCTTGAGATGGTGAAAGACTTCCACACCTGCCCGAAGCGCTTCCGCGAACGACGCCAGGCCAACCGGGACGACCATGAACTCCTGAACGTCCAGCCGGTTGTCGGCGTGTGCGCCCCCGTTGACGATGTTCATCATGGGCACCGGGAGCACACTGGCGGTCTGGCCGCCCAGGGCCTGCCACAACGGCAGCCCGCGGGACGCCGCCGCGGCCCGGGCCACCGCTAGTGAGACGGCCAGGATGGCGTTGGCACCCAGCCGGCTCTTGTTCTCGGTGCCGTCCAGTTCGAGCATCCACCGGTCAATCCCGGCCTGGTCGAAGGGGTCCCGGCCGATCAGCCGCGGGCCGATCTCGCCGGTCACGTTGCGGACCGCAGAGCGGACCCCTCTGCCCAGGTACCGGCCAGGGTCGCCGTCGCGCAGCTCCAGGGCCTCACGCTCGCCTCGCGAGGCGCCTGACGGCACGGCGGCTCGACCCAGGCTCCCGTCGGTGAGAATCACGTCGGCCTCCACGGTGGGGTTGCCGCGGGAATCCAGAATCTCGCGCGCGGTCAGGTGGGCAATAGTCGGTGCGGGCATCGTTCTCGTCCTTTCGACCGTACCGTCATACGGTCACAATGTGGGTTCATGGGGTTGTGGCTCGCGTCGGTCCTCGACGACCTCCACGAGGGGCTCCGCCGACGGCCGGCCCGCGGGCAGGCGCAGCACCTTCACCGTGAGACGGCGCACGCCGATGTGCACCTCGACCAGATCGCCGACGCCGACGCCCGCCGCGGGCTTGGCCCGGCGGCCGTTGAGCGTCACGCGGCCGGCGTCGCACAGGCGGTTGGCCAGCGTACGCCGCCGCACGAGCCGGCTCTCCTGAAGGAACTTGTCCAGGCGCATCTCTCGCCTACACTCGCCGGACCCGGTCCAGGAGCCGCACGCAGGCCTGGCGCAGAGACGACTCGGCGTCGACCCCGGCGACCTGCGCCAGCGCCGCCACCGCCAGCAGCAGGTCCCCGAACGCTTCAGGACCGCCGGTCTCCTGGTCTACGGCTGCCATCATGTGGCGCAGCCGTTCGGCCACTGCTGCGGCGGCCTGGAGCGGTTCGCCGGGTACCTGGTCGGCCATCCCGTTGGCCATGGCGCGCCCGATGAGTTTCTGCGCGCGGGCCAGCGCCGGCAGCGACTCCGGCACGCCATCGAACGGCCCGCGGTCAGGCGCCTCCCTGCGTTTCAGTTCATGCCACTGGGCCAGGACTTCCTCCGGTGTCCCCAGTGAGGCCCTACCGAACACGTGGGGATGCCGGTCGATCAACTTACGGGTCAGGCCGTCGACGATCTCGGCGGCCGAAAAGCCGCCGGCCTCGGCGGCGATCTGGCCGTGGAACACTACCTGGAGCAGCAGGTCGCCGAGTTCTTCGCGCAGGGCGGCTTCATCGCCCCGGGCAATGGCTTCAAGGACCTCATGGGCCTCTTCGAGCAGGTACGGCGCCAGCGTGGCATGGGTCTGCTCGCGATCCCACGGGCACCCGTCGGCTCCGCGCAGACGCGCCATGACGGCTACCAGGTCCTCAAACGTGAAGCGCATGGCGGTTCTCTGGCTCCATGGCGCCAGCGCTACTGGCGCTCGAACCGTTCGATCTTGGCGGCCTTCCGCTGTTCGTTGAGCCAGGCCTCGAAGGCCTTCTCGCGCTTGCTGGCTAGGAGTTGCTCCCGGATCTCATTCTTGACCTGGTCGAAAGTCGCCTTCTGCGCGTCCTTGACCTGATACACCTTGATGATGTGCAGGCCATACTGGGTCCTGACCGGACCGCTGGTCTGGCCCGGCTTCAGCGCCCACGCCGCGTCCTCAAACTCTTTGACCAGCGTCCCTTTGGGGACGAACCCGAGATCGCCTCCGCGCTCGGCGCTGCTCTTGTCGTCGGAGTACTGTCTGGCCAGGTCCTCGAACGTGGCGCCCTCGGACAGTCTTGCCGTTACGATCCTGGCCTTGGCCCGCGCGAGAGGCTCCTGCTCCTTCTCGCCGATGCGGAACAGGATGTGGCTGACCTTGATCTGCGCCGGCTGATCGTACCGGGTCCGGTTGGCCTCGAAGTGTCTACGGACTTCCTCCTCGGTCACCGTGCCCGGGGCCACGACGTCAGCGAGCCGCCGCTGGGTCACGTTCACCCGCAGGACGTCGCGCAGCGACGCCAGCGTGAAACCGTTGCGCGCCAGCGCCGTGTCGAACTCGGCCTCGGTGGGGAACCGCTTCCTGATGGCGTCCACCTGCTCCTCGACCTCTCTGTCGCTCGCCACCAGGTTGCGCCGCCGGGCCTCCTGCATGATCAGGCGAGAGCCGATGAGCTGGTCGAGCACGGCCTTGCCGATCTCTGCCCGCTGCTTCTCGAAATCCGGGCTCTTGGTGTCAATGCCGAACTGGGCGGCGGCGCGGGCGATTTCGGCGTCCACCTGTGACCAGAGGATCGCTTCGCCGTTCACCGTCGCGGCCACGGCGGTGGCCCGGCGAGCGGTGCTCCGCAGGACCCACGCCCCCACTCCAGCTGCCGCCACCACGACCACGATCACGGTGACCAGCAGGCCATTGCGCATGCTCATGCGAGCTACCTCCTCGTGTGCGCGACGCGTTCAGCATACCGTAGCCGGGTGGTGGGGGCCAGAGCCAGCTAACGAGGCACCGGTGGGTTACCGCTGCGCCGCTGCGCCGGCCGCCCGCGACGCGACCCTCCCGATCAGCCCCAGCAGGTCGGCCAGCGCGGCGGCCTGGTCGGCAAAGCTCTTGCCCACCGGGCGTACGACGATGCCGGCAGCGCTGACCTGGGCGCGGCTACCGAGGGCCAGCCGCAACTGCAACTGCAGATGCTCGTCGAGACCGGTGCCCTCGGCGAGCCGCACAACGAACCGACCGTTCTGGCGCACTACCGACGAGACGCCGGCCGCGCGCGCCGCGATCCGCACCCGCACGGCGTCCGCCAGTGCCCGGGCTTCATCTGGCGGCGGCCCGTATTGCTCCACTAGGTCGGCCAGCGTCGTCTCCAGGTCTTCGAGGGTGTGGGCCCCGGCGAGCCGGCGGTAGTAGGCCATGCGGTCTCGTTCTTCCGGAACGTACGTGGCCGGCAGCAGGGCGTTGATGCCCAACTCCAGTGTGGGATCCCGCTGTTCTGCCACGATCTCGCCGCGGGCTTCCCGGATCGCTTCGTCCAGCAGCCGGCAGTAGAGATCGAACCCGACCGCGGCCACGTGGCCGTGCTGCTCCGGCCCCAGGATGTTGCCGGCTCCCCGGATTTCGAGGTCGCGCATGGCCAGACCCAGACCGCTACCCAGCTCCACGAACTCCGCCATGGCCCGCAGGCGCTGCTCCGCTTCCGGCCCAAGCGGCGCCGCGGGAGGGTAGAGCAGGTAGCAGTAGGCCTGCCGGTCCGCGCGGCCCACCCGGCCCCGGAGCTGATAGAGCTGCGCCAGGCCCATCAGATGCGCGTCCTGCACGATGATGGTGTTGACCGAAGGGATGTCCAGGCCGATCTCCACGATGGTGGTGCAGACCAGCACATCGTACCGCCCGCCCAGGAAGTCCAGCATGACCTGCTCCAGTCGCTCCTCGGGCATCTGCCCGTGCGCAACGGCCACCCGTACCTCGGGCACCAGCGCGCGGATGCGCCGGGCGGCCCGCTCGATGGACTCCACGCGGTTGTGCACCACATAGGTCTGGCCACCGCGGCGGTGCTCGCGCAGGACGGCTTCTCGGATCAGGTCATCGCTGTCGGGTCGGATCTCCGTGTGGATCGGGAGCCGGGCCTCTGGCGGCGTCTCCATGACCGACATGTCCCGAAGGCCCGCCAGCGACATGTGCAAGGTACGGGGGATCGGGGTCGCGGTCAGGGTGAGCACGTCCACGGTCTTGCGCAGCGCCTTGAGGTGCTCCTTGTGTGCGACGCCGAAGCGCTGCTCCTCGTCGATGATCACCAGGCCCAGGTCCCGGAACCGCACGTCCCGGCTCAGGATGCGGTGGGTGCCGATCAGCACGTCCACCTGACCGGCCGCAACTCGGTGGAGCACATCTTTGATCTCGGCCGCGGACCGGAAGCGACTGATCATCTCCACGGTGACGGGGAACCGGGCGAAGCGCTCGCTGAACACGTTGAAGTGCTGTTGCGCCAGCACCGTGGTCGGCACCACCACGGCAACCTGCTTGCCGTCCATGACCGCCTTGAACGCGGCCCGCAGGGCGACCTCGGTCTTGCCGTAGCCCACATCGCCGGCAACCAGCCGGTCCATGGGCTTGGGCGACTCCATGTCGCGCTTCACGTCCTCGATGGCCTGGCGCTGGTGGGGGGTCTCCTCATAGGGGAACAGCGCCTCCATCTCGCGCTGCCAGGGGGTATCGGGCGCGAAGGCATGTCCGGGCACCGACGCGCGGGCCGCATACAACGCGAGCAGCGACGCGGCCATCTCGCGCGTGGCTTCCCTGACCCGGCGCTTCTCGCGCTCCCACTCGGCGCCGCCGAGACGGTGGATGACGGGCGTCTCGCCCTCGGTGCCGATGTAGCGCTGGACCAGGTGGATCTGGTCGGTGGGCACGTAGAGGCGATCCTCGCCGGCATACTCGAGCAACAGGTACTCGCGCTCGCCGCCATCAATCGCCATCGTGACCAGACCGCGGTACCGGCCGATCCCGTGATGCAGATGCACGACGAGGTCTCCGGGCGTCAGGTCTGCCCACGACGACAGCCGCTCACCGTCCCGCAGAAAGCGCATGCGAGGGCGCCGCCGGCGCCAGCCCACGATCTCGGCGTCGGTCACCACCGCCAGCTCCGCGGCGTCCAAGCGGAATCCGCGCGCCAGCGGCACGGCCACTGCCGTCACGCGTGCGGGCGGCGGCGCGTCCATACAGGTGGCCAGCGTGACATCCACGCCCGCATCCCGCAGGATCGACGCAAGCCGCGCGGCCTGAGCCGAAGCGATCACGACCCGAAGCCCCTCAGCGGCCAGCGCGCCAAGCCTCGCGGCCAGCAGGTGGGTCTGGCCGCCGAGGGCCTCGATACCCATAGCCGCCAGCCGCGCCTCCCTCCACGACCCACCCGGAGGGTGCGCCGCACAGATGGCCAGCCGGCGGGCGGCCTGTGGCGCTCCGAGCACGTCCTCCCACTCCAGGACGGCCGCTTCCCCCGCGCGGCGGGCGCGCTCGACCAGCCCCCGCGCGACCCCCTCGGCTTCGGCCGCCTCGATCAGCGCCAGCAGCCCGCCCGCTGGCAGGTACGCGGAGAGAGGCGCGGCCTCGCTCGGGCCGGCCTCCAGCACCGCCGGCCGGATCGTCACCTCGGCCAGAGCATCGAGGCTCCGCTGCGAGACCGGATCGACCCGACGGATGGAGTCAACATCGTCGCCCCACAGATCGAGGCGAACGGGGGTGGTGGCATCGGGGGGGAACAGGTCCACCACGCCGCCGCGCACGGCGAACTCCCCGGGATTGACCACGAGGCCCACGCGCTGGTAGCCGCCGGCCTGCAGGTCTGCCACCAGCTGCTCCCGCGGATATCGCTGGCCCGGCCGCACCTGCCGGGTGGTCGCCGCCAGCACCTCGGGCGGGGGCAACGGTTCGAGACACGACGCAATCGAGGCCACGACGACCGTGCCGGGGCCCGCCAGCGCGTCGAGCACCATCTGGCGCTCGCCGGGGCCAGGCGTCTCGGGATACAGGTGCACGCCGAGCTGCGTGCCGGCGAGAAAGGAGCGCAGGTCGTCGGCCAGGCGCCTGGCGCTCTCCTGGCCCGGCGTGATGGCCAGCACCGTCGGCGGGCACCCCCCGGGCGCCGCGAGTGCAGCGTCTGAGGCCAGGGTGGCCAGGACGAACGCTGCGGCGGTGTCGCCAGGCCCGAGGATGGACGGAGGCTCGCCGGCCGAGCGCAGGGCATCCCTGGCCTCAACGTAGGCCGGCGCCTCTCGCAAAAGCGCCATCAGACTCCAGAACACAGCGCGCTCCAAAACTGCCGTAACTTTTATTGTACCGTGGGAACGCCCCTCGGAGAACGTCGGCGGCTGGGGCGGAGGTCCTCAGCGCGGGATATCGGCAATGGGTGGGGTGCGGCGCTTGTGCTCGCTGGCCCGATGGAGTTGCTCGATGCGCTCACGGACCGCCGGCGGCGCCTCGCCGCTTTGCAGATAACTATCGAGGGCTGCGTAGGTCAGACCCATCTCGTCCTCGTCGGTCTGCCCGGGCCACAGTCCGGCGGTCGGCGTGCGGTGGATGATGTCCGGCGGAACACCCAGGTGCTCGGCCAGCGCCCTGACCTCGCTCTTCACCAGGTTGG
This sequence comes from Candidatus Fervidifonticultor quintus, assembly GCA_031459535.1. GTDB lineage: Bacteria > Sysuimicrobiota > Sysuimicrobiia > Sysuimicrobiales > Humicultoraceae > Fervidifonticultor_A > Fervidifonticultor_A quintus. Next base: position 5,858 of record JAVKIJ010000072.1, on the reverse strand, counting down.
CGAGCGGCTGCACGTCCACGCCGCCGTCGCCGTACTTGGTGAAGTAGCCCACGTACGCTTCGCTGCGGTTGCCGGTGCCGACCACGAGCCGGTTCAGCCGGTTGGCGAAGTAGTAGAGCGTCGTCATCCGCAGCCGCGGCTTGAGATTAGCCAGCGCCACCGGATGCGGGGAGAACTGGGGGCTCGTGCCCAGGGCCGCGGCCAGCGCGTCGTAGACCGCGTCGAGGACCACGGTCGTGTACGTGATCTCCAATGTCAGGCAGACGCGCTCGGCATCGGCAGTGTCCTGGGGATGGCTGTGACAGGGGAGCACCAGCCCCAGCGTGGTCTGGGGGAACGCGCGACGACACAGCGCCGCAGCCACGGCCGAGTCCACGCCGCCGGAGATGGCCACGACCGCGCCCGTCGCGCCGGCTTCGTCGGCGCGCTGGCGCAGCCAGGCGACCAGGTGCTCGGCCACACGTTCGGGAACGAACCCGGCCGCCCCATGCGCAGGCTCGCGGATCGACATGCCAGTACGCGGCTTCGCAGGGTGGTGCGGAACTTCCTGCCACGATTCCCGGCAGTTTTCGTCGTGGTTCTTTCGGTGATCTTCCTTGCCAGGATGGTGGTCTTGGTGTATGGTGGAGGCAATCGCATAGCGTAACGTGACGACCTCCGAACGGGCAAACCCGGAGCGATTCGGGGACGCAAAGCCACAGGGCCACCGGGCGTGGCCGGCTGGGTTGCCGAAGAGGAAGCACCGGCGAGGCGAGTGCTTCCATTCGCGCTCGCTACTTGTTTCTCCCCGGGGAGCCCCTCGGAGCGCGCGAGCGGACGACCAGCGTCTGGAAGATGACGCGGTCGGGACCCGGGGAAGAAACCTGCCAGTCGCCGAATCCGGCACGGCGCCTGGTGACTCGCGACGAAGGACTTCCGCAGCGCCCAGCGGGCAACTGCGGCGCACCGTCGCATCCCCATCTGCCTTCCCCGGCCCGGCCGCGTCAGTGTTTCTCTGGCGAGAATCAGGGCGCGCGGACCTGCACGGTCAGCCGCACCTAGCCAGACCTCTGGAACGTGAGCGTAACTGGGAACGTGTCGCCGGCCTTGAGGTCACGCTTCAGCCCGATCAGCATCACGTGCAGGCCGCCCGGTTTCAGCTCCACCTTGCCATTGGCCGGGACATCAATACCGGCGATCCTCCTCATCTGCGCCATGCCGCCCTCCACCGTAGTCCGATGGAGTTCCACGGTCTTCGCCACGTCGGTGCTCGCGCCGACCAGACGGTCGCTGGCGGTGCCGTCGTTGTAGATCACCATGTAGATCGCCGAGTTGCCGGGCATCTTCGTGCCCATGTGGCCTGGCGGCGTCGCGGCGCTGGCGATGCCCGGTCGAGCCCACGCGTTCGCGATGCGAATCTTGGCCGCTTCGTGCGCCGACGCCGATCCCGCCCAGGCAGCCAACGCGCCTGCCATGATCAGGCCGACCAGGGCACTTCCCAACTTTCGGTAGTCGTGCATGGACACCACGCTCCTCTGGGTGAGATCTCACTGTCGCAACAACAGCCTGAGGTCGTGCTCGATGTCGCCGGCCGCCGTGTCGTGGCCGATGTTCAAACGCCACCGGCCCGCCCGATCGACGACGGCCGTATTGACTGAGTGAGCCATGAGATAGCCGACGGCGCTCTTCGGATCCGGTACCTTTCGGAATGAGGTCCCGAAGAACGCATAGACGGGTTTGAGCTGCTCCGCCGTGCCTGTTAGGCCGACGAAGTCCGGGTTGAACAGGCGCAGGTAGCGCTCGAGGAAGGCCGGCGTGTCCTGCTCCGGGTCCACGGTGACGAACACGAACCGCACGCCAGCGGCGTCGCGGCCCAATTGCTTGGCCACCTGCTTGAACGTGCCCAGGGTCAACGGGCACACATCCGGACACCGGGTGTAGCCGAAGAAGACCAGCAACACCTTTCCCCGTTGCTCGGCGAAGTTGAACGGGCGCTCGTGCTGGTCTGTCAGGGTCAGCGCGGGAACCGGTCGCGGGTCCGGCAGCACCTTCCCGCGGAAGCTGGCGCGCTGGCACGAAGCGGCCAGCATGACGGCTACCATGGTCACCAACATGCGTCGCATGATCTGCCTCCTGATGCCGTGCCGCGGACGGTGTCTGCCTCTTGGGCCTGACGCGCACCCGTGCGCGCACGGTGGGTCCGCCGGCTGGATGAGGGTCAGGCGACCTCTGGGGGAGGCTCTGGAACCCCGTGGGCGATCAGACTGTGGCAAGGGTGAACTGACGGCGGTATGCGTCCCGAGGGTGCGGGCCCGGGGACCCCGGTCCCGGCAGTGACCGCGGACGCGGCACCGGTGAGGCTGGCAACCAGCGCGCCGGTCGCCGAGCCGGAGGTGATGGACAGGACCCGGGCTCCGGCGCCGTCATGGTCGTGGCAGGTCGTGGCATGCCGGGTGTGATCGTGCCGGTGGTGCGCGAGCGCTGCCGCCCGCTGCCGCGGCGTACCCCCGACTGTCACGTGGGTGTGGTAGGGATCCCACTCGACGGCTGCGGGACCTAGCAGCGACACCAGTAGCCTTCCGGCCAGGGCTGCCAGCATGAGGCGCGCCTGCATACCAGGGACGGTGGACACCACAGCAGCAGCCATTATGCTACGCGGCGGTCACTCTCATTGCAAGTACCGCCTTGGCTGCTGGTGCAGCGGTTGCGGCTACCGATCGGTTGACAACGGTCTTGAGCTCGTGCTAGGTTATTGATAACAATTCTCAACAACGAGGCGACCGGCATGCCCGGGATTCGTCGCCCTCTCCGCCAGCGGGACACCTGGCAGCGCCAGGCGATTCTGGAGGCCATGGCCGACGCGCCATGTCATCTCACCGCCGAGGAGCTCCACAGGCGCCTGAGGCGTCGCCGGCGACCCATTGGTCTGGCCACCGTGTACCGTGCGCTCGGTCTCTTCGTCCAGGAAGGACTCGTCGAGCCCGCCCACGTGGGGGACGGCAGAGTGCGCTACGGGCTAGCGGCCAGGCACCACGATCACGTGGTGTGTCTGGTCTGCGGGGCCTGGCGATCGATCAACGGCTGCCCGGTGCCAGCCATCCCCCGCCGCCTGGCGGGGTTCGAGATCACGGGGCACCAGCTGGAGATGTTTGGCTACTGTGCCAGGTGCCGCAGCTTTCTCGGGCGCGGTCGCCTCGTCCGCGACGCCCAGCGGTCGCGGCAGGTCGGGGTGCCGGCGCGATGAGGTGGCCCGCGCTCTCTGTGGTGCTTGCGGTGCTGGTCGGCGGCTGCGCGTCGCCCCTCGGGAGGCCGCAGCCCGGCCAGGCGCCGGCCAGGATCTCGGTGATCGCCTCGTTCTATCCCCTCTACGAGTTCACCAAGCGCATCGGCGGCGACGGCGTCGACGTGCGCAACCTGGTCCCTCCCGGGGTCTCGCCGCACGACTTCGAACCCTCGGCCCAGGACATGGCCACCCTCCATCGGGCCCGGGTGCTGGTCTACAACGGTGCAGGATTCGAGCCCTGGGTCGAGAAGGTGCTGCCCACGCTCCCGGAGACCGTGGAGCGCGTCGACACCACGGCGGGCCTCCTGCTCCTCGCGGGGCGGCACGACGACCAGCCTCACGGGGCCGGCAGGCGGGAGCAGCGCGAGGCCGCCAGGGCAGACCCGCATGTGTGGCTCGATCCGCTGCTGGCCCAGCGCCAGGCCGGCCGCATCCTGGACGCCCTCGCCAGGGTCGACCCCGGTCGGCGGGAGGTGTACCGGGCCAATGCCGCATCGCTGGAGGCCGATCTGGCGGCCCTGCACGAACGGATCGCCGTACGGCTGGGGAGGTGTCGTCAGCGGACCATCGTCACGGCCCACGCCGCCTTCTCCTATTTCGCACGGCGGTACGGCCTGCGCATGATCGCCATCTCGGGTCTCTCCCCGGAGGCCGAGCCGTCGCCCATTCGCCTGCGGCAGGTCCTGCACCAGGTGCGGCAGTATCGGGTGCGCGCGATCTACTTTGAGACGCTGGCCAGCCCCAAGGTGGCGCAGACCATCGCCCGCGAGGTTGGCGCCAGGACGCTGGTCCTCGATCCGGTGGAAGGCCTGACGCTTGATCGGCAGGCGGTAGGGGCTACCTACTTCACGGTGATGAATGAGAATCTCCAACAGCTCGTCGAAGGGCTGGACTGCCCATAGCACCGCGCCGCTGGTGGAGCTGGAGCACGTCTGCTTCAGCTACGGGGCTGACCAGGTGTTGCACGAGGTCAGCCTGCGGATCGAGCGGGGCGACTTCCTGGGCGTTATTGGCCCCAACGGCGGCGGCAAGACCACCCTGCTGCGGATCATGCTGGGGCTGGCACGTTCCGAGTGCGGGCATGTGCGGCTCTTCGGGATCAGCGTCAGGGAGTTCCGCGACTGGCACCGCATCGGCTATGTGCCGCAGAAGGCGGTGGCGTTCGAGTCGCGGTTCCCGGCCAGCGTCTTCGAGGTGGTCCTGTCCGGGCGGTGCGGCCGCGCGGGTCTGGCGCGACGCTTCACCAGGGAAGACCGCGAGGCGGCCCTGGCGGTACTGGAGACCGTGGGGATGGCCGGGTTCCGCGATCGGCTCATCGGCCGGCTCTCAGCCGGGCAGCAGCAGCGCGTGTTCATCGCCCGGGCGCTGGCGACCCACCCCGATCTGTTGGTGCTGGACGAACCCACGGTCGGCGTGGACGTCGAAGCCCAGGAGCAGTTCTACAGCCTGCTGCGTCGGCTCAACCGGGACATGGGAACGACCCTGGTCCTGGTGTCCCACGACATCTCGGTGATTGCCCAGGAAGTGAACCGGCTGGCGTGCCTGAACCGGAGCTTGGTGTTCCACGGCGACCCCGAGGAGGCAATCCGGTGCGGGGCCGTCGCCCGGATGTACCGCCCGGAGAGCCTGGTGGTGACCCACCGGCACTAGGTGGCGCGATGCCGGAGATCCTGCAGTACGGGTTCATGCAGCGGGCGATGCTGGCCGGCTTGATGATCGGTGTCATCGCCCCCCTCATCGGCGTCTTTCTCGTGCTGCGGCGGCTCAGCCTCATCGCCGACACCCTGTCGCACGTGGCGCTGGCCGGCGTCGCTGCCGGCATCCTCCTGAACACCTATCCGGTGGCGGGGGCCCTGGTGGCCGCGCTGGTGGGGGCGGTGGGCATCGAGCGGCTGCGGGTCTCCGGCCGGCTGTTCGGTGAAGCGGTCCTGGCCATGGCCCTCTCCGGCGGGTTTGCCGTGGCCGTGGTGCTGATCAGTCTGGCCAACGGCTTCAACGTGGAGTTGTTCTCCTATCTGTTCGGCGCCATCACGGTGGTGCAGCCGCGCGACCTGTGGGTCATCCTGATCCTGGGGCTGGCGGTGCTGGGGCATGTGGTCCTCATGTACAAGGAGCTGTTCGCCATTACGTTTGATGAGGAGGGTGCCCGGGTACAGGGCGTTGCGGTGGACGCCATCAATCTGCTGCTCACCGCCTTGACGGCGGTGACGGTGGTGGTGGTGATGCGCATCGTGGGCATTCTGCTGACCAGCGGTCTGCTGGTGATCCCTGCGCTCACGGCCCTTCGGCTGGCCCGCAGTTTCCGCGAGACCCTGGTGCTGGCGGCCGCCTGCTCCCTGGTCGCGGTGCTGGTGGGGATGATGGCGTCGTTCTATCTCGATGTGGCGGCCGGTGGAGCCATCGTGCTGGTGGCGCTGCTATTGTTTGGGGCGGCCTCGGCCCTGGGGCCCCGGATCGGCGGTCGCTAGGGTGTCAAGTTCGGACTAGGTGTTTGCACTTTGAGACTCCAATCGAGTCCTGAATGCCATGGCCGGGGTTCGCCCCTTGAGGCGATAGCCCAGATGGGGCCGCTCCCGATTGTAGAACCGCAGGTACG
>JAVKIJ010000071.1:0-17204 GCA_031459535.1 Candidatus Fervidifonticultor quintus | reverse complement strand
TATCTCCACGCATCGTCGTCTGCTCCTTCGAAGAGATCGTTAGCGGCTGCGCTTTGACCAGACTATACGCAGAGGCGTGCACTTTGTGAAGCCACAAGATATGGAGCGTTTTTCAGCATCCTGCTAGAGAAGGCAGGTGAGCGTGATGCCCAAGACCTCAGTATCCAAGGCGCGACCGCCCGCCAGCGATGGGCGAGCCGTTCGCAAGCACCTGTTGTGGCTGCTGGGCGGGGGCGACGCCCATGCGTCCTTCGACCGTGCCACATCGGGGCTGCCGGCGGCGCTGCGCGGCAAGCGGCCCGCCGGTCTCCCGTACTCGCCGTGGGAGCTGCTCGAGCATATGCGGATCGCGCAGTGGGACATCCTCGACTTCAGCCGCAACCCCGGCTACGTGCACAGGAAGTGGCCCGACGAGTACTGGCCCCGAAGTCCCGAGCCGCCCACGGACCGGGCGTGGGGCAACAGTGTCCGGGCCTTCCGCCGCGATCATGGGGCGATGATGGCGCTGGTGCGCAACCCCCGGACCGACCTCTACGCGAAGATCCCGTGGGGCCAGGGCCAGACGATCCTGCGCGAGGCGCTGCTGGTGGCCGACCACAACGCCTACCACATCGGTCAGTTGATCGTCGTACGGCGCCTGCTGGGCGCGTGGAAGGCGGCCTAGGCAGGCCGATGGATCCGGCGGCCGTCCTCCACCACTAGGCGGCCGTCCTTGATCACCGTGTCGACCAGATTGACCCCGAACCGGTTGATGACCATGCCGTGTTCCGGCACGCGCCAGATCACCAGGTCGGCGCGCTTGCCGGGCTCCAGGCTGCCCCGATCGTCGCCCCGGTCGAGGGCATAGGCCGCGTTGATGGTGCTCATGTGCCAGATCTCGGCGTACCCCAGCCGGTAGAGCCGGGCCGCGAGCTGCATGACGGTCTGCATGGACGGCGTAGGTGACGTGCCGGGGTTGTAGTCCGCGGCCAGCGCGAGCCGCATGCCGGCGGCGATCATGCGGCGCACCAGCAGCGGCCAGTGCGGTTTCGCTGGGGGCCGCAGCCGGCGGCGCTCGACCCTGGGGGTCATCTCCGCCAGGTGGTAGGTGACGCCGGGCAGGAGCACGCCGACCGTGCGGCGCGCGGCCATGGCGCGGATCCCCCGGGCGCTGATGTAGTCCAGGTGGTCCGCCGAGGTGGCCCCGAGCCGGGCGGCCAGCTCGGCACCGCCGGTCGGTGCGACCTGGTCCGCGTGGACCTTCAACCGGTAGCCAAGGCGCACGGCAGCCGAGGCGATCCGCAGGCATTCGGCCTCGGTGAACGCCGCCGTATCGCACCACATGTCGCAGTACTCCGCGTAGCGCCGGGCGCGCGGGAGCAGGCGCACCACGAGGTCAACGTAGGCGCCGCGGCGGGCCGCGTACTCCGGGGGCACGACGTGGGCGGCCATGAACGTCGCGACGACATCTATCGGATGGCGCAGGCTGGCGATGACGCGCAGCAGCTTGAGTTCGCTGGGCACGTCCAGCCCGTAGCCGCTCTTGATCTCTACCATCGTCGTGCCGTGGGTGAGCATGAGGTCCAGGTCGGCCAGGGCCTGTGCGCGTAGGCGGGCCGCGGTGGCGCGACGGGTCTGGCGGACGGTGTAGTGGATGCCGCCTTCCAGCCGTTGACCGGGTTCGGACCGGCCGGTGATGATCGTCTCGTACTCGTGGTGGCGGGAACCGGCGAAGACCAGGTGCGAGTGCGGGTCAATGAGGCCCGGCGAGACCAGGCGGCCCGCCGCGTCGAGCACGCGCCGCGCGGGGAAGCAACGCCGCAGCGGCCTGGTCGAGCCGACGGCCACCACGCGGCCCCGGTCTATGGCGACGGCGCCGTCGGTGATGACCTCGAGCCGGCGCAGCGCCTCACCCACCGCCCCGCCAGGCGCGGTGCGACAGGTCACGAGCTCACCCGCTCTGACCACCAGGAGATCAACCATGGGGAGGAACCGGGTGTGTCAGCGTTCGGCCGTACGAGCGAGGGGGTTGGCCCCACCGCAGGCGGTGCACTGGCCCGAGGGGTCGGCGAGCGGGGCGCCGCAGGACGGACAGACCATAGAGAGCCGTCCGCCGCAGACGGGACAGGCGGCGGGGACGATCCGCACGTCCAGGATGCCCAGCGAGAACCCGCACGCGCAGACCACGTGGGCGATCACCAGACCTCCCCCCTACCGGGCGGCGTATACGGCCCTGTGCATCGTAGGACGCCTGCCGTCGGCCGGCTATCGGTCGGAGGATGTATTCTGGAGCAGGGCGCACGCGGTGCCAGCCCGAAGTGTACCCCCAACCAGTGCGAGGAGGTGTGAGCATGAAGCGGCGCTGCCCGCGGTGGATCGTGCTGATCGTAGTGGGCATCCTGGCCGCCGGTGGGGGCCTTGCCGGGGCGCAACCCCGGATCCCCAGCCCCGAGACCCTCTTCTACGGCGTGTACTGGGAGCCGGTCAACCTCGACCCGCACGCGATCACCGACTGGGGCTCCATGTGGATGCTGGACAATACGTACGAGACTCTGGTCCGCTACAAGGCCAAGGAGGTCCGGGGCAAGCTGGTCGGCACCTCGGAGGTGCAACCCCTCCTGGCCGAGTCGGTGGAGACCAGCCCGGACGGCAAGACCTACACCTTCAAGCTGCGCCGCGGTGTGAAGTTCCACTCGGGTGACGAGGTGACGGCCGAAACCGTCCGGTACTCCATCAATCGGATGCTGACCATCGCGCTCGGGCCGTCGCGCCTGATCAGCGAGTTCATCGACACCAACAGCACCCAGGTGGCCGACCGCTACACGGTGCGCATCAGGCTCAAGAAGGCCGCGCCGTTCTTCCTGCAGCTCCTGGCGGCGACCAACACCGGGGCCATCGTAAACCCCAGGACGGTCGAGGCCCAGGGCGGGATCACGCCCGGCAAGCACAACGAGTGGATGTCCAAGAACGTGGACGGCACCGGGCCGTTCAAGTGGGGTGTCTGGAAGGCCGGTGAGTCGTTCGAGTTGGTGGCGAATCCCGACTACTGGCAGGGCCCGCCGAAGCTGCGCCGCATCACGTTCCGTATCATCCGCGACATGTCCACCCAGCTGTTGCTGCTGCTGCGCGGCGAGCTGGACATCGTCTACCGGCTGCCGCCTGACATGACCCAGCAACTGATCGGCAACCCCGACATCACCATCAACCGTGAGAACGCGGTCGGCATGCACCAGATCTGGATGAACAACCGGATGAAGCCGTTCGACAACAAGAAGGTGCGGCAGGCCGTGCTCTACGCGATCGACCCCTACGCCATCAACCGGGCGGCCGCGTTCGGCTACGCCACGGTGGCCAAGAGTGCCATTCCCACCGCTCTGGAGGGCTGGACCGACAAGTACTGGCCCTACAAGATCGACCCGGCCAGGGCCAAGAGCCTGCTGGCCGAGGCCGGTTACGCCGACGGCTTCAAGACCGAGCTGTACTACAACGCAGGCAACACCGAACGGGAACAGACCGCCATCGCCGCCCAGGCCCAGTTGCGGAAGATCGGTGTCGAAGCCGAAATCCGCAGCATTCCCTGGCCGACATTCGTCACCAGCTACCAGGATGGCAAGCTGCCCATGTTCGCGCTCTCGGGCCTCTCGCTGCCCATCGTGGAGGACTATCTGTTGAGCACCTTCCACTCCAAGAACCACGGTGCGCGGGGCAACTACGCGTTCTACACCAACCCCGAGGTGGATCGGCTGATCAACCAGCTGCTGGTCACCATGGAGCCGGCCCGGCGGATCGAGATCATCCACGCCATCCAGAAGCTGGTCATCGACGACGCGCCCAGCGCCTGGATCTACAACTCCATGCTGTTCTACGCCCAGCGCAAGTGGGTGAAGGGCTGGGTGCTGTATCCCTCGGGCAACTGGTACTTCTACCCCGTCCAGAAGGCACCCTGACGCGCCACAGACGCCGCGGGGCCGGGTTGCGACCCGGCCCCGCCTGACCTGCTGTGTCGACCTCGCTGCTGCGGTTCGTCGCCAGACGGCTCCTCTCACTCCCGCTCGTCCTGATCGGCATCACCGTGGTGACGTTCGCCCTCATGCACCTCGTCCCCGGCGACCCGGTGCGGCTGCTGCTGGGAGAAGGCGCGACCGACCCCAAGATCATCGCCGCCCTGCGCCGACAGTGGGGGCTGGACCGGCCGCTGCACGTCCAGTACCTGCACTACCTGAAGAACCTGGCGAGAGGCGAGCTGGGCGTCTCGATCCGCAGTGGGCGGCCGGTCGCCTGGGACCTGGCGCGCTACCTGCCCGCGACGGTGGAACTGGGGGCGCTGAGCTTCCTGATCACGCTGGTGCTCGGCATCCCCCTGGGCGTGCTCTCCGGGGCGAGGGCCAACACCCTCACCGACCACGCCAGCCGCCTGAGCTCGCTGCTCTTCCTCTCGATGCCGAGCTTCTGGTTCGGGCTGATCCTCGTGTACATCGGCTACTACCAGCTGGGGGTGCTGCCGACGCCCACCGGTCGGCTGGGGATGGGCGAGGCTGGCCCGCCTACGGTGACCGGCTTGCACCTGGTGGACAGCCTGCTGGCCGCAGACAGCGCCCTCTTCCTGCGGGCGCTGTGGCACCTGCTGCCCCCGGCCTTCACGCTGGCGCTGGCCTCGGTGGGGCTGGTGGTCCGCCTGCTCCGGTCGAGCATGGTGGAGATCCTCAACCAGGACTACATCAGGACCGCGTGGGCCAAGGGCCTGCCCTCACGCGCGGTCTTCTACATCCACGCGCTGCGCAACGCCCTGATCCCCACGGTGACGGTCCTGGGCATCCAGTTCGGCAGCCTGTTCGGCGGGAACGTTCTCATTGAAACGGTCTTCGCCTGGCCGGGCGTGGGCCTGTACTTCGTCGAGTCCATCCAGTGGCTGGACTACGCGCCGGTGCTGGGCGCCACGGTGCTGATTGCCACCGCGTTCGTCTCGGTGAACTTCCTAGTGGACCTGACCTATGCGATCCTCGACCCGAGAATCCGGTACCAGTAGCGAGGCTGCCCCGGCGCAGCAGCCGCCGGTGGCGGTGGGCCGGTTGCTGGCACGCCGTTTCCGGCGCAACCGGCTGTCGCTAATCGGCCTGGCCATTTTGCTGGTATGGATCGTCGTCGGGCTGCTCGCGCCGGCACTGGCGCCCTTCGACCCGGTCGAGGTCCGGCTGGACGCCCGGATGGTGCCGCCGGCCTCCGGCCACTGGCTGGGGACCGACTTCTACGGCCGGGACATCCTCAGCCGCATCATCTACGGTGCGCGCTACGACCTGTTGATCGCGCTGTTTGCCGTGGGGGTGGCGTCGGGGGTCGGCGCGCCCCTGGGGATCGTGGCCGGCTACCTCGGCGGTCGCCTCGACGACGTCATCATGCGCGGCATGGACATCATCATCGCGTTTCCCGGCCTGGTGCTCGCCATGGCCCTGGCGTCTGTGCTGGGGCCGGGGCTGGAAAAGGCGATCCTGGCGCTGGCCGTCGTCGGTGTGGCCGGCTACGCGCGGATCGCCCGCGCTTCGACGTTGTCGGTGCGGGAGGAAGTCTACGTGGAGGCCGCGCGGGCGCTGGGAGCGTCGGACCTGAAGATCCTGGCGCGGCACGTCTTCCCCAACGTGATCTCGCCGGTGGTGGTCCGGGCGACGCTGGGGATGGGCTTCACCGTGCTGCTGGCCGCTAGCCTGAGCTTCATCGGCCTGGGCGCCCAGCCGCCGACCCCGGAGTGGGGCGCCATGATCAACGAAGGCCGCAACCAGTTGATCACCGGCCGCTGGTGGGTCTCAACGTTTCCCGGGCTGGCGATCATGTCCCTGGTGCTGGGGTTCAACCTGCTCGGCGACGGGATCCGCGACGTTTTGGATCCCCGGGGCATCGTGCGGATGTGACCCCCGCAGGCCCAGGAACGTCCGGGGCGCAGAGGCCGGCTATCAGGCTGACTTGCCCGGCGGCGCCTCGTTGGGCGCATAGGTCCGGCCGTTCAGCACCCGCCACACCCCGAGACGGGCGGCCTGCCGCTCGGCCTCGGGGGTGATGTCCTCTCCGGCCGCGGCGGCGACCGCCCGTAGCCCCGTGACACGCTGCAACAGACGCGCCCGATCCGCGGCCCGCTCGATGTCTTCGGTGTCCACGGTCGCGGACACCTCGACGGCCAGATAGGTCTCATCCCCGGTGTCCCGCCAGCGCCCGAAGGCGACCACATCGGTCCAGAGCAGCAGTTCGCGTTCGGACGCCGAGAGCACCCCTCGGTCTTCGGCGCCCTCGGCCAGCCGGCCGAGTTCTTCCTTCGGCACGAGGCGCAGCTGGCGGAGCAGGCGCTGGAAGTAGGCAGGCGCGTTTTCGGCGTACCGCCGCTCGAGGTCATTGCCCCGCAGACCTGCCAGTCGGGCGTCCGTGCGGGCCAGCCGCGCTTCGGTGCGCACCTGGGTTTCGGCCAGACGGGCAAGTCGTTCGTCGGTGCGGGCCTGGGCCTCGGCCAGACGGGCCACCGCATCTTCGAGACGGGCCAGCCGCTCTTCGGTGCGGGCCTGGGCCTCGGCCAGACGGGCCACCGCATCTTCGAGACGGGCCAGCCGCTCTTCGGTGCGGGCCTGGGCTTCGGCCAGGTGCGCGACCGCCGCCTCGAGCCGCCCCACGCGCTCTTCGACTCGGTCCAGCCGTTCTTCGACCCGCGCAAGCCGCTCTTCGGCCCGCACCTGGGCCTCGGCCAGCCGCGCGACTGCGGCCTCGATGCGCTCCATCAACTGCTCGAGGCGGTCTACCCGCCGATCCAGCGCCATGGGACTTTCACATCATTATATCGTCCACCGCCGGCCGTGCATGCGGGATCTGCGCGGCGGTGGGCCCGCTCTAACCATCCACCGACGGTGGCGTCTCCAGGAGACGACCCGCGACGAGCACCGGCACGCCCACCTCGGCGCAGATCCGGCGCACCGTCTCATCGGCACCGTTGAGGTCCTCGGGCACCACGATGACCGCGTCCACCGGCCGCGCGCGCAACAGAGCGGCGAGCCCGGTCAGGTCACCCATGACGGGGAGTCCCTGGAGCACCGCCCCACGCGCGGCAGCTCCCTCGGCGATGAACCCCACCGGCAGATATCCCCAATCGGGCAGGTCGCGCAGCGCGGCCACCAGCCGCGCGCCGCCGGCGCCCGCCCCGGCGACCAGCGCGCGCCGGCCCTGGTGGCGGCCGGCCAGCAGGTACTCGCGCACCGCCCGCAGGCTCACGCGCGCCGAGGCGAGCAAACCCACCGTCAGCACCCAGTCCATGACCAGCGCCGCGCGTGACAACCCGACCAGGCCCGTCCACACGAACAGCCCGAGGGCGGCCGCCCCGCTCGCCACCGTAGCGGCCTGGGCCAGCCGGATCAGATCTATCAGCCCCGCGTAGCGCCAGTGCCCCTTGTAGACACCCCACGCGAACAGCACCGCTATCTTGACTGCGGCCACCGCAGGGAGCACGTCGGTCACCCGATCCGCGACCTGCGCCGGGAGCTCACCTTCGAACCGCAGCAGGTGCGCGCTGACGAACGCGCCCTGGAGCAACACGAGGTCGAGCGCCATCGAGACGAGCCAGCGCTTGTTGGTCACCGCCGGCGGTAGCCGCGTTCCCGGCGTTGCGGTCGCCCCCGACGGCGCATCCTCGTACACCCGCACCTCCGCCAGGACCGCGCCCACCGCCGCGAACCCCAGGGCGACCACGGCGGCCACGACCAGTCCGGCTGCGATCCCCAGCCGCGCCGCCGCCACGGCCGCGGCCCCGGACAGCGCGCTCAGCGCATAGAGCAGCACCACGGCCCGCCGTTCCGACAGCCCCATCCGCACCAGACGGTGGGACGGGTGGTCGCGGCCGCCCTGGAAGATCGGGCGCCGGTGGACGACGCGCTGCCAGGTCACCATCAGCGAGTCGAAGATGGGTACCGCGAGCACGAGCCCCGGCGCCAGCAGCGAGGCCAGGACGTGCGCCACGTTCTGGGAGGAGCCCAGGGTCGCGACCGCCGCCAAGGTCAGTCCGAGAAAGCCACTGCCCGCGTCGCCCATGAAGACGCGGGCCGGCGGGAAGTTGTGCACCAGAAAGCCCAGGCTCACCCCCAGCAGCGCCGCCGCCATGATGACCGGCGGGGAGACCGGGCCGGCCGGCATGGCCAGGCCCAGCAGCGTCGCCGCGGCGAGGGCGCCCACGCCGGCGGCGAGACCGTCCATGTTGTCCAGCCAGTTCATCGCGTTGGCGGCGCCCAGCACCCACAGCCCGGTGAGCGGCACCGACACCACTGCCGGCAGGGCCGCGAACCGGACGCCGAACAGCACGGGCACGCTGGCCGCTGCGATCAGCAGCACCAGTTTCGGGCGGTTTTCCAACTGCCGCAGGTCGTCGGTCAGCCCGACCAGGAAGATGGCAGTTGCGCCGGCCAGCGTCCCCAGCACCGGACCGTCCAGCGGTGGGCGCAGGCAGGCCGCCATCGTGACGAAGAACGCCATATACATGGCGACACCACCCACCCGGGGGACCGGCCGGCGGTGCCACCGGTCCTCCCGCGGGACATCCAGGACACCCAGGCGCCAGGCGGCGTGGCGCGCGAGGGCCGTCAGGGCCACAGAGAGAACGAAGGCGATGCCCGCCGCGACAAAGACAGGTGGCATGGACGGGGAAACCTCAGTGCGGGGGTGCGATGAGCGGCCGACGCTACAGGCGCACGATCTTCTCGCGCCCCTCGCGGACCGCCGCGGTGGCGTTGCGCACGTCGAACACGAGCCGCGCCGCCCGCACCACCGCCGCGTAGTCCACGCAGGAGTGGTCGGTGAGGATCAGCACACAGTCGGCTCCGGCCACCAGCGCGTCGGTGAGCGGCTGACTGACCAGACGGACGCCGCGCACCTCGACCTCGGGAACATAGGGATCGTGGTAGACGACGTCCATGCGGCGGCGCTGCAGCAACTCGACGACCCGCAGTGCCGGTGAGTAACGCGCGTCGTCGACATCCCGCTTGAAGGCCACACCCAAAATCAGCACCCGCTCGCGACCGGTGCTCCCGTTGTCGTGCAGCGCCGCCAGCAGCCGGTTGACCACGTAGAACGGCATCTCCTCGTTGACCCGCGCGGCCAGTTCGATGAAGTCCATGTGGAAGTCGTGCTCGCGGGCCTTCCACGCCAGGTAGTAGGGGTCGACGGGGATGCAGTGCCCGCCAACCAGCCCCGGGCGGAACGGCAGGAACCCGTAGGGCTTGGTGGCCGCGGCGTCAATGATCTCCCAGACGTCGAGCCCCATGCGCTCGCACAGTTGCGCCACCTGGTTGACCAGGGCGATGTTCACGTTGCGGAAAACGTTCTCCAGTAGTTTGGCCATCTCGGCGGCCGCCGGCGACGAGACCGGCACCACCGGGGCCCCCAGGAGCCCCACCAGCGCGGTCGCCAGACGCGTGCTCTCGGGATCGCACCCGCCCACGACCACAGGCACGTCCTCCACGCCGTAGCGGGTGTTGCCCGGGTCGATCCGCTCGGGCGCAAACGCCAGGAAGACGTCGCGGCCGACCACGCGCCCTGCCGCCTCGAGTGCCGGCCGCACGACCTCTTCGGTCGTGCCGGGATAACTGGTGCTGCGCAGCACGACCAGCTGCCCGGACCGGCCCCAGTGGGCGACGTCGCGCGCCGCGTCGGCGATGTGCCGCACATCGGGCTCTTTCTGGTGGGTGAAGGGCGTGGGCACGCAGATGAAGACGGCGTCGCATTCGCCGAGGACGGCCGGGTCGGCGCCCAGGGCGAACCGACCGGCTGCCACTTCGGCCCGGACGGCGTCAGCCGATACGTCGCGCAGGTAGGAGCGGCCCGCGGCCAGCGCCGCGATCTTGTCGGGATCGGTGTCGTACCCCCGCACCGGGAAGCCCCGACGGGCGTACGCCAGGGCCAGTGGCAGGCCCACGTACCCCAGGCCAATGACGCCTACCACCGCCGTCCCGGCGGCGATGCGCTCGGCCAGAACGCAGGACGCTGTGACGCCCCCGGGCGTCTGCGCTACCACGTTGTGTGCGGCTCGCGAAGCGAGGCGGCCGCCGAGCCCGCCCCGGCCGCCAGGCGCTCCCGGGTGTAGGCCACCACGCGGTCGATGATCTCGTCGAGCCCCAGCGTGGGCGTGAATCCAATGAACGCGCGCAGCTTCGTCAGATCGGGCACCCGGTAGCGGATGTCCTCGAATCCCGGGCCGTAGGCTTCTTCGTAGGGAACATGCACAATGGGCGAGGCCGACCCCGTCCGCCCGCGCACGCGATGGGCCAGCTCGAGCACCGTCACAGGCTCGTCGGAGCCGATGTTGAACACCTGGCCCTCGGCTGCCGGCGCCTCCATCAGGCGGACCGTGGCCTCAACGACATCACCGACCCACGAGAACGACCGCACCTGCTGGCCGTCGCCGTAGACCGTAATCGGCCGCCCCGCCAGCGCCTGCTCAACGAACCGCGGCAGCACCATGCCGTAGGCCGACGACTGGCGCGGGCCCACCGTATTGAAGTAGCGGCCGATCACCACCGGCAGCCCCTTGTCGGCGGCGTAGGCCCGTGCCATGAACTCATCCAGCGCTTTGCTGGTGGCGTAGCACCAGCGGATCGACGGCCCGATCGTGATGTCGTCGTCCTCGCGGAACCGGCCCGTGCCGTTGTGCACGTCCTTGCCGTAGACCTCGGAGGTGGAGGCGACGAAGACCTTCCGCCCGTGGCGCAGACAGGCGTCCAGGACGTGCTGCGTGCCCCGCACGTTGGTCTCCATGGTGCGCACCGGCTGCTCGAACACCAGCCGCACCCCCACCGCCGCCCCCAGGTGGTAGACGGCGTCCGTCGCCCGCACCGCCTCCTCGACCGCGGCCGCGTCCATGATCGAGCCCAGCACGAACTCGAACCCCGGGCGGCGCATTAGGTGGAGGATGTTCTGCCGGCTGCCCGTGGAGAGGTCGTCGAGGGCCACCACCTCCTGGCCGCGGGCCAACAGCGCCTCGGCCAGGTGGGAGCCAATGAAGCCCGCGCCACCGGTGATGAGGGCTGTCATCCGGACACCTCCTCGCTGCAGGCACCGGGATCCCCGTATAAGGCCCATAGCACGCCGATAACCGATGTGGACCGTTGCGAGCGGCGTACGGGACATGGAATGGCCACGGACAGCAGCGTGTTATGCTCTGGCCCGAGGGTGCAGAGTATGGGACGCGGGAAGCTCGTGCTCACCTACCGGGACTACCTGCGAATGGGTCAGGCGCCATGCCCTCGGCGAAGTCTTCCCGTCCCCCGTCGACGTGGTCTTGAGCGAGGTCGACGTGGTCCAGCCCGACCTGGTCTACGTCACCGCCGGGCGGCTCGGCGTCGTCACCGACCAAGCCATCCAGGGCGCCCCCGATCTGGTCGAGGCGGGAATGACCACCCTCCCAGGGACGCATTGTCGGTGCCCGTGGTTATCCGTAAGACAGTATCCGTAGCCGGAACCGTGCTTGAATATCGGCAATACCCATTTTGATAACTTGACTGGGGAGCCTGCCATATGTCCCAGCTGACAGAACGGTTGGAAATCAGGGTGCCGGCCCACACGCTGAAGATGCTGCGCGAGGAGGCGGACCGGCGCGGCACGTCGGTGGCCCGTCTCGTGCGCGAGGCGATCGAGGCCAGGCTTCAGCACAACCGGGAAGCGCGGCTGCAGGCTGCCCAAGCGCTGTTCCGGGTCGGCGCACCCGTCGCCGACTGGCCCCGCATGGAACAGGAGATCGCCGAAGCCCGAGCCCGAGCGGACTGAGCCGTGCCGCCCGTCTTCGTCGACGCGAACATCCCCATGTACGCCGCAGGTTCCAACCATCCCCTCGTGGAGCCGGCCCGGCGCGTGGTCGACGCAGTGGTCAATGGTGCCATCGATCTTCAATGCCTTCACCCGCCTCATGGCGGGGCGCCCCCTTCCCGTTGACGAGATGCACGTGCGCCAGGCCCGAGATCTGGCCGACAGATACTCGCGCCTGAGCCCTCGCGACCTGATCCACCTCGCGATCATGCTCCGGCACGGCATCGGGGAGATCGCTCCGGCAGACGCCCACTTCGACACCGTGCCCGAGGTCCGGCGCCTTGACCCACGGGCCTTCCGCCGTCCGTGATGCCATTCCTCGGGCCGCATGGACATTGACCATGGTATTCGTCCCTCCACCGCCACCCTCCAGGCCGCCTTCCTGGCTGGGCTCCTCCCGGAGCACCGGACGGATCACGGGCGACATCATTAGCCTGGCGGTTGACGAGCAGGAGTGGGAGGCCCTGCGGAAAGCACTTGGCCTCGAACGCAGGTGATCGTCGGGAGTCCCGCGGTCGCAGGGCTCGCGAGTAGCCTCCACCAGACGCTATACCACCGCGGGGCGCTCCAGCCGCACCTGGAAATACACCACCGTCCGGGCAAGCCCGTCCCGCAACCCCACGCGCGGTGACCACCCCAGTAGCCGCTGCGCCCGGCGGATATCCGGCCGCCGCACCCGGGGGTCGTCCACCGGCCGCGGGTGGAACTCCACGGCGCTGGGGCTGCCCGTTACCTCCAGCACCAGCCGGGCGATCTCCAGCACGCTGTGCTCCTCCGGGTTGCCCAGGTTGATGGGGTGGTGGATGGAGTCCTCGTGCTCGTTGTTGGTGTACAGGAACGTCCGGTCCGTGCGCTGCTCGGGCGGGCGGTCCGACGCACAGAACAGCACCCCGAGAATCCCTTCCACCATGTCGTCCACGTAGCAGAAGCTGCGGGTCTGGGTGCCGTCGCCGTGCACGGTGAGGGGTCGCCCTGCCAGCGCCTGCGTAATGAAGGTGGAGATCACCCGCCCATCCTGGGGCCGCATCCGCGGCCCGTAAGTGTTGAAGATGCGCACGATCCGGGTGTCCAGACCGTGGTAGCGGTGGTAGGCCATGGTCATGGCCTCGGCGAAGCGCTTGGCCTCGTCGTAGACGCCCCGCGGGCTGATGGGGCTGACGTTGCCCCAGTAGGTCTCAGGCTGCGGGTTCACCAGGGGGTCGCCGTAGACCTCGGAGGTGCTGGCCAACAGGAACCGAGCCCCCTTGGCCCGCGCCAGGCCCCAGGGCCTTGTGGGTGCCAAAGGCTCCCACCTTCAGCGTGTGGATGGGATACTCCAGGTAGTCCTTGGGGCTGGCCGGCGAGGCGAAGTGCAGCACCGCGTCCACCGGCTCCTCGATGTACATGTACTCGCAGACGTCGTAGCGGATGAAGCGGAAGCGCGGGTGGCCCAGCAGGTGGGCAATGTTGCGCTCGGCGCCGGTGAGGAGGTTGTCCAGGCACCACACCTCGCACCCCCGCTCCAGCAGCCGGTCGCACAAATGACTGCCCAGGAAGCCCGCCCCACCTGTGATGAGGACACGCTGCAGGCTGTCCACGCCAGTCACCTCCGGAATGCACTCATGGTCGATCACGCGCCTGTCCATGTGCAGGACCCTGGGCAGGCGGGTAGCGAGTGGGTATAGTGATTGCAGCACAGCATTCTGCGTCGGTCGCATCCGGGACGAGGCGGGGACACCACATGGCCGAGCGCAGCCGAGACTGGGTGGAGCAGGCGCGGAGGGACCTGGAGAGCGCGCGCCTCCAGGCGGAGGGCGGGTTCTTCGAGTGGGCCTGCTTCATCAGCCAGCAGGCGGCAGAGAAGGCCGTCAAGGCCGCCTACCAGAAGCTCGGCGGCGAGGCCTGGGGGCACGCCCTCGGCCCCCTGCTCGAAGGCCTGCGGGAGAAGGTTCCCGTCGCCGACGAGCTCCTGGCCTGCGGGAGGCTGCTGGACCGCTTCTACATCCCCGCCCGATATCCGAATAGCTGGGACAGAGGCAGCCCCAAGGACTACTTCACGCAGGAGGACGCCGGGCATGCGCTCCGTTGTGCAGAGTCGATCCTACGATTCTGTGAAGGTCTTCTGGCTCAACAGCGGTGAGGCGCTGGCCCGGTTGCGGGCGGCGGCCGAAAGGTTGCTGGCCGAGCAGGGGCACGTCGCCGCCGTATACCTCTTTGGCTCCCTGTCCGAGGATCGGGCCGTGCCGGGCAGCGACGCCGACCTCCTCATCCTCCTGGAGCGAAGCCAGCGGCGCGTCCTGGATCGTGCCGAACAGTTCTCGCGGTATTTCTCGGGAATCGGCATGCCCGTCGAGCTGTTCTGCTACACGCGCGAGGAGGCGGAGCGCATCCCGCTGGCCAGGGCGGCTATCGACCGCGGCATCCTGCTCGCGCGTCGCTGACTTTTAGGTCTCCACCACGCAGCCTGCAGCCGCGTGGAGTTCAAGGGCCAATGGCGGGCGAACTCCGCAGGGTCGGAGCCGGGAGCGCTTCAGGTGCAGGCACTGCCTGCTCCCCTGGCAGGCGCCCTGCCCGGCGCAGCTCCCCCTCGATCCACAGGTAGGTCCGCGCCAGCCCCTCCTCCAGCGGGACCTGGGGCTCCCACCCCAGCACCTGCCGCAGCCGCGTGTTGTCGCTGTTGCGGCCGCGCACCCCCTGCGGCTTGCTCGGGTCGTGACGCTTGCGCGACTGTTTGCCGGCGATGCGGCAGACGATGTCCACCAGCTCGTCCACCGTCACCAGCCGGTCGGTGCCCAGGTTGAGCGGTTCGGGTAGTCGGAGCGCATGAGGCGCCAGATCCCCTCGACGCAGTCGTCCACGTACATGGAGGAGCGCGTCTGGCGGCCGTCTCCCCAGACCCTGATCTCGTCGCCGTCACGAGCGAGGGCCGCCTTGCGGCAAATGGCCGCGGGCGCCTTTTCCTTCCCGCCCTCGTAGGTGCCGAGCGGGCCGTAGACGTTGTGGAAGCGGACGATGCGCGTCTCCAGGCCGTGGTCCTGGCGGTAGTACCGGCACAGCTCCTCGGCGAAGAGTTTCTCCAGGCCGTACCCGGGCTCGGGGTCAGCAGGCCAGGCGTCCTCCTCCCGCAGCGGCGTGACGTCGGGGCTCTCCTGCCGGTAGCGGGGGTAGACGCAGGCCGACGAGGAGAAAGAGGAAGCGGCGCACGCCGGCCTGACGCGCCGCCTCGAGCATATGCAGGTTGATGAGCGCCGAGTTGCGGGCGACCTGAGCGTGGTAGGCGGTGATGTAGCCGATGCCGCCCATATCTGCGGCGAGGTGGTAGACTTCGTCCACCCCACGCACGGCGGACGCACAGGCGGCATGGTCGCGCAGGTCGGCCCGCAGGAACTCGTGCGCCGCGGTGGGTTCGAACTCGGGAGCCTTGATGTCCGCTCCCCGCACCCAGCAGCCCCGGTCCACCAGGTAGCGCACCAGGTGGTGCCCGATGAATCCGCCGGCCCCGGTGACCACGACGCGCACCGTCATCGCCCTCTCCCTTCAGGCCAGCCCCGCCTCGACGTAGGCGAGGCCAGCACCTCCTCCACGACCTCCACGAACCGCGCCAGCTGGACGGACTGCTCGAAGTCTGCCGCCGCGGTCAGCGCCCGGCGGCCCATGGTCTCCAGCAGGTCCGGTGACGCCATGGCCTGCCGCACCGCGGCTGCCACCGCAACAGGGTCGTCGGGGTCGGCCACGAAGCCGCACCCGTGCTGTCGGACGATGCGAACGACATCGCTCGACTCCGGGGCAACGGCCAGCACCGGCCGTCCGGCCGCCAGGACGGCGTAGAGCTTGCTTGGGACCACGACCCCGTCCAGGCCCCGCCGCACCGTGACGACATGGAGGTCGGCCGCGGCGAGTACATAGGGCACCTCGGACGCCGGGCGAAACGGCAGGCGGCGCACATGCGGTAGCGCCTCTGCCGCGCGATCGATGGTGGTTGCGGCCGCGCCGTCGCCCACGAAGACGAGCCCGGCCCCCGCCCCGTCCAGCAGCGCCGCGGCTCGGGTGAGCGTCTGCCAGGCCCCGGCGAACCCCACGTTGCCGGCGTGCAGCACGACGAAGCGGTAAGGGCCCCGCACCGCGCGCACTACCGGATGATCGCGGTTCGCTGGCACCGCCGCTGGCGGCGGACCACCGTCGCGCACGACAGCGATGCGCTCGGGCGTGACACCCTTCGCCACCAGCCGGTCGCGCATGTCGTCGCCCAGCACGATGACCCGGTCTGCGCGGCGCAGAGCCCAGCGGTGCAGCCGGTCCCACACCGCCGTCCACGGCCCTGGGTGCAGCAGGCCTCCGGCCACCGCCATGTCAGGGTAGAGGTCCTGGACGTTGTAGACGAAGCGCCGCCGGCGCACCGCCGCCACCAGCGCCCCGGCGATCCCGGTCACCGGCGGGTCGGTCATGGCCAGGACAAGGTCGGCCCGCAGCATGAGGGCGCGGGGCACCGCCAGCGCCAGGTAGGTGAGGTAGTTGACCAGCCGCCAGGCCATGCGGCGGCGCGGGAAGGCGGTGGAGCCGACCCGCTCGACGACCACGCCGTCCCCTCGCTCCCGGCGGAGCAGGTAGGCCGGGTGGCGCTCGGCGGGGTCATAGGACGGCCGGCCGGCGAGGACCGTCACCTGATGCCGCTCTGCCAGGGTGCCGGCGACAAAGGCCGCCACCCGCGCGGTGGCCGCGCTATCTGGGGGGAAGTACTGGTTGAAGAGAAGAATCCTCGCCATGGAAGCCCGGCCTTCACCCTACGCCGGAGAGCGGAGGCGACGGGCGAAGGCTTGCAGATCTAACCGAGGCTACCGCCGCTTCAGCGGCCTCCAGATAGAACGTAGAACACCTGACCTGAGCCAAAACGGCATTGACACAAGGCTCGGTCTATGCCACTATTAAGTAAGTGTGACACAAAGATCCGTCGAATGTCACAAGAATGAAATGAAGACACGTATCGGACGAGGAGGGAGGTTGGTCATCCCCGCCATGTATCGGCGGCTCCTCGGCCTCCGCTCGGGGGACGAAGTGATGCTCAGGGTCGAAGGGGGAGAGCTGCGGATCCTCACGCCCAGGCAGGCGCTGGCGCACGCGCGCAACCTCGTTCGCCGCTACGCAGGTCCCGGACGTTCCCTGGCCCGTGAACTCATCTCCGAGCGCAGGGCAGAGTCTGCGCGTGAGTAATCTCGTCCTCGATGCCTCCGCGCTGCTCGCGCTGTTGCAGGGCGAACCCGGTGTCGAGCGCTGGGAGACCGCCGTTGGAGACGCCGCCATCAGCGCGGTCAACCTCTCCGAAGTCGTCGCCAAGCTTGCCGACGCCGGGATGTCCGAGGAGGAGATTCGGACCACGCTCGAGCCCCTGGGCCTGGAAGTGGTCGACTTCGATGCGGAACAGGCCTACCAGG
>JAVKIJ010000070.1:0-17636 GCA_031459535.1 Candidatus Fervidifonticultor quintus | reverse complement strand
CCTTGTCAATGGAGCTGGCCAGGGCCGGGTAGCGGTTGACGGCGTCCTGGAAGCCCTCGAGGGTGATGGCAGCGGGGATGAGGTCGCGGTTCAGGAAGCGACGGATGTCGTCCAGCGCCAGGATGTCCAGCGGGTCCACCATGCCCAGCACCAGGGCCTCACCCTCGTTGCGGATGGGAATGACCTGGTGCCGCCGGATCAGGGTCTCGGGCAGTACGGTGAGGACGTCATCCGGTATGGTGATCGCCTGCAGCTCCACGAACTCGATGCCGAGTTGACCCGCGACAGCCCTGGCGATGGCTTCAGGGGTCGCCAGGCCCATCGAGACCAGGACCCTCCCCAGTCGGTGGCCGGTCACGCGCTGGGACTGCAGGGCTTGGTCGAGCTGCTGCCTGGTGATGAGGCCGGCTTCGACCAGCAGCTCACCCAGGGGGATGCGGCGCCGCGTGAGGCTCCTAGGCGGTTTCATGGCGCTCCATGATCATCACAATGTGGGCCTTGTGCACCAGGACCACGTCGCTGGTGTACATGAGATTGCCGTCCAGCGAGAACACCCGCGCGGAGGTGATGGGCACGAAGTCCTTGGCGGCGTTCAGCCGGTCGGACAGCCGTGCGGTCGATGGCAGATGCACCTCGCCCTCGACGCGGTTGAGCTGGGTGAACAGGACGACATGTTCACGGTCGAGCTCAACCTTCATCGCCTGCCTCCCCGGACTTCGGCCGCCAGCTCCGACTCGCGGGGGGTCTCTAACAGCCGTTGGATGCCCTTGAGGCTCATGCCGCGATCCACCATGGCCTTCACCCATCGGATGCGTTCCACATCCTCTTCGCTGTAGAGGCGGTGTCCGCCGCCCGTGCGCGCCGGGGTCAGCAGGTTGTACTGGTCCTCCCAGGCGCGGATGCGCCGCGGATTCACGCCCGTGAGGTGCGCCACCGTCCTGATAGGATAGATTGGCGCTCGCCTGTCCACAATCATCGCGCTCCCCCTCCGTTCGTTGTGGTCCTGGAGGTCGCGACCAGGTCGCGCTGGGGTCCGAATCCGTGCTCGCGCAGGAACGTGTAGATTTCCTGGAGCTTGGCAAAGCCCTGGAACTCGGGCCGGTACTCGGCCTCGGTCTTGTAGTCGAGTTCGAGGAACCGGTTCAACGTCACGAAGAACGCGTACTGCACGATGTTGGACTCCGATTCGGGCGCGTCCCGGTTCTTGTCCACATAGAGGTTCATGATGTCGATGGTGGGCAGGTCGTCGGTGTCGATCCCCTCGGCCTTGGCCCGGGTCTCGACGAGCTGCCGGAGGTCGTGGGTCGCCTTCCAGTCTTTGGCCAGCACCATGGCCACGTCCAGGTCGTACTCCAGGTCGCCGCTGCCCATGCTGTGGTGCATGGTGGGCCGGTTATAGGGGTTGAAGACGTCCGCGTCCTCCAGCGGCCGCTCATCGAGCCGGCACCCTTCTTTGTCCAGCGGTGAGATGGCGAAGATCGGGCAGTTCAGCTCAAGGCTCAGCTCGGCCAGCGCCGTGGAGATTCGGTCGGTCCGAGCCTTCCAGTCCTCGATCTGGTCGGCGAGCGGGATCTTCTGCAGGTAGTCGAAGAAGATGGCGATCTCTTGCGTCTGGAACTCCTGCATCAGGTTGTGGGCGTGCGCCCGGATGCGATCCAGCGTCTCGCGGCGGCCGGCTTCCACCAGGTGCAGGTAGGGCCCGAAGCGAGCCAGGGCCTCCTTGGCGCTGGCGATCCGGCTGGCAATCTCGCCGTTGGCGTCGGCGCCCATCAGGATCGCCGTGGGGTTGACGCCGGTCTCCTTGGCGATCAGGCGGGCGGCCAGCACGCGCCGGGTCTGCTCCCAGGTGTAGTAGAGGACCGGGATGCGGTGGTTGGTGGCCACGAACGTGGCCAGGTCCAGGGCGAAGTTGGTCTTGCCACGCCTGGGCGCGCCGGCCAGGCCGTAGTAGAAGCCCCGCCGGAGCCCGGAGAGCAACGCGTTCAGCCGGTTGAAGGGGCTGATCGAGTACCCCAGGATCCCATCTGCCGGCCTCGGGACCGCGTGGGCCAACAGCGGCCCA
This sequence comes from Candidatus Fervidifonticultor quintus, assembly GCA_031459535.1. Lineage (GTDB taxonomy): Bacteria > Sysuimicrobiota > Sysuimicrobiia > Sysuimicrobiales > Humicultoraceae > Fervidifonticultor_A > Fervidifonticultor_A quintus. The sequence goes on along the minus strand of JAVKIJ010000070.1, from coordinate 15,574 downwards.
AAGGCTTCGGAGATCGGAGCGACCTGGCGGCGCACGCGGCGACGCTGGATCTCCAGCAGCCGGTGGATGGCGTCGGTGGTGAACTCCACGATGTCCGCCTGCGACCGATCGTGTCGGTACAGGTAGTTGCCGATGCTCTCGTGGACCTGGGCGAGCAGCTCCCGGCTCTCGCGCGCCTTCAACAGCTCCACGTGGGCCATCAGGTCGCCGGCACTGGGCGGCGGGATCACGAGCACCGACGCCAGGTAGCGCTCCATCTCGGGGTTCAACAGCCCGTGTTCGGTCAGGAATGCCCTGACCGAGGCCTCGTCCAGCACCACGGCAGGCGTGTTGTAGATCTCGATGATGGCCTTCGCCAGCCGACGGCCCTGGGGCGACGACAGCAGGTCCACGTGAAATCCGTCGGACGCCGCCAGCGTGTACAGATGGCGGTCGCGCATCAAGCCGCTGAGTACCCGTGTCTCTATCTGGTAAATCTCCACTGCAGACCCCCCGCCGACGAGACGAGCACCGTCCCTACCGCGGGCCCACCTTCCCCAGATTCTCGATCAAACCTATCAGAACCTTGTCGCCCGCCGCGCCCAGCCCTGTGATAGTCTAAGGCAATCTTCAGATGGGCACCTAGGAATATGCCCAGAAGATCTTGGGACTAGTCCCGAAGGGGCAGACCCCGCAGCCCTCTTCCTGCTGTCGAGAGGATGTGGATGGCGCACGGCGACGGCACGCTCCAGACGCTCAAAGCGGCAGCCGGGATTGCGGCGGACTGCCCGACCCTCGACCGCGCATTCGCCTACGCCGAGGCGCGCACGCTGGCGCGGGCCCGGCGCTGGTCGGAAGCGCAGGAAGCCTACCTGCGCCTGGCGTCCTTGGATCCCGACGAGCCCTGGGTGTACCGGGACCTCGCGGAGGTGTATCGGGCGCTGGACGCGCCGCACGACGCGGCGGCGGCCTACTTGACGGCTGCAGACAAGCATCTCGCCCGCGGCGAGACCGATTGGGTGCTGAAGGCCTACCAGCAGGCCGTAGCGGCCTCGCCCAACGACCCGGTGATCCAGGCCAGGCTGAATGTCGATGCCCCCATCGCGCCCACGGTGGAACCTCCGCCGCCCGCGCCGGCCCCGGCGGCTGGGAAGCCCGCCCCGCGCGCCGCGGAGAAGAGCAGCCATCGCGCCGCCGAGAAGCCCACGCCGGCCAAGGGCGGCCGGACGAAGGTCGGCGTCAAGGCCGTCCGGGCCGAGAGGCTCGGTCAGATCCTCCTCGAGCTAGGGGTGGTCACCGAGCAGCAGCTCAAACACGCCCAGGAGATCCAGGACCGGACGGGCGAGCGGCTCGGCAAGATCCTGCGTGACACCGGCGCCGTCAGCGACCAGGATCTGGCCCGCGCCATGGCCGCGCAGTGGGGCTACCCGTACGTGGCCCTGGCCAACACCAAGATTGACGAGGAGACCGCCAAGCTGATCCCGCACGCGCTGGCGGTCCGGCACAAGTGCATCGCGCTGGAGCGGCGGGGCGGCCGGCTGGTGCTGGCCGTCGCCGACCCGCTCAACGTGCTCGCGATCGACGACGTGCGATTGATCACCGGGATGGAAGTGGACCTGGTGATCGCCACCGAGGAAGACATCGCCAACGCCCTGGCCAGCGTCTACCAGATCGCCGACAGCCTCATCGATCGCGTGATGCGCGAGTCGATCACCGAGTACGCGCTGGAGACCGGCGAAGAAGACGAGTCGGTCGAGAAGCTGAAGGCGCTCACCGAGGAGGCGCCGGTCGTCAAGCTCGTCAACCTCATCGTGGACGAGGCGGTGAAGCAGAGCGCCAGCGACATCCACATCGAGCCGCACCGCAACGGGTTGTTCATCCGCTATCGGGTGGATGGCGTGCTGCGCGACGTGATGAACCCGCCCGCCAACCTCAAGGCGGCGCTCACGTCGCGGATCAAGATCATGGCCGACCTGGACATCGCCGAGCGGCGACGGCCCCAGGACGGTCGCATCCACCTGACCGCCGACAGCCGCAACATTGACCTGCGCGTCTCCACCCTGCCGACCATGTTCGGCGAGAAGGTCGTGCTGCGGGTCCTCGACCAGTCCTCCACCCAGTTGGGCCTCACCCGCCTGGGGTTCCCCACCGAGGTCCTCCACCTGTGGGAGAGCGCGGTGAGCAAGCCACACGGAATGGTCCTGGTGACCGGCCCCACCGGGAGCGGCAAGACCACTACGCTGTACGCCACGCTGGGCAAGCTCAACACCCTCGACCGCAACATCGTGACCGTCGAGGACCCGGTGGAGTACCAGATCCCCCGCATCAACCAGGTCCAGGTCAACCCCAAGGCCGGCCTCACCTTTGCCAACGGTCTGCGCAGCATCCTCCGGCAGGACCCCGACATCGTCATGGTGGGAGAGATCCGCGACCGGGAGACCGCGGAGATCGCCATTCAGGCCGCCCTGACTGGGCACCTGGTGCTGTCCACGCTGCACACCAATGACTCGGCCGGCGCCATCACCCGGTTGACCGACATGGGTGTCGAACCATTCCTGATCAGCTCCTCGGTCATCGCCGTCCTGGCGCAGCGCCTGGCCCGGGCCATCTGCACCAAGTGCAAGGTCGCCTACGTCCCGCCGGCCGACGCGCTGCGCCGGCTGGGCGTCAACATCGAGGCGGACGCCAGCGTGGAGTTCTACCGTGGCACCGGCTGCGACTACTGCCGGGGTACCGGCTACCGGGGACGGATCGGCATCTTCGAGCTGATGGTGGTGAGCGACGCGATCCGGGACATGATCGTGCACCGCGCGCCCGCGGCAGAGATCAAGGCCCAGGCCATCCGGGAAGGCATGCGCACGTTGCGGGACGACGGCCTCGAGAAGGTCATGTCGGGCATCTCCACGATTGATGAGATCCTGCGGGTGGTCTACGTGCAGGAGTAGCCTACTGGTAAGAGATGCCGCCCAGTTCGGTCACGGTCACCACTCCCGTTCCCGCTGAGCTCTGGACGGTGATCGTGTGGGCCGCATCCGGCCTGCCGAAGGCCGAGAACGTCACGGTGACGCTGGCGGTTGACGTGACACCTTCCGGCAGGGTGGCGTTCTCCAGGAACCCGCCTCCGCTGCGGGCGATCGTGTAGTTGGGCGACGACGCGACAAACGTCACTGTGTAGACGACCCGCTCGGCCTTGGCCCGCTCCTGCGCCTGCCGAAGGTCAGTGGCCACCTGCGCGGTGCCGTAGCGCAGCCGCTGCTGGGCCGAATATCCCCGCCAGCCCGTCAACGCCAGCGCCAGGACGACCCCCACCAGCGCCGCGACGACCGCGACCTCGAGGAGGCTGAAGCCCGCGGTCGCAGCAGCGCGGGATCTGCGGCTCACGGCGCCGCCTCGCGCCAGACCGGCCGCGCGCCGGCCAGGCCCTGTACCTGGGTGATTTCGAACAGCGGCGTGGTGGGGAAGTATGGCGGCGTGAACCCGCGGCTCATGCGGCGGTCGTAGCGGAAGTCCCGGCCGTACCCTGTCTGTGGGTTCCCGGTATTCGGGTCAAAGGTGCCGAAGGCGCCGTAGTACTCCTCGATGACCCCGCCGATCAACCGCAGCGTCCCGCGCGGGGAGCCCGTATCGTAGTTCTGGACGTTCACCGAGCTATTGACGCCGTCGCCGGTGTTTCCCGCCATCAGCACGGCGTGGATCTCCAGGTCGTTGGGCGCTGAGGCCGAGATGCGGATGTCGTTGTTCGCCGAGTACAGGCCGAGCACGTTGAGCGGGTTGCTGTTGGGATCGGTGACGATCGGGGGCACCTCGTAGCGCAGGTGGTTGGTGATGTCGATGCGCCCGGAGGCGGCGATGGTCGTCTGCTCCTTCTCTTCCAGCGTCCCGCTCAGTGAGTTGATATTGCCCTGGACAAAGATGAGGGTCGCGTTGGTGTTGCCCGGCCCCTGCCAGCCCTTGGGCACGCCGGCAAACATCCGGGTCTGCGGAGAAGACCACGCGGTGTTGGTGACCGTGGTCGTCTGCGCGTCGCGGTCGACCGTCACAGTGACCGTCTGTGAGCCCTGCACGAGCGTGTAGATGGCCAGATTGTTGCCTGGCCCGCCCACGCTGAGGGTCATGCCGTTCAGGTCGCCCTGGACGTAGATGCCGCCGCCCAGGGCCTCGCCGGGATCGGAGATGCCATTGCCGTTGGCGTCCACGACCGGAACGTAGATGCCGTTGGGCACGGTGCTGGTGCTGTCGGGGAGCTCGGGGACCGCCTGGCGGATCTGTAGATTCGTCACCGCCGTGGTGTCCGCAGGGTCCCGACCGATGGAGACGCCCTTCTGGCTATACGGGTTGCTGGGCATCGGGATGGACGCCGCGCCGCGGGTGAAGTCGGCGGCCTGGTTATCGTTGTCGTCGCTGAGGGTGGACGGTGTGCAGTCGGGGAGCACCGGCGCGTCGCGCCGGACACCGTTGACCACGTTCTCGTTGGCCTGGAGCCGCCGCGGACTCCCGTTGTTGTTGAACCAGGCGTAGCGGCTCACACTGGTCAGCCGGGTGGGCGCGGCATTGTTCGGCGGACAGGTGCCGTCGCTGTCGGGTGTGCCGAACTTGGGGAAGAAGGCGAACCGGAACTCCCCGTTGGTGTGCACCGGGCCGTCGAAGCTGGTGCGGCTGGTGAACCAGATGTCGCCGCCGCTGGGGGTGGTGTGGACGTGGGTGAACAGCGCGTAGTGCGCGAAGCTCTGCCGTTTGATCTGAACGCTAAAGTCTCTGGACATCGTCACGCGACGCCGTGCCGGCCACGGTGGCACCTGGCCGTCACTGGTGACCGTGTACGTGTAGTAAAACTCGTAGTGGTCCACGCCGAGCTGCTGGATGTAGCGCTGCGGCTGCCCGGGGTCGGTGGGGTGGGGCGCCAGCCGGCGGCTCACCACCAGCGTCGCCCTGTAGCTCCCCGTCCCCAGGGAGTTCGCCGGCGGCGTGCCCGTGGCAAGCTGCAGCTTGCGGTGCGTGTACGGGGCCGCCCAGTTCACCTCGAAGCTCAGCGAGCTGGTCGCCGACGTGGCGCCGGTGGTGTAACGCTGGCCGTCCAGCACCAGGTAGTCGAACAGGCGCAGCGGGTTCTGTGAGGCGGGATCGCCTCCCGCATACCAGGTGGCGAGGGTGGTTCCGCTCAGTGAGGCGTCCACGGAGACCACATCGGTGGGATTGGCGCCCATCAGGACCATGAGCGCGGCACGGGCGGCCACGCCGCCGCCCTCGGCAATGTTCAGCGCCTGGGCCCCGGTCATCCGCGTGGCGCTCAGCGCGATCTCCTTGCCGCTCAGATAGAGGATGAGCGCGCCGAGGATGACCAGGACGAAGATCACGAGCAGAGCCGACACCAGGGCGAACCCTCTGGTGGAACGCAGCCGTGCCATCATCTCAACCCTCCGGCCCAACCCCAGGGCGTCTACCGGCCCCGCAGTGCCGCGTCGCCGGCGAAGGAGCGGATCGTCTGGTCCCGCATGGCGGTGACCGCCATGCGCACCCGGGCCACCGCGTCCAGGTCGGCCGGCGACGAGCCCAGCGAGATCCCGTTGTTGTCGAAGTACTCGAATGTCAGGCTGGCGAGCCCATAGGCCAGGTCCACGGGTGCACCCGCGGCGGAAGGACCGTCCGCGTCCGGGTCCTCGCGCCGGGTCAGCGTCTGCGTCCCGGCATCGTAGGCAAAGGTCACGGTGTAGGGGCTGGACGGTGAGAAGGGCGTGGACTGGGGGACGAGCAGCGTCACAGATGCCGCGCTGGCCGCCGTCACCCGCTGCGCCCAGCGGATCTCGTCCACCACGTTGTCCATCGCCGCGCGGACCTGGGCCTGGGTCTGGAGCAGATCGTTGGTGACCCGCGCGGATCGCCCACCCGTCAGCACGAATCCATAGATGCTGCCCAGCGCCAGGCTGAGGAGCGCCAGCGCCATCACCAGTTCCACGAGGGTCACGCCGCGGGCATCGCCCGCGGCCGACCGCAACCAGCCAACGCGGCGGCTACTGGTCATCGAGCACCGTGGTCAGCGTGACGAAGGGCGTCGTGTCCGAGGGCCGGTACACCTGCACGGTCACCGTGGTCAGCGTCAGGTTGTCGTCACGGGTCACGTCCACCGCCACCTCGAACCGGTGCGGCGTGGGATTGGCGATCCCTGAGTACGGCGCGGGCAGCGGCAGCGCCGTCCGCGGCAGGTCCACGAAGCCCACCATCTCGTATGGGTTCACGCTGGCCCGGACCTGCTCCATGATCTGCAGGGCGACCATGGTGGCGGCCGCCCGCTCGTTCGCCCGGCCCGCATGGGCCATCCCGGCAATGAAGGTCTGAAAGATGAACAGCGACACACCGGCGAGCAACGATAGGGCCACCAGGAGTTCGATGAAGCTAAACCCCTCTTCTGCCCTTCGCAGCCGCCGTCGGGGCATGACCGCCACGTGAGCGCCCCCCTCTCGCCGGACTATGCCCAAGAGCATCGGCCTCTAGGCCTGCGGGCCGCTAGACCAGCGCGGCGGCCAGCTGGCTGTTCCGGCGCATCTCCAGACGGATGCGGCCCAGGTTGGCCTGCCGGCTGCCGACGACGACCAACACGGCGTCCGGGCCGGCCGGCCCGATCGCCACGGGGCCCTCGTCGAACTCGATCAGGATGTTGCGCATCCCTCCCCTGGCCATCTCCCGGCCCATGGAGTCTGACGCCGCGATGTTGCTGGCCACAATGGCGCCGACGGCCTCCAGGTCCACTGATTCGTCGGTGGCCAGGCCCTCGACGACGAAGCCGTCCCGGGCGACGACGAGCGCGGCCAGCACACCCTCCACCTTGGAAAGGTCCATCAACACGTCTTTGAGCTGCGACATCTCCGCTCCCCCCATCTACATCGCGCCGGGCGATGGCGCGCCCATCAGCCCCCGGAGCTTGGCCAGTGCCGATGCCAGCACGCGCGACACGTGCTTCTGTGAGATCCCGATGCGCTTTGCCGCTTCCATCTGCGTGAGGTCGGTGTAGAAGATGTAGTAGAGCACTTTCCGCTGCAGCGCGTTCAGCGACTCCATGGCCTCCAACAGGACCACGCGGTCCTCGATCGGCAACTGGAAGCTGACGTGCGTGCGATGCCTGATCCGGTCACGGTCAACTCGCAGCTCCGGGTTCTCCTCATCGGTCTCCAACGACACGGTCCGCAGGGCCTCGCGCGTCCGGAGGATCTCCAGCAGACCGTCCTCCTCGATGTTCAGCTCCTCCGAGAGGTGTTCGAGGCCCGGGAACCGACCGGTCTCGCTCACGTGGCGGCTCACGGCCTCCTCGATCCTGCTGTTCAGCCGCTGCAGCCAGCGCGGCTTGCGGATCGTATCCCGTTGGTCCCGCAGGTAGTGACGGATCTCCCCGCGGATCAGGTAGCTGGCATATGTGGAGAACTTCGCCCCCTTGGCCGGGTCGAACGCCGCGATGGCGTTGAGGAGCCCGATGTAACCCACCTGCACCAGGTCCTCGGAGGGCACGCCCGCGAAGACGAACTCGCCGGCGATGCGGCGGACCAGGGGCGTGCAGGCCGCCACGATGCGTTCTCGAATCTGCGGGGTCGGCGTCTGCAGATATTCCGCCACGAGTATCTCCACATCGCCCGGCGCGGGAGACGGCGTCGCAGTGTGATGCGTGATGCGTCGAGATGCGACCTGTCGGTGTGCGGCACGCACTGCCATGGCGCCTCCCCAGGAAAACGAACCAGCCTCTCGGGCTGCCCCAAGAGGCTGATCGCTGCACTCCCTTCGGCAGCCCGGCCAACCAGACACCTGGTCCCGAAGCTTTGCGCCCCCATCTCGCGATGGGTTTGCCTTTATCGAGGACGATATGAACTTGTGGCTCTCGACCGCTACGTCGTCCGAGCCTCTTTACTATAGACCGTCGAGAACCTTAACGCCAGGTCTGTGTAAAATCTAGTACCCAGATTGCTCGCGCGTTAGACATCCCCAAACGTCTGGGCGGGCCTTCACTCCCTGGCGCCCGGCCGCGCGGCCGCCCGGGCACGGGCCACGTACCGGAACGCCAGCTTTCGCGCCGCAAGCAGCCTGACGATCGCCATCACCTGCTCTTCGCGCAAGCCGGTGGCCTGTGCGACCTCGAGCAGAGAGCGGTTGCCGTCGAGCAAAGGCGGGACGGCCATCCCTGCCTCCCCACCTTCGGCGACGATTGCGGCCCGGACGTCCTCGGGGAGGGCGCCAAGCGCGCCCAGCGCGATCAGATAGCGCTCGCTCGGCCCTTCGCGCGCCGTGCTGACCGGCGGTGACGTTTCTACAGGCTCTACAGGCTTCGCGCCATCGCGCTCATCGCGCGGCACCTCCACAGATCCGTTGAGGAAGAGGATCCATCCGTCTGCCTGGTCCACGTCGACCGGGGCCGGCGCCGCCGAACCGCCGTCGGGCAGCAGGCTCCGCAGCGCTCCGCCTTTGAGCGCCGCCGCAACCGGTCGCGGCCCCAGAACCAGCAGCACGCCGTCTGTTGCCGCTGCCTGCAGCCGCGAGATCATCCGGCCCAGGTTCACGAACTCGGTGTGCAGACCGCCCAGACTCACATCGAGAGGCACGATCGCCTCGGTCAACCACGAGGGCAGCGAGAGAGCCACACTGTCGGCATCGGGCGGCGGGCCGTCCGGCAACAGCAGACGCGGATCGCCATGCCGCCATCCTGTGGGTTCGAACACGGTGGCGGCGCGGCCGGACGCCGCCTCCACCACCACAGCCAGCCCCTCGGGCCAGACGTAGTGCGCGATCACCCTACGTCTCCTCCTGCACGGTCCGCTGCCAGAATCCGCCCAGGGCCAGGAAGACGAAGCCCGCCACCCAGAGGGCGTTGACGACGTGCACGTCGGAATAGAGGTTGTACCACGTCAGGAACGCGTAGCCCAGGCTGGCGGCGGCCAGGCACAGCGCGGCAGCCGCCACGACCAGCCAGGGATATGCCGAGATGCCTCCACGGAATCCCAGAGCCGGCATCAGGCCCGCCGGTATCAGGAACATCGCCACCGTCGGGTAGAAGGCTGCCAGGATCTTCTGCAGGGGTGCTGCCGGACCCATGACGATCGGGCGGAGCACGTAGACGAAACTCACGGTCCACCCCAGCACGCCCACGGCGACCAGGAGCAGGCGGGCGGACCGGTCCACCATGGGCAGCACTAGTCGGATCTCCAACAGCAGGGCCACTGCCAGCAGCACGTAGAACGCCACGAAGAACCCGTCGGCGACGGACGGGTATGGCGGCGACGAACCCCCCGTCCACCGGTGAGCAGCGAAGACCAGGCGACCCGACGTCCAGGCCAGCGCCGCCGCAGCGCCCATGGCCCACACCACGCGCTCGCGATCACCGGGGGAGTAAGCCTTCGTCGCCTCCCAGCACCCCAGCCCGGCCGCCAATGGTGCGAGGATCTGCAAAGCGGTCGCCAGCATGTGGCGGACCGCGCCATCCCGCGACGAGCTTCCCTCGCTGCCATACGCATACAGCGTGGCCAAGGCCAACAGCCCCACGGTCACCAGCACCATCGTCCGTGAATTCCTGGCCATCGTCACTCCCCTGCGGCCGCGTCGCGGTCCACCACGTGTCGCTCGGACGCGGCGATCATCCGGTCGAGGAATGCGCGCCCCGCGATCAACACGATGGGTTCGCAACCCCTCTCAACGACCTGCCGCCAGACCGACTCTGAGAGCGGCGGCGCGATGATCCGGTCCTCTTCGAGCCTCCCACCGTGCTCCGACAGCGCCTTCGCCAGGGCGTTGCGGTACAGGGTTGCCAGACGCGGGCCCCGAGACCGCTCGACGCGCACCAGCAGCTCGGCCAGGATACCGGGCCACGGGTGCGATGGTGGCTCCATCTGGACCCCTCCCCGCGGAGGTTCAGCGGACTGCCCGGCTTCGACCTCGGACGCGCCCTCGACCTCGGGCGCTTCCTCGATGGGCGCGTGCGGAGCGGGCATCGGTTCGGGCTCTGCCGGCGTGGGCGGTGGGGCCGGCGGCTCGGCGATGACCGTGCGGAACTGCGCCATCCGGCTGGCGGTGGGCACCTGCGCGGGTCGGACGTACACGCTGACCGTGCCGCCGCGCGCAACGATCTGGCGGAGCAGGTCCCGGCCTTCCGAAAATGGGAAGACAGCCTCCGGGCCCCCGGTTTCGAAGAACCACGTCTCCGCTGGCCCACCATCCTCGATCCACAGGACGCCGTCCGACGTGCCGTCAGACACGTGGACTGCAGCGTGGACACCGCGACGTGCCAGGTGCGCCGCCAGGCGCTCCAGGTCTACCAGGTCACCGGGCAAGCCGCCGAAGAGCGCCGGGCCGGCACGCAACGTGTCGAGGATCTGGCGCCGGGTCTCGATCAGGTCTCTCACCTACCGCCCAGAGGAAAGGCCGCGAGCAGCCCTCTCGGCTGCCCGCTCGGCGTGCGCCGCTGCACTGTTTACGTTCCCGTTCGGGGCTTCGCCTAGTCCTCCCTCAAATCTCTCAGAGGCGGCGGTGGAGTTCCGACATCTCGCCCCGGATCGCCATCAACCGGCGATAGAGGCTCGTCACGTTGGCCACATACCACTGGGTCTCTGCAAAAGGCGGGATGCCCTCGTACCGCTCGACCGCCCCGCGCCCCGCGTTGTAGGCGGCCAGAGCCAGGTGCGTGTTGCCCCATCCAAACTGGTCGAGGTTTCCGCGCAGATACCTGATGGCGCCGTAGACGTTCTGGACCGGGTCCCACGGATTGACGCCAAGCGCCCGCGCCGTCCCCGGCATCAGTTGCCCCAACCCCATGGCACCTGCGCGGGACAGCGCCCTGGGCTGGAATCCTGACTCGACGGCGATCAGCGCCACCACCAACCGTGGGTCCAGATTGAAGTGCCGGCTGTACCCCAGGATCGCCCTGGCGATGGCATCGGACTCGACGACGGACAGTGACGAGTTGTAGTGCTTGGCCAGGGTGCGGTAGCTGTCAAGGTTCAGTACCCAGGCCGGAGCCGCGGGCCCAGACCTGGACGGCTGACCGACCGGCCCCGCGACTGGCAGAGCGGGCAGCGGCCGCATCGCGCGCAGGGCCTGCTGGGCCAGGTCATACACTTTCAGACTGCCACGGGCGAGCAGGGCCCGCTCGAACGCCCGGGCCGCTTCCTCGGGTCGCTGGAGCTTTGCGAGGCTGTGGCCCCACCAGAGGTGCACAGAAGCATCCTGCGGCGCCAGATGCGCCGCGCGACCGAACGCCTGCTCGGCCCTCCCATAGTCCTTCCTCTGGAACTCCACCACGCCCAGCCACAACCAGGCGTGATGTTCCCCGGGGCGGGTGACCGCCACCTGATGGAAGATGGCCCGGGCGCGGTCAAGGCGACCCTGCGAGTAGGCCGCAGCGCCATCGCGCAGCGTCGGCGGCGAAGCGGCGGCAGGCCGGCCGCCGGCCAGCACCGCCAGGACCAGGGACGCCGCGAGTGCGCAGCCGCGCACGCTCATGAGAGCTCCTCGGTGATCTCCGCCTTCCGGCGCCGAATCTGGACGCGCGCGCGCGCCAGGTTGCCGCCGGCGTCCAGAACCGTGACCAGGTAGTGCGCCGGGCCCACCGAGACGGCGAGCACGGCCACGTTGTCGGTGGTCATGGTCACGTGGTCCAGGTCGCCGCCGTCCAGCTTGCGCGCGCAGTACGCCGCGACCTTGAGCATGGCGGCCAGATCGGCGGACACCGGCCCAAGGTCATGGAGGCCGCTCTTCGTGACGGCCTCGATCACCTGGCCGTCACCCCCAAACAGCGCCACCGCCCGCGTATCGTCGCCCACCAGTTCCTGGAGTATGCCTTTCAGTTTCACACTCATGATCGTCAACCGGGTGCCTATTCAGTTCGCCGGGTGCCGCCATCGTCCTGTGTGGTGCGGTGATCGCGACAGGAGATGGGCATACTACTCTGAGAAACGCTACTGCGGGGGCAGTCATGCGGTCTTCGACCGTCGAACAGATCCGCGTCCACCGCCGGCGCCTGGCAGCCCAGTGGGGCCGGCGCCTGTCCGACATCCCCGATCTGCATCCGCTGTGGCGTGACGCCGACCGCACCGGGCCGCGCCTGCAGGCCGGCGTGGACGCCCTGGCCCACGCGACGGCCAGCGGCCAGCCCGAGGCCTTTGCCGACTTCGCCGGGCGCCTGAGTCAGGAGGCGTTCGCCCTCCAGATCCCCCTGGACGAAGTCATCCGGGTGCTGCTCCAGATCAAGCCGGCGCTCCTGGACCTGTTGACCGGCGGCTCCGGCGGGACCGCAGACCCCGACGTGGGGACGTTCCTGACCGGCATGATCTCCGTGGGCGTGCTCGAGGCCATCCGTCGGCACGAGCTGCAGCGCGATCGGCGGACGCTGGCCGTCCAGAAGCGACTCGACGACCTGCGCGAACAGGCCCGCAGACAGGTCCTGGTTGATCCGGTCACGGGCCTGTTCAACAGCAACTACTTCGGCGCCGCCGTGCATCGCGAGATCCAGCGCAGCCGCCGGTTCGGCAGGACGTGCACCATCGGGCTGATCGCCCTCGATGAGAGCGAAGAGCTCGACGACGTGCTCGTCGAGGCCGACCAGCAGGCTCTGCTGCTCCAACTGGTCGACATCATGACGCGGTGGATGAGACAGGTGGACGTACGTACCTCGCTGGGCGGCGGGCGCTTCGGGATCATCTTGCCCGAGACCTCGCTCGAGGGCGCCATCGCCATGGCTGAGCGGCTGCGGGGGGTCGTCGAGCGCACGGCGTTCGTCCTGCCGGATCACCCCTTCCCGACCACGCGGACCGTGAGCATCGGCTTGGCCTGTTATCCGCGGGATGGCGAGGACGAGCAGACCCTGCTCGCGCGAGCCGAAGAGGCCCTGGCGCGGGCCCGCTCGGGACGGAACACCATCGCTGCCGCCGCCAGCGCGCAGGATCTCTGAACCTACCGTTCCCGCCACATCCGCAACTGCACCTCGAACGGCGGCTTCTGCTTCAGGATCCGAATGAACACGTCCACCAGCCTCGGGTCGAGTTCGGTGCCAGCCAACTGGCGCAGCGCCTCGATGGCTTCCTCTACGGAGCGGCCTCGCTGGTAGGGTCGGTCGGAGATTATGGCATCGAACGTGTCTGCGACCCGGATGATGCGGGCGCCCATGGGGATGGCGTCGCCGGCCAGGCCCTCGGGATACCCGCTACCGTCGTAGGCCTCCTGATGAGAGCGGACATACTCCACGAACGGCCGGAACGGCGCCATCTGCTTGAGGATGTTGGCCCCCCGTTCGGGATGCATGCTCATGACCGCACGCTCGTCGTCGGAGAGGGGGCCGCGTTTGTGGAGGATGTGCTCGGGCGTGGCGATCTTGCCGATGTCGTGGAGCAGGCTGGCCCAACGGATGCGTTCGATCTCGGCGGCAGAGAGGCCGAGCTCAGTGGCAATGGCCGTCGCGTTGCTGGCCACGCGCTGCGAGTGGCCTCGCGTGTAGGGATCCTTCGCCTCCAGCGCCGCAGCCAGGGCGTTGATAGAGCTGAGCTGGAAGTCGCGGGCCGCGGCCTGCATGCGCGCGTCGTGCAAGAGGACCGCCCCGGCATCCACCAGGGTCGTGACCGCATTCAGCTCGTCGTCGCCGTAGAGTCGGACATCCTGGCGGGCCAGGTACACGATCGCGAACGTCCCGTCCACCTACCGACACGGCAGCACCAGCGCGCTGCCCGTGGCATCCGGGCCGAACGCCGCCGCCCACCCGGCGTCGCCCTGGGCCTCCACCGTCCGGTGCGGCAGGCCCGAGCGCAGAGTCTCCTCGATGACCGCGGTCTTGGGCAGCACCTCGCCGCGCTGGCGTTCGCTGCCTGGCGCGGGAATGGCGGCCTCGACCACCAATCGATCCTCAATGTCCAGCACGGCCACCAGCCCGTGGTCGGCATTGGCCAGCCGCTGACACCGCTCGAGCAGGACCCGGGCACGTACGCGCAGGTCGAGAGGCACCATCTCCGTCAGCGCCGCATGGATTTCGGCCCAGAGGCGTGCCTGACGGGTGAGCTCGTGGGCTCCGCGCATGGCAGCCGCCTCCGCGTCCAGCCGCCGCTGCTCGATGAGACCGACCACAAACCCGACCATGGCCAACAGCGCCGCCCGCGGCAGCGCATCCGCCGGCAACTCGGCCCGCAGGGCGACGGCGATCGTAAAGCCGATCGCGGCGACCCAGCCGCCGACCACACCCGCGATGAGCCCGCGGCCGGCCGAGCCCCACAGCAGCACGGGCACGTACAGGAAAAGGAAGAAGCTGGCCGCACCGCCGGTCTCGTAGACCAGGAGCGACACGATGGCCAGCTCGAAGACCACCCCGACCAGACTGGACACATGAGGCCCCGGCAGCCGCCGCTGCGCCAGGACACTCAGCAGGCCCGTGCTCAGCATCAGGCCCAACAGCGCCAGCGGTGCCGCCGGCGGGAGCACCGCCTGGGCCGGTTCGCTCAGGATCAGCGCGGAGAGGCCGAAGAGGGCGACGAAACCCCGAACGTACAAGGGCCACCACTCGATCTCACCGGCCGGGCGCATGCGTCCTCCGAGGATGAAGCCAGCGCGATGATAACTATGCCCGCGCCAGGGAATGGTCAGACATCGAGCCCGCGAGGGACGAGCCCACGCCGGGCCATCAGCGCCATCAACACGTGCTCAATGCGGCGCAGCATGCGGATGCGCATCGGTTCTTGGGGACCCAGCGGTTCGGTGAGAATCGTGGGGACGCCAAGCCGGTTGCCGGCCAGCACGTCGGTGAAGATCTGATCGCCGACCATAGCCGTCCGCTCCGGCGCTGACCCCAGAATGCGCAGGGCGCGCCGCAGCTTGTCGGCGCTGGGCTTGAAGCGGCCCTCGGCGGCGGGGAGCTGCAGTTGTGCCGCCACTGTGCGCACTCGCCCCGAGAGGTTGTTAGAGACGATGCAGGCGCGGATGCCGGCCTGCCGGAGCTCGGCCACCCAGGCGCAGACCACGGCAGGCGCCGCAGCCTCTGCCCATGCCACCAGCGTGTTGTCCAGGTCCAGCATGAGCGCATCGATCCTCCACGCCCGCAGCAGCGCCGGAGAGAGGTCTGTAACCCGGCGCACCGCGTAGCGGGGCGCGAGCAGGCGGAGTGAAGCGATCACGGCCGATACCGGCGCACTGCGTCCAGGTGTTCCTCTAGGGTGCGACTGAAATGGTGGCGCCCGTCGGGCCGCAGGACGTAGTACAGGTACGGCACATCAGCCGGGGACGCCGCGGCCGCAATCGCCGCCAGGCCTGGATTGGCAATCGGCCCGGGAGGCAGGCCTTCGCGGCGATAGGTGTTGTAGGGCGAGTCCACTGCCAGGTCGGCGGCCGTCAGAGACGGCTTGTGGGTCCCCATCGCGTACAGCACCGTGGCGTCAATTTCCAGGCGCATGCCCCGCGCCAGGCGGTTGTAGATCACCGCAGCGACCACCGGTCGCTCATCCGGAGCCCGAGCTTCCCGCTCCACCATGGACGCCACCGTGAGCAGCTGGTGAAGGGAGAGCCCGCGGGCCCTGGCGGCCGCCCGCAGGTCGGGGCCGATCGCCTCGTCGAACCGGTCGAGGAACCGGGCCAGCACGGCGGCCTCATCGAG
>JAVKIJ010000007.1:0-63727 GCA_031459535.1 Candidatus Fervidifonticultor quintus | reverse complement strand
GGCCCCATTGAAGCCGCTACAGTGGCGCGGTCATCAATGAGTTGACCCTCGTTTCCGCCGTTGAGAGACGGCGGCCCCATTGAAGCCAGTACGCCCGTGCGCCCAGCCACGCACCCGCCGGCAGGTTTCCGCCGTTGAGAGACGGCGGCCCCATTGAAGCCTCAACGACCCCAAGCGGTCCAGCTGGCAGCGCTACCGTTTCCGCCGTTGAGAGACGGCGGCCCCATTGAAGCATCCTCCGGCTGCGGATGCACCACCCCGGTCCCGACGGTTTCCGCCGTTGAGAGACGGCGGCCCCATTGAAGCCGCGCCCATGTTCAACAGGGCACGCAGACCGTTGGCGGTTTCCGCCGTTGAGAGACGGCGGCCCCATTGAAGCTACCGCAACGGCCAGGAGATCGGGGAATCGGTCTTGTTTCCGCCGTTGAGAGACGGCGGCCCCATTGAAGCCAGTGAACGCTCCGGAATCCGCAGTGAACGCTCCTGTTTCCGCCGTTGAGAGACGGCGGCCCCATTGAAGCTCTGGTCTGCCGCAGGCCTTGCAGGTTTGTCTCCTGTTTCCGCCGTTGAGAGACGGCGGCCCCATTGAAGCACGCAGGAGCGCCTGAATGCCTCGCCGTGGCCAGACCGTTTCCGCCGTTGAGAGACGGCGGCCCCATTGAAGCATTGCGCGCCCGCGCGAGTATGCCGGCCGGCGAGGGAGGTTTCCGCCGTTGAGAGACGG
Organism: Candidatus Fervidifonticultor quintus; assembly: GCA_031459535.1. Taxonomy (GTDB): domain Bacteria; phylum Sysuimicrobiota; class Sysuimicrobiia; order Sysuimicrobiales; family Humicultoraceae; genus Fervidifonticultor_A; species Fervidifonticultor_A quintus. The sequence goes on along the minus strand of JAVKIJ010000007.1, from coordinate 63,003 downwards.
CGGCCCCATTGAAGCATCGTTGCCACTACCCCACCCGAGGGCGTCAACGAGCCGTTTCCGCCGTTGAGAGACGGCGGCCCCATTGAAGCACCGGGGAACACGCGGTACATCGGTTCTTCTTCTTCGTTTCCGCCGTTGAGAGACGGCGGCCCCATTGAAGCCCCCGAATACCCACGCAAGGCGACGATGGGCACGGGTTTCCGCCGTTGAGAGACGGCGGCCCCATTGAAGCACCTCCACACGGCGGCCACGCAACGCGAGTAGCCCAAGTTTCCGCCGTTGAGAGACGGCGGCCCCATTGAAGCCTCCAGCGCGCGGCGGACTGGGACTCCCGCCGCCGGCGTTTCCGCCGTTGAGAGACGGCGGCCCCATTGAAGCAGGATGCAGACGGTGGAACGCATTGCGCTCGCCATTGTTTCCGCCGTTGAGAGACGGCGGCCCCATTGAAGCTGCGTTGCCCATGGGTACTCTGTCGGCGCGCGACCATGTTTCCGCCGTTGAGAGACGGCGGCCCCATTGAAGCACCAGCCGCTCGTCCGTGTCCATCCACAGTACCCAGTTTCCGCCGTTGAGAGACGGCGGCCCCATTGAAGCACCAGCCGCTCGTCCGTGTCCATCCACAGTACCCAGTTTCCGCCGTTGAGAGACGGCGGCCCCATTGAAGCCCGTCGACGGCTATACGCCGACGACGCGCTCCGTCGTTTCCGCCGTTGAGAGACGGCGGCCCCATTGAAGCGTCGCGCTTGAGTCTGCGCATTTCTACTCGGCGTTCGTTTCCGCCGTTGAGAGACGGCGGCCCCATTGAAGCTTCTACGTGGCGTCTGACCGAGACCCCTTGGGCCCTGTTTCCGCCGTTGAGAGACGGCGGCCCCATTGAAGCTGCTCTGCCCACGGGTACGCGGGAGGGCGACCGTAGCCGTTTCCGCCGTTGAGAGACGGCGGCCCCATTGAAGCGCCCGGGTGAAACTCACCGCCAGCGCAAACTCTGACTGGTTTCCGCCGTTGAGAGACGGCGGCCCCATTGAAGCATAGGGCTCCGAGCCGATCCAGGCCGCTGAAGTACGTTTCCGCCGTTGAGAGACGGCGGCCCCATTGAAGCACGGCGGGGATCCGCTTGAGCGCTTCCACGAACCACGTTTCCGCCGTTGAGAGACGGCGGCCCCATTGAAGCGTGAGTGAACTCACGCACACGACATGGCCTTTTTGGGGGTTTCCGCCGTTGAGAGACGGCGGCCCCATTGAAGCAGGCTACCGCCCAACGCCCCCGTCGTCGTCACGATGTTTCCGCCGTTGAGAGACGGCGGCCCCATTGAAGCGGATCGATGGCCTCCTCGCGCAGCTCACTGACGAGCGTTTCCGCCGTTGAGAGACGGCGGCCCCATTGAAGCTGGACAGTGTGGGTCGGGGCGATCGTGGTAGGAATGGTTTCCGCCGTTGAGAGACGGCGGCCCCATTGAAGCCGTCGTGCACAGTGGATCTCGTGCGCACGCCTCGTCGAGTTTCCGCCGTTGAGAGACGGCGGCCCCATTGAAGCCACACATCGGTCCCGCAACCGCACTTCTGCTGCTGTGTTTCCGCCGTTGAGAGACGGCGGCCCCATTGAAGCTATCGCCTCCCGGCGATCGCGGGGCTTGGGGATCACTGGTTTCCGCCGTTGAGAGACGGCGGCCCCATTGAAGCCTCTCTCTATCTCTCCCGCCACACTAAGAGGCGGACGAGTTTCCGCCGTTGAGAGACGGCGGCCCCATTGAAGCTACGCGGAACTGCCGCGTGTCGGGTTTCTCTCACATCGTTTCCGCCGTTGAGAGACGGCGGCCCCATTGAAGCCCCTCCTCCTGTCATCGCACGAGATGGACTACTAACGTTTCCGCCGTTGAGAGACGGCGGCCCCATTGAAGCGCGACCGCCTCTTCTCCTCCCTGCGCGCCAGTCAGCGGTTTCCGCCGTTGAGAGACGGCGGCCCCATTGAAGCTTTGCGTAGGGAGGCGGCGCGCGCCGAGCAGTACGCGTTTCCGCCGTTGAGAGACGGCGGCCCCATTGAAGCGGCTCACGTGGACGAACCGCCAACCGCTCGGGGTCCGGTTTCCGCCGTTGAGAGACGGCGGCCCCATTGAAGCTCGACGAACGCGTGCCCCGTTGATACGTCCGCGATCGTTTCCGCCGTTGAGAGACGGCGGCCCCATTGAAGCTCGAGCTGGCCCTAAATGACGCCGAAACCGTGATCAGGGTTTCCGCCGTTGAGAGACGGCGGCCCCATTGAAGCGGGTCAACCAGCTCCCCTCGATCAGCCGCTCTCCATAGTTTCCGCCGTTGAGAGACGGCGGCCCCATTGAAGCCAGCGATTGTCGGTCGGATTTCCGCAGGCCTGCCATAGTTTCCGCCGTTGAGAGACGGCGGCCCCATTGAAGCTACTCCCCGGTTTACCGCGTGAAGTGGACCGGCCCCATTGAAGCGAAACGGCTCGCGATGGACGGCGACCACCGCAAGAGACCTTGCTCTGGCAAGACCACCGCCGGGCCCCCTACGTGCAGTTCCAACCAGTGACGCTGTGAATAGGGGACTGAAATCCCCGCGTCGAACCTGGAGAACCCGGTGGAAGTCACGATCACAGTCGTTGACCCTGGTTCCGGCATGGCAGTGCTGGCCGTGGATGCACTGGCGGGATGGGAGAGCCTTGACGACAGGACGTGGAGGTGAGGACATGCTGCGCACGGTCGCTCGATGTGTGCTCGTCGGAGTCATCGCGATCGCCCTGTGGCCCGCGCCGTCCTGGGGCGCGCCGCAGTCGCCTGCGGGTCGTCCGATCAGCCTCGCGCTGCTGATGGCGGCTCCGGGGCGGTCCGATCTCTCCTGGAGTTTCATGCACTGGCTGGGTGCCGAGCAGGCGCGGCGCACCGGACAGGTCTCCGACCTGCGGGTGGTCGTCTCGACCCCGGCCACCGCGCTCTCGGACATGACCCTGGTCGTGCGGGATGGCCAGTTCGACCTGATCTACGTCGCGTCGTTCTCAACCTACGGGACTGCCCTCCGCGACCTCGCCAACCGCTTTCCCGACCGGCAGTACGCCATCTCCGACATCCGGCCGCAGTTCGGCGACGCCGATCCCGGCAATCGCGCCGTGCTGGGCCTGCTGTACCAGCAGGAGCAGCCGAGCGCCATGGCTGGCGCGCTCGCCGCGGCGCTCGCGCTCCACTACGACTGCCCCAGTGTGGGTATCGTCCTGGGGCGCGAGATTCCCGTGCTGCACGAGTTCGAGATGGGCTACAAGTGGGGGGTCGACTGGGCGATCCGGCGCCTGTCCGAGACGCACCCGGACGCAGTCCGCGACAAGCGCCTGGCCCGGGCGGCCCGGAAGGAGCGTGTGGTGTGGACGTACACCGGCGCGTTCAACGATCCGGCCCGCGGCCGCGAGGCGACTGAAGCGCAGGTCCGGCAGGGGGCCTGTGTGGTCTATCAGGTGGCGGGCGCGACGGGGCTCGGTGTCCTCGGGTACATGGACGACCACCACCGCACACGCAACATCCCCATCGGCCAGCCGCCGTTTGCCATCGGCGTGGACACGGTCCAGGAGTGGGTGAGCCCCCACGTGGTGGGCAGCGCCCTGAAGCGGGCGGACGAGGCCGTGCTCCTCGCCGTCCGGCTCGTGCGGGAGGGCCGCTTCCGCGACGTGGTCCAGCGCGAGCGCTCGGTGTGGCTGAACTTCGGTAACCGCGGGACCTGGTTCAGCGACCCCCAGCTCGTGCGGGAGTGGGTGCGGCGCGCCGTCGAGATCGGCGCGCTCGACGGCTCCAAGGGCGGCGAGGTGCTCGCGAACTACGGCAGGCTCCGCGCGCCGCAGCCCCGATGGGCCTGGGAGATCGTGGACGGCCTGCGCCAGCTGATCGAGCGGGGCCGAGTGGACATCCCGCGGCCGTTCGGCGACCCGCAGCGGTGGCCGATCGAGCGCCTGCGGGAGACATACGGATAGCGCCGCGACGCGCGGGCGCGGAGGTAGCGGGCGATGATGGCGCTCCGCCGCGGGGTACGGCGCGCCGAGCCCATCTGGGACGTGCTCTTTGCGCTGGCCGGGGCGCTCGTGATCGCCGCGCTGGTACTGCGCATGGCGGGGTACCCGCCGCTGGCCGTGTTGCGCGGCGCGTTCGGCTTCTCGCTGTTCACGGCCCATGGGATCACGACCACCCTGGCCTTCGCCACACCCCTCATCTTCACGGGCCTGTGTTTCCTGGTCGGCGTGCGCGCCGGCATCTTCAACGTCGGCGCCGAGGGTGTCGTGATGGTCAGCGCGGGCGCCAGCGTGGCGGTCGGCGCGCTGCTGGCGCTGCCGGCACCGGTGCACCTGCCTCTCACCCTGACGGTCGCGATCGTGGTCGGAGTCCTCTGGATGCTGCCCAGCGCGTTGCTGCGGGCGCACCGCCAGGTGCACGAAGTGCTCTCTACCATCATGCTGAACTGGATCGCGGTCTACCTGGTGGCGTTCCTGATTGCCTATCCGCTGCGCGACCGCGCCTTCCCGTCGCGCACGATCCTCATCCTCCAAAGCAGCCGGTTGGAGGCGTTCATCCCCGGCACGTCGCTCACCGTCATGCTGCCGGCCGCCATCCTGCTCTGCGTCGCGGCCTACGTGTTCCTCTATCACACGCCCACCGGCCTGCACCTCCGGGCGAGCGGTGCCGATCCCATGGCCGCGCATGCCGTCGGCATCGACGTGCGCCGGCTGACGATGCTGGCCTTCCTGCTGGGTGGCGCGGTCGCGGGCGTGGCGGGCTTCGCGCTGACCGCAGGCTTCCCGCCGTACTGGAACATTGACGAGCACATGCAGAGCCTGCTCCGCATGGGATTCCTCGGGATCGTCGTGTCCGCCATGGCGCGCAACCACCCCCTGGGCTGCGTGCTCTCGGCGATCCTGGTCGCGGCGGTGCTGACGTCGCGGTCGTACCTGCAGCTCTCCCATGGCGTCGTCTACGAGTTCGCCGAGCTGCTCGCGGGCATCGTGGTGATCCTGCTGGCGCTGCCCGGAATCTCCCGGGACATCGCTCGCTGGCGGACGAGGCAGGCCGCCCGCCAGCGGGCCCTGGCCCCGAGCCCGGTCGAGGCGCGCAGCCAGTGAGCCGGGTGGTCGTTGCCCTGGCGGCGCTCGCAGGCGCGGCCGCGCTCATCCTCCTACGAGGGGTCGCGGCCACGGCCAGCCTGGCCCTGATGGCGCTGGCGGCGATGGTGCCCATCGCGCTGCCGGCCATCGGCGAGGTCGTCAACCAGAAGGGCGGTGTGTTCAACATCGGCCTCGAGGGCATCATGCTGATCGCGTCGGTCGCCGCCGTGTACGCGGCAGAGCTCGGCGGCAGCGGGCTGGTCGGGCTCGGCGGCGGTCTGCTGAGCGGCGCCGCCGTGGCCCTGCTGTTCGGGCTGGCGGTGACCTACGGTCGGGCGAACCAGACCATCGCAGGGCTCGGCCTCAACTTCTTCGGCATCGGCGCCGTGGCGTTCCTGATCTTCGAGATCTGGGGGGCTCCGGGCTTCCACCGGGTCCCCGAGGCCCTCCGCATCCCGCCCCTGGCCACGCCCGCCGGCCTGCTGCGGTGGCTGTCCGTCGTGACCGTGCTCATGCCGATCATGGTCGTGGGGCTCCTCCAGCACGTGCCCTTCGGCCTGCGCCTGCGCGCGGTCGGACACAACGCCCTGGTGAGCGATGTGTCCGGGATCGAGGTGCACCGGCTCCGGCTTGCCGCGTGCGTCCTGGGCGGGGCGCTGGCCGGGTTGGGGGGCGCGTACATGTCGCTGGACTGGATCGGCCTGGCGTCCATCGACCTGATTGCGGGCCGGGGATTCGTCGCGCTGGCGTGCGTGGTCTTCAGCGGCCTCAACCCCTGGCGCGCGGTGGCGGCGGCGTTCGTGTTCTCCGTGTTCAACGCCCTGGGGCTCTGGCTCCAGGTAGAGCCGTGGGCCCGTCCCCTGATGGCGCACGGCGGGAGCGCGCTGTTTCTGATGCTGCCGTACGCGTCGGTGCTCATCCTCCTGGTCGCGGCGCCAGCGCGGGACGCGTTCCCCCGCGAGATCGGTCGGCCGTACGAGCGTCCATAGGAGGGCGCGCGACGCATGAACGGTGACAACCTGGTTGAGATGCGCGGCATTCACAAGCGATTCGGCGAGACGGTTGCGCTCCGGGGCGTGGACTTCACCGTGGGGCCCAACGAGGTCGTCGGGCTGGTGGGCGACAACGGCGCGGGGAAGAGCACCCTCATCAAGATCCTCACCGGAGTCTACCAGGCGGACGCCGGGGAGATCCGGTACAAGGGCCGCCCGGTCCGGATCGCCTCGCCGGCGCACGCACGCGCCCTCGGCATCGAACCCGTCCACCAGTTCGGGAGCACCGTCGACGAACTGTCGATCTGGGAGAACTTCTTCCTGGGGCGCGAGGCCTGCCGCCGCCTCGGTCCGGTCCGGATCCTCGACAAGAAGACGATGCGCGCGATCACCCGCCGGACGTTGGCGCAGCTCGGCATCCACCTCGACGACATCGAGCGGCCCATCGGCACCCTCTCCGGCGGCGAGCGCCAGGCCGTGGTCATGGGGCGCGCGGTCCACTTCGGCGGGGAGTTGCTGGTGCTCGACGAGCCCACTGCGGCCCTCTCGCTGCGCGAGACCGAGCGGGTACTCGAGTACATCAGCAACGTGCGCCGGATGGGACGGTCGGTGATCCTGATCACCCACATCACCCGCCACGTCTACCCTGTGGCCGACCGCTTCGTGGTCCTGGAGCGGGCGGCCAAGATCGCCGACGTCCCCAAGGACGCGATCACGCGCAAGGCACTGGAGGACCTCATCGTCCGCGGACGCCTGGAGGCCGAGCGGATCTAGTCGCTGCTGGTCGGGACCACGACCCGAGCGGCGTAACGCGAAGGAGGGTACGATGCTGGACCGACGCTACGCCGTCGTCATGGACGTGGACACCGGGCACGATGACGCGTTTGCGATCCTGCTCGCCGCCCGACACGTGGACCTGCTGGGCATCACGACCGTCAGCGGCAACGCCCCGCTTGCGAACACCACCGCGAACACCCTGAAGATCCTTGAGCTCGGGGGACTCACGGACATTCCGGTCGCGGCGGGCATGGACCGCCCGCTGGTGTCGCCGCCGCAGCATGCGCCTGCGATCCACGGGCGCAGCGGGCTCGACGGTCCGGACCTGCCCGCCCCGCGCACCGCCCCCGATCCGCGCCATGGCGTGCAGTTCATGATCGATGTGGTCCGGGCGCACCCGGGCTGCTGGATCGTGGCCACCGGGCCGCTCACGAACGTGGCGGTCGCGCTCCGCCAGGCGCCGGACCTCGCGACTTGCCTGGCCGGAATCAGCCTGATGGGCGGGAGCACCGCCGGGGGGAACGTCACGGCCGCAGCGGAGTTCAACATCTACTGCGACCCGGAGGCGGCGGCCGTCGTCTTCGAGAGCGGCGTCCCCATCCGCATGGTCGGCTTGAACCTCACGCGCCAGGCTCTGGTCCTGGACCCCGAGGTCGCCCGTATCCGCGCGCTCTGTTCCCGACTGGGTGAGGTGGCTGCGGAGCTGCTGGAGTTCTACAACCGGACTGCCCGCGAGGTGTTCGGCCGGCCGGGCGGCCTCCTCCACGACCCGTGTGCCGTGGCCTGGATGATCGCCCCCACGCTCATCGAGTTCCAGCCGATGCACGTGGCCGTGGAGCTGACCGGTGCCCGCACGCGCGGGATGACCGTGTGCGACTGGCGGTTCGAGCAGGGGACATCCGACCGGCTGCGGGGATACGCCGGCATCCAGGCCGGAGAGCCACCCAACGCCGAGGTCGGGATGCGGTTGGACCGCGAGCGCTTCTTCGACCTGCTGATCACCACCCTCGCGTCGTACCCGTAGCGCCGGGCGGCCGGCCCACGGTCGGGGCCGGCCTACTTCAGCGCATCGGCCATCACCTGCAGCAGTGCCGCGACGCCCTTCGCCGCCATCCGGGACTCGTTGACGCTGCGGCTCCGCGTGCCGGCCGCGGCTAGGTCGGCGGCGGCCTGGGCCACCAGCATCAGGTCGTTCCCCGGGCTCGCTCTGAGGTCGGACAGTATGCCCCTGCCCTGACCCTGGCACACGTGGCCCCACGCACGGTTGAAGTTCTTGCCACCCTCGCCCTCCAGGCAGTTCAACGCGTGGCCCAGGTGCTGCACGACGCCGTTTGGGGTGTCGGCAGTCGCCGCGAACCCGGCGTGCGTGAGGGCCGTGCGGACCTGGGTCCTGACCGCGCCGGCCTGAGCCTGCGGCGCCGGCGTGGTCGCGTAGTCCCCGTAGCCAGCCTGACCGTAGGCCGCGGCCGCCAGCATGCCTGCGGCGAGTAGAGCGGCAGCAAAGGTAGTTGCGTGCTTCATGAGGCATCACCCCCACTCCCATTGCGCACCAGGAATGTAACGATTGTGTCGAATGAGTTCGCACGCGCCCGGCGCTGCTGACCGCGGGCTCGATGCTGTTGCCATGACCTGGGGCATGTGGATCTGGAACCTCCGCCGTTGCGAGGCGGGCGATCCCGACAGGATCGCAGCGCGGTGCCGGGCCGTCGGCCTCGACCACATCGTCCTGAAGATCGCCGACGGGACGACGCCCTACAACGGCGCATCCCTCGCGCGCGTGGTCGAGCGGCTGCAGGCCCACGGGATTGAAGTCTGGGCGTGGACCTACACCTACGGACGGCAGCCTGAGCGCGAGGCCGAGATTTTCGGTGTGCGCGCGCTCCAACTGGAGGCAAACGGCCTCGTGGTGGATCTCGAAGGAGACGGCTACAGCGGCAGCAGGGAGCGCGTCCGCCGGTTCATGGCGGCGTTACGCGGCGTCGCGCCGGCCGCCCACGTGGGGCTCTCCAGCCACCGGTTCCCGCTGCTGCACCCCGGCGTCCCGGTCGGATACGCGATGGGTTGGTGCGACTCGGGGTGGCCGCAGGCGTACTATCTGCATCCGGACGTGGAGGTGGCCATGGAGCGGGTGCACCGGCAGTGGTCGGCGTTTGGCCGGCCGGTGGTGGCCACCGGGGCCGCGTTTCCTGAGGGCACCGGTGAGGCGGCGAATGTCGCGCGATTTGCCGCGGCGTGCCGCCGGCTCGGCGTGACCGGGGTGAACTGGTGGAGCTGGGAGCACGCCACGCCGGCGGTGTGGGATCAGATTCGCTCGGTCGTTGGGGAGGCCTGATCGGGGTCGCGTCGCCGGTAGACCCAGACGCCCTCCTGCTCGACCGTCCGGTGGAATCGGCGCCCCTGGCGGGCCAGGGTACGCCACTCTTCCTCGGTGTATACGAACACATCGGCGGGGACCGGCAGGGCCCGGGTGTCGAAGTCGAGCGGCCGGCGATGGAACGGCCGGTCGGCAGCCGCGACCAGGATCACCAGGTCGGCGTCACTGCCGACCCCCCAGTCGCCGCGCGCATAGGAGCCGATGTACGCCACGGCCAGCACATCGCCTCGCTCTCGGGCCACCCGCGCCACCCACTCCCGGATGGCGCGGTCAACGGTCTCGCGATCCGGCCATCTGAGCACGGGCGAACTCAATGATCTCACCGGCATAGCGGATTGCCTCCTGGCTCTGGAGCGGCCCGTAGTGATCGTGTGGCGCACCTTCCGGGTGGCTGTTCGGATATCGCGTCGGCACGTAGAACGTGTCCAGCACCTGCGCCTTGTGGATCAAGTCCTGGGGGACTGCGGTTGTGTTGGGTAGCTCCGACAGCAGGCGCGCCACCACGTGTCCCCACGCTTCCTGGCCCAGGTGCAGGTGAAGAGCCTTTGCGGCCTTCTCGGCCGCCTGCTGCGCCGCGAAGCACGCCCACTCGTGGCGCCCGGCCGCACGGGCTCCTTCGGCCTCCTCAAGATCCACAAGCGCCTGGTTGAACCAGTCCCGCGCCCGGTTCGGCATCGCTCGCGCCCCCTGCGTTGTGCTGATGCACGGGCTATCGGCGCGGATGCGTCGTTCTCGGTGGCCGCAGGTCGCTCCTGCCGAGCGACGGTCGGGTGCGGGACTGGCGGCCGGGCGTCGCGTCCCTCACCGACCCGGAAGCGACGTGAAGTAGTCCATCTGCACGCCGCGCTGCGCCGGCAGCGCCGCCAGCGCCTCGCGCGCGTCCCAGCCCCTGTGGACGATGCCCGCCACCGCGGCCGCCACCGCGCGGGGGTCCTCGCGCCCCGGGAACGTCACGTTGCGGCCCACCAGCGCGCCCCGAATGGCGGCGCCGGCCCTCATGCCCGCGGCCAACTCGATCAGGAGTCCGGTGGGATCGCCCCTGGCTTCGCCGCCCAGCATCAGGATCGGGCAGGTGGTCGCCTGGGCGACCAGCTCGTAGCGCTCGCAGTAGGGCACCTTAAGCCAGGTGCCCAGCGACGACTTGCCCAGCGCGGTGGCCACGCCGATCACCTTGACCAGCTCGGGCGCCGACTTGAGCACCGTGTACCGGCCCTCGCTCTTCCGCACCGGCAGGCACTCGACGAAGGCCGGGATGCCCAGGTCGTAGAGGCGGTCAATGGCCCTGGCGCAGGCCTCGATGGTGTCCAGGCACGCGGGCTCGGAGGGGTCCAGCCGGAACATCATCTTGGCCCCGTCCAGGCGCATCTGCGCCAGGCGTTCCGGGGTGTAGGCGGTCATGCGGTCGTCCATCTCGAAAGCCGTGCCCGCCAGGCCGCCGCGGTTTGTGCACCCGACCAGCACCCGACCGTCCAGGAACGGCCTGCCCCCGGCCTCGCGGACAAACCGGTTGACAATGAAGAGCTCTTCCATGATATCCGGCGTGGTCATGACGCCGTCCACGTCGGGTGCGGTCAGCACGCGCAGGATGCGGCCCAGCAGGCCCCAGCGGCTGCCCATCAACAGCGGGTCATCGCCCACGGCCGTGATGTAACGGGCCGGATGGTCCGCGGCCAGGATCACCAGGCGGCCGTCCGGTGCCAGATGGGCTCGCCGCTGCCGGCGGCGCGCCTCGTCCTCGACCACGTCCGGATCGCGCACACGGGTCTCGGTGATGCGCTCGAACAGGTCCCTGGGGAAGAAGGCCTCGGGCGCAAAGGTGTAGCTGCCGATGTCGTAGATGCCGACCGCCATGTCGATCCCTCCTGCCACCAGTGTAGCCCCGCGCGTCCAGGGCCTGCCCCGTTGGCGTCGAATATCCTGCACAGACCCAGACCCGCGATGGGAGGTGCAGATGCCGCGCTTTGCAGCCAACTTGACGTTCCTGTGGACCGACCGCCCCTTCATGGCCCGCTTCGATGCGGCGGCGCGCGCCGGGTTCAGGGCGGTGGAGTACATGTTTCCCTACGCGGAGGACATCGACGAGATCGCCCGCGAACTGCGCCGGCTGGGCCTGCGCCAGGTCCTCTTCAACCTCCCGGCCGGCAACTGGGCCGCGGGCGACCGCGGCATCGCGGTCGATCCCGCCCGCCGCGCCGAGTTCCGCGAGGGGGTGCGCCTGGCCGTGGACGTGGCCCAACGCCTGGGCTGCCCGCGCGTCAACTGCCTGGTCGGCAAACAGCTCGAGCACGTGCCGGTCACCGAGCAGTGGGCCTGCCTGGTGGACAACCTCAAGTACGCCGCCGCCGAGTTCGAGAAGGTCGGCCTAGTCCTGCTGATCGAGCCGATCAACACGTTCACCATCCCCGGCTTCTTCATCCGCACGTCGACCGAGGCCTTTCAGGTTCAGGACGCGGTGGGCGCCGCCAACTTCAAGGTGCAGTACGACGTGTTCCACGCCCAGCGCATGGAGGGCAACCTCACCCACACCATTCGGACCAACATCGGTCGGATCGGCCACATCCAGGTGGCGGACGCGCCCGACCGGAACCAGCCCGGTACGGGCGAGATCAATTTCCCCTATCTGTTTCGAGTCATCGACCGCACGGACTACATGGGTGAGGTGGGGTTGGAGTATCAACCCACCGGCGACACCGACGAGTCGTTGGGTTGGATCGAGGAGATGGGCTACACCCGCGGATAGCGGTCAAGGAGGGACGAGATGGCGGAACGGATCGGGTTCATTGGTCTAGGGATCATGGGCAAGCCCATGTCCCACAACCTGCTGAAGGCAGGCCATTCGCTGGTGGTGCACGACATCGTCAAAGCGGCCGTGGACGAGCTCGTCGCTGCTGGCGCCACGGCCGGCGGGTCGGCCAGGGCGGTCGCCGAGGCCAGCGACGTGATCATCACCATGTTGCCCGACTCGCCCCAGGTGGAGGAAGTGGTCTTCGGCGCAGGCGGGGTGCTGGAAGGCGTGCGCGCGGGCCAGGTCTTCGTGGACATGAGCACCATCTCACCGATCACGAGCCGCAAGGTGTTCGACGCCATGAAAACCAGGGGCGTACCGGCGCTGGACGCGCCGGTGAGCGGCGGGCAGAAGGGAGCCATCGAGGCGACCCTCTCGATCATGGTGGGCGGGCCGAAGGAGGCCTTCGACCGGGTGCTACCCCTCTTCCAGGCCATGGGCAAGAACATCACCCACATCGCCGAGGACCCGGGGGCCGGGCAGGTGACCAAAGCGGCCAATCAGATCATCGTCGCCCTCAATATCATGGCAGTGGCCGAGGCGCTGACCCTGGCCCGGAAGGCGGGCGTGGATCCCGCCAGGGTCCGCCAGGCGCTCATGGGCGGGTTCGCCCACAGCCGCATCCTGGAGCTCCACGGCCAGCGGATCCTGGACCGGGCCTTCGAGCCGGGCTTCCGCATCCGCCTGCACATCAAGGACCTGGGGATCGCGCTGGCCACCGGCAAGGCGCACGGCGTCCCGCTGTACGCCACTGCGCTGATGCACGAAGTGCTCAATACGCTGATGGCTCAGGGCGACGGCGAGCTGGATCACTCGGCCATCGCCCGGTTCGTCGAGAGGGCGGCCGGGCTGGGCTGAAGCTGTCGGGTCTCTGGGGCGAGCGCCGGGCGGGCCATCCGGTGGCGCAGCCGCGCCAGACGCGCGCGCACCTCGTCGTCGAGCGCGCCCGCCTGCGGCTCGCCGGTCAGCATCAGCCATTCAGTGACCGCCGACGCTTCCTCCAGCGCGGTCAGCGCCCGGGTGGGCTGCCGGAGCCGGTGTTCGCAGACCTTCGCGGTCTCGATCAGCGCCCGGGCGCGCCATGCGCCCCGGCCGCCGACCTCATGCTCCCACAGGTCTAGCAGCTCCTCCCAGCGGCCGGCCGACCGCAGGATCCGCGCGATCCGCACGGCGATGCGCCAGCGCACGGCCGGCTCGTCCTCCACGTCGAGCGCCCGGCGTAGCGCCTCCAGCGCGCGCCCCTCGATGCGCGCCTGCAGCCTCAGGACCGCCAGACCCTCCCAATCCACTGGCGCGGGAGGGTCTTCGCCGCCGCTGATCCAGCGCCGGGCGCGGTGGCGCAGGTGCAGCAGGCAGAGCACGTCCTGCAGATTGTGGGCGAAGACGGGCTGAAGCGGCTGCGGATCGCCCGTGCGCAGGTAGTCGAGATACAGGCCGGGAATTCGGGCGGCGTCGATGTCGTCGGCCCGCTCGATCCCCAGCACATGTCGCTCGATGGCGGTCAGCCGGTAGGTGCCGAGCGCCCGGTACCACAGCCGCCGCCCTACGCCGATCAGGTCGGCGTGCTCTGCCGGCGGATCCAGGGGGATGCGGCTCATCACGAACCGCGCTTCCAGGATCGGCCAGTCGAAACGCCGTCCGTTGAACGTGACCAGCGTCTGGGCCCCGCTGAGGAGGCGGCGCAGCGCCTCGAGCATGGCAGGCTCTCCGGAGAGCCGCCGGAGGAAGTACTGTTCGCAGATCACGACCCCATCGTCCACGGTGGCCAGGCCGATCAGGAAGGGTGTCGTGCCCGTGCCCCCGGCCAGCCCTGTGGTCTCGGTGTCGAGGAACAGCGCGCCGGCATCGGCGGCGTGCGGTTGGTCCCGGCCGAAAACGTCCTGGGCCGCGCGCACGCAGCGCCGGACTTCGAAGGCCGGGCCGCGGTCGGCCATCGCCTCACCGTCCCGCCGCGCCGGGGACGAGGCGTGCGTCGAGGACCTGGAGGGCGCGGGTCTTGCCTGCCTTGCCCACCTCGAGCACCGGCCCGACGCACGAGGGGCAACCGGCCTCGCACGGGCACGCGGCGATCAGGTCGCGCGCGGCGGCCAGCACGTGGCCGTGCATGCGGGCCAGCCGTTCGGCGAACCCCACGCCCCCGGGGCACGTGTCGTAGAGGTAGACGGTCGGCTGGCCGGTGTGCGGCGAGCGCACCTCATAGGCGCGACCCAGGTCGCGTGGATCGCACATGAGGAACAGCGCGGCCACGTGCGCCAGGGCGTGGGACAGCCCGACCAGCACGCCCTGGATCTCGTCGTGGGGGACGTCGAGGTCGGGCAGCGCCAGCCAGTATGCGGTCGTGTGCAGCGTCGCCTCAGGCAGGTGGATCGGGCCCCACCCGACGTTCTCGTGCCGCTCCAGCGTCAGCTTCTTGAAGATCGTCGGCCGGTAGGTCACCGCCACCTCGCCGTGAGCCGGCGGCGGTGACCCTTCGCCCCGCGCGAACTCGGCCAGCACCCGGATGTCGGTGGCGATCTGCGCCGTGGTGTAGTAGTCCACGTTGACCCGGTGGACGTACGCCTTGCGCTCCTCCCATGCCAGGCGGTCCACGTGGTACTGCTGGCCCAGGTGCATGTAGATGGCGTCCTCGTGGACCAGGCCGGGCGCGCTGGCCAGATCCACCTCGCCAATCACGCGTGGGGACGGGTCGGTCTGGTCGATGATGACCACGTTCTCGGTGGAGGCGCTGCGCAGCGAGACATCCTGGGCGGGGTAGGCGTCGGCCACATAGTGCCAGCGGTGCTCTTCGTGGTGCACGATCTGCTGCGTCTGCAGGTAGTCGAGGATCTCGGGCAGCGTGCTGGGGCCGAAGCGTTCACCGTCGTCCATGGGCAGTTCGAAGGCCGCGCAGCGCACGTGGCTGGTCAGCACGTAGAGGTTGTCCGGGTTCACCAGCCCGGCCTCGGGCGGCCGGCCGAAGAAGTACTCGGGGTGCCGCACGATGTACTGGTCGAGCGGGTCGCTGGTGGCGATCAAGATGGCCGCCGAGAGGTCCTGGGTGCGGCCAGCCCGTCCGGCCTGCTGCCAGGTCGAGGCGATCGTGCCGGGATAGCCCACCAGCAGCGCGGCCTGGAGCCGGCCGATGTCAATGCCCAGCTCCAGCGCGTTCGTGGCCGCCACAGCCAGCACCTGGCCCGTCCGCAGCCCCTCCTCGATCGCGCGGCGCTCGGAGGGCAGGTAGCCCGCGCGGTAGCCGGCGATGCGGTCGGGCGCAAGATGGTGCGCTGCTGCCAGGGCCCTGAACCCGGTGGTGAGCAGTTCGGCGGCGCGCCGGCTTCGCGCGAAAGCGATGAGGGGAATCCGGTTGCGGATGAACTCGGTGGCCAGCCGCTGGGCCTCGGCGAGCGCGTCGCGCCGGATGCCGAGCTCGCGGTTGACGACCGGCGGGTTGTAGAAGGCCACGACCTTCGGGCCAAGCGGCGCGCCGTTGTCATCAATCAACACTACCTTGTCCTCGATCAGGCGCTCGGCCAGCTCACGGGGGTTGCCGATGGTGGCCGAGGCACAGATGATCTGCGGGCGGCTGCCGTAGAAGCGGCAGATGCGGCGCAGTCGCCGCAACACGTTGGCCAGGTGGCTGCCGAAGAGGCCGCGGTACGTGTGGAGTTCGTCGATCACCACGTACCTCAGGTTTTCGAACAGGCGCAGCCACTTGGTGTGGTGGGGCAGGATGGCGGCGTGCAGCATGTCGGGGTTGGTGACCACGATGTGGCCCGCGCTGCGGATGGCGCGCCGCGCGTCGCCGGGCGTGTCGCCGTCGTAGGTGTAGGCCTTGATGTCCACCTCCAGAGCGCGCACCAGGCCCAGCACCTCGTCCACCTGGTCCATGGAGAGGGCCTTGGTGGGAAACAGGTACAGCGCGCGACTGTGGGGTTCGGCCAGCAGGGTGTTCAGCACCGGCAGGTTGTAGCATAGCGTCTTGCCCGACGCCGTGGGTGTCACCACCACCAGGTGGCGGTCCGAGCGGACGACCTCGAAGGCCTCGGCCTGGTGGCTGTAGAGCGCGCTGATGCCCCGGCGCCGCAGCGCTCCGGCCAGGCGCGGGTCGACTTCGGAGGGGATAGGTACGAACTTCCCCGGCCGAGGGGGGATCTCGCGCCACGCCGTGATGTGGCGGGCGAAGGTCGGGTCGCGGCGGAAGGCGGCGAGAATCTGCTCGAGGGTCATGCCGGCGTCGAACCTGCCAACAGGATGCGAACACAGGTTCGACGCCGGTGGTTCGGACTTCCTGCTTCGGGGCCCCAGGTCTAGATGCGGGCCAGGCGGACCACGCCCCAGCCGACCAGGGCCAGGAAGCCGAGGCCTGCCGCAGGCGCCCACGCGTGCAGCAGGGCAAGCGCGCGCAGCGCCAGCGCCCAGCCCAACGCCATCACGACGAGGCTGACAGCCAACAGTTGCTGCCTGCGCAGATGAGCGGCCGCCGGCACCATGTGGACCCCTTTCCTAATACACACCGGGTTATGCCCCGCAGCTGAGCACCCAAGACGTGTGAGACTCTCGGCCTGGGGAGACCGTCCCACGGCGCATTCCTGGCCGCTCCGGCATTCCCGCGCTTGACACCGCGCCCGGTACTTGCTAGCCTACAAGTTACATTTACTGGGCGGCGCGTTGTTGCGGTGCTCGAGGGAGTGCGCCTAGGGTTCCGCGGTCTCATCAGGACCGGTCTGGTCCAAGCGGCGCAGGCGGCGTAACCGCCGTTACACCCGCAGGATAGAAGCCTGGGGGATAGGTTCCTCGCCGGTGCCTATCGCTCAGGTTCTTTCATACCGGATACCAGGAACACGCTAGCGCGCCTGGTCGCGCAGGCGATGACGGGACAAGTAGGCAGGCTCGCGCGAGTGAGCGAGCCGGGTACGGTGCGAGCCGGTCTCCGCCCCTGCTGAAACTCGCCCCCGAGCCGCGGACACGAATCCTCGTAGACGAGGCCAGTAGGGTCCGCCGGTTGCCCCCGATACGGGTTCGAGCGCCCCCCGGCCATGACGCCGGCGGGGAACTAAGGTGGTACCGCGGGAGCATCTCGTCCTTGGGATGGCTCCCGTTCGTGTTTGTCTGGGACGCGCAGCCGGCGGTCAGCCGCCGGCGGATCGCAGATGAGGAGGGACCGCAATGGCCAGAGCGATGACGGCGCCGCGCACGACGCGCCAGACCCCTGGGGCCCGGCTGATGAATGGCGCCCAGGTGCTCATGGAAGCGCTCCGGCGCGAGGGCGTCCAGATCATCTTCGGGCACCCCGGAGGTGCGTCGCTGCCGATCTACGACGCGATCTACGACCACGACTCGATCCGCCACGTGCTCTGCCGGCACGAGCAGGTTGCGGCCCACGCTGCGGTGGGCTATGCGCGCGCCTCGGGGACCGTCGGCGTCTGCACCGCGACCTCTGGCCCCGGGGCCACCAACCTGGTCACCGGAATCACCGATGCCATGATGGACTCCATCCCCATTGTGGCCATCACCGGGCAGGTCGCGCGGCCGGTCATCGGCAACGACGCGTTCCAGGAAGCCGACGTCACCGGCATCACCATGCCCATCACCAAGCACAACACGCTGGTCATGCACGCCCGCGACATCCCCATCGCCATCCACACCGCGTTCTACCTAGCACGCACCGGCCGGCCGGGCCCGGTCCTGGTGGACATCCCGCGCGACGTCTCTCAAGAGATGGTGGCGCCCGAGTTCCCCGATCGGATCTCGATCCCCAGCTACAAGGTCACGCTGGACGGCAGCCCCAGGCAGATTACCGCGGCGGCCGAGGCGCTGGCCGACGCCGAGCGGCCGGTCATCTATGCCGGCGGCGGCATCATCACTGCCGGAGCGAGCCCCGAACTGACCGCGCTGGTGGAGCGCACCGGCATCCCGGTGGTCCTGACCCTCATGGGGAAGGGGGCTGTGGACGAGCGCGATGCCCGGTGCCTGGGCATGGTAGGCATGCACGGGTCAGCATACGCCAACTGGGCGATCAACGACGCCGATGTGATCCTCGCGGTCGGCGTGCGCTTCGACGACCGGGTGACCGGTCGGCTCCAGGACTTCGCGCCGCGGGCGCGCTTCATCCACATTGACATTGACGCGGCCGAGATCGGCAAGAACAAGCCGGCCCACATCCCCATTGTCGGCGACGCGAAACGGGTGCTGGCTGCGCTGCTCCCCCAGGTGCGCCCTCCGCACATTGACGCCTGGTGGCGCCAGATCGACGAATGGCGCCGAGCGCAGCCGTACCGCTACCGCCAGGGTGAAGACCGCATCAGCGCCCAGTACGTGTGCGACCTGCTCAACCGACTCACCGACGGCCGGGCAATTGTCACCACCGATGTCGGCCAGCACCAGATGTGGATGGCCCAGTGGTACCAACCGCGGGAACCGCGATGCTTCATCTCTTCGGGCGGTCTGGGCTGCATGGGCTTCGGCTTCCCGGCCGCCATGGGCGCCAAGTTCGCCCGGCCGGACCGGGGGGTCATCGCGGTGGTTGGCGACGGCGGCTTCATGATGACCCTCCAGGACCTGGGCACCGCGGCCGAGCACGAACTGAGCCTGCCCATCATCATCCTCAACAACGGTGCGCTGGGGATGGTGCGCCAGTGGCAGTCGTTCTTCTACCGTGGTCGGCTGTCGTCGTCCATCCTGCGCAACCCCGACTTCGCCAAGCTGGCCGAGGTCTTCGGCTGCCGCGGCATCCGCGTCGAGCGGCCCGAGCAGGTGGAACCCGCGCTGCGTGCGGCCCTGGCCACCGAGGGGCGGCCCTGCGTCGTCGACGTCCTGTGTGACCCCGAGGAGAACTGCCTGCCGATGATCCCCTCGGGTCAATCGGTCAAGGAGATGATCCTCGATGAGTGATGGGGCGACGACCTCCCGGGACGCGCGCCCGTCGCCCGGGGTGGACAACACCTTTACCTCGGCCATCTTCCCCGTTGAGACGCTAGAACTGGCTGGCCGGCGCGAGTCGTTCGTGCGCGGCGGCCGGCACCTCTTCCCGCTCATTCCCAGGGCGCTGGAGGGCATGGCCACCGTGGGCGTCATCGGGTGGGGTTCCCAGGGCCCGGCGCAGGCGCAGAACCTGCGCGAGACGCTGGCCGGCACGCCGATCCGCGTGGTGGTGGGGCTGCGCGAGGGCTCGCCGTCCTTCGAGGCGGCCCGCCGCGTCGGCTTCACCGAGGGCGACGGGACGCTCGGCGAGATGTTCGAGGTCATCGCCCGATCGGACCTGGTCCTCCTGCTGATCTCGGATGCCGCCCAGGCGGACCTCTACCCCCGGATCTTCGGCGCGCTGCGGCCCGGGGCCACACTGGGGCTCTCCCACGGATTCCTGCTGGGTCACCTGCGCAACATGGGCGAGCGCTTCCCTCCCCACATCAACGTCATCGGGGTCTGCCCCAAAGGCATGGGTCCCTCGGTGCGACGGCTCTACGAGCAGGGCCGCGAGACCAACGGCGCCGGCATCAACACCAGCTTTGCCGTCGAACAAGATCTCGATGGCCGGGCCACCGACATCGCGCTGGCCTGGTCGGTCGGGTTGGGCGCGCCCTATACCTTCAAGACCACGTTGCGGTCCGAGTACCTCTCCGACATCTTTGGCGAGCGGGCGATCCTGCTGGGCGCAGTGTGGGGCATCGTGGAGAGCCTCTACCGCCGGTACGTGGCCCAGGGCTACTCCGAACACGAAGCGTTCGTGCACGCCTGCGAGAGCATCACCGGACCCATCGCGCGCACCATCTCCCGGCGGGGGCTGCTGGGAGTCTACGAGGACCTGGCCGCCTCCGAACGTGCCGAGTTCGAGCGGGCGTATACGGCCGCCTACGCGGTGGCCAAGCCGCTGATGGTCGAGATCTACGACGAGGTCGAGTCGGGCAACGAACTGCGCAGCGTGATCCTGGCCGGCAGGCGGCTGGCCGAGTATCCCATCCCTCCCATCGAAGGGAGCCGGATGTGGAAGGTGGGCGCCGACGTGCGACGGCAGCGAGCGCGGCGGGGCGCCGAGGTGCACGCGTTCACGGCCGGCGTGTTCCTGGGCACGATGATGGCCCAGATCGACCTGCTGACGGAGCGGGGCCACCCGTATTCGGAAATCGCCAACGAGTCGGTCATCGAGGCGGTGGACTCGCTGCTGCCCTACATGCATGCCCGGGGGGTCGCCTACATGGTGGACAACTGCTCCACGACCGCGCGCTTGGGCACCCGCAAGTGGGGGCCGCGCTTTGAGGCTCAACTGACCCAGATCGCCTACCCCGCCGCCGACGGTGGGGGCGGTGACCCGGCGCTCATCGAGCGGTTTCGCCGCCACCCGATCCACGAGGTCCTGGGGACCCTGGCGGTCATGCGCCCGGCTGTAGACATCGCGGTGCAGTGAGCGGGGTGCGGCGGTGAGCGAAGCTCACGCGGCGACGATTTCGGTGCTGGTCCACAACCAGCCGGGCGTGCTGGTGCGGGTCGCCGGCCTCATCCGCCGGCGCGGGGTGAACATCCACAGCCTGTCGGTGGGCCCCACCGAGGACCCTGCGGTGTCCCGCATGACCATCGTGGTGGACACGCCGCCTGAGCGCACCGAGTCGTTCGCCAAGCAGTTGCGCAAGCTGGTGGAGGTGCTGCGGGCCACGGCCATTGACGGCGCGCCCACCGTGGACCGGGAACTGGCTCTGATCAAGGTCAACGCCACGCCGGGTACGCGCATGGAGATCATGGAGATTGCCAACGTGTTCCGCTCTAATATCGTGGATCTGACCGACCGCACCATGACCCTGGAGGTCACCGGTCGGGCCGAGAAGATTGACGCCATGGTCTCCCTGCTGACCAAGTACGGCATCCGGGAGATGGCCCGCACCGGGCAGGTGACGCTGGTGCGGGGCGCCCAGCATACCTAGCCGCGGAGGTCGCTCATGGACGATCTGGTCCGCATTTTCGACACCACCCTGCGCGACGGTGAGCAGTCGCCCGGGTTCTCCATGACGCCGGCCGAGAAGCTGGAGCTGGCGCGGCAGCTCGAGGCGCTCCGCGTGGACGTCATCGAGGCGGGCTTTCCCGCCTCATCACCCGGCGATCTGGAGTCGGTGCGCGCCGTGGCCCGTGAGATCCGCGCCGCCGCCGTGGCCGCGCTGGCGCGCGCCAACCCCAAGGATGTAGACGCGGCCGTCGAGGCGCTGGAACCCGCGGCCCGGCCGCGGGTGCATGTCTTCATCGCCACCTCGCCGATCCACATGGAGCACAAACTCCGCATGGCGCCCGACGACGTGGTGGCCGCCGCTGCGGCTGCCGTGGCCCGGGCCCGACGCTTCACCGACGACGTGGAGTTCTCGGCCGAGGACGCCAGCCGTTCTGACGTAGAGTTCCTCTGCCGCATCTTCGACGCGGCGATCGCCGCCGGGGCTACGGTGATCAACGTGCCCGACACCGTGGGCTACACCACCCCGCCCGAGTACGCAGGGCTGATCGGTACCCTGCGCGAGCGCATCCCTTCCAGCGACCGGGTGACCTGGAGCGTGCACTGTCACGACGACCTGGGTCTGGCGGTGGCCAACTCGCTGGCGGCGGTGGCGGCGGGTGCGCGCCAGGTCGAGTGCACGATCAACGGCATCGGCGAGCGCGCCGGCAACGCGGCACTGGAAGAGGTGGTCATGGCGCTGCGCACGCGGCGCGACGTCTGGGGGATGCAGACGCGGATCGACACCACCAAGCTCTTCCGCACCAGCCGGTTGCTGTCAGCCATCACCGGCGTGGCGGTGCAACCCAACAAGGCGGTGGTGGGCGAGAACGCGTTTGCCCACGAGGCGGGTATCCATCAGCACGGCGTGCTGGTCAACCGCGCCACGTATGAGATCATGCGGCCCGAGGACATCGGGCTGCCCACCAACCGCCTGGTGCTCGGCAAGCACTCCGGCCGGCACGCCTTCCGCAAGGCCCTGGAGGATCAGGGCGTGCGGCTCGACGACGCGGCGTTGGACCACGTGTTTGCCCGCTTCAAGGCGCTGGCCGACCGCAAGAAGCAGGTGGCGATCGAAGACATCCTGGCCCTGGTGGACGAAGAGGTCCGCGCGGTGCCGGCGGCCTACGCGCTGCGGTCGTTCATGGTGGCGACCGGCACCGGGCTGCCGCCTTCGGCGACCGTCACGCTGCGCGCTGAGGGAGGCGAGGCCACGGCCTCGGCCACCGGGGACGGCCCGGTGGACGCGCTGTGCGCCGCCGTGAACCGGCTCACGGGCGTTCAGGCCCAGTTGCTCGACTACGCCATCCGGGCGGTCACCGGCGGGACCGACGCGCTGGGTGAGGTCACGGCCCGGATCCGCGACGGCGAGGTGGTGGTGGTGGGCCGGGCCAGCAGTACCGACGTGCTGGAGGCCAGCGTGCTGGCCTATCTTGACGGCGTCAACCGGCTGCTGGCCGCGCGCGCCGCGACCCGGAGGGGTGACCCCGCATGGGCATGACCCTCACCGAGAAGATCCTGGCGGCCCACAGCGGCCTCGATCGCGTGCGGCCCGGTGACCTGGTCGAGGCGCGCGTGGACTTCTGTTTCGCCAACGACATCACCGCCCCGCTGGCGATCCGCGAGTTCGAGAAGGTCGGCGTCCCCACCGTGTTCGACCCCGGGCGCGTGGGGCTGGTGCCCGATCACTACGCGCCCAACAAGGACATCGCCTCCGCCGAACAGTGTAAGGTGATGCGCGAGTTCGCCCGTCGGCATCGCATCCAGCACTACTACGAGGTCGGGCGGGCTGGCATCGGCCACGTCCAGATGGCCGAGGAGGGCCTGGTGTTGCCCGGCGAGGTGTTCGTGGGCGCCGACTCCCACACGTGCAACCACGGGGCGCTGGGCGCGTTCGCCACCGGCGTGGGGTCCTCGGACCTGGCGGCGGTTATGGCCACCGGCGAGCTGTGGTTCCGCGTTCCCGAGACGCTGAGGTTCGTGTTCCACGGCCGGCCGGCGCCGTGGGTCACCGGTAAAGACCTCGTGCTGCGGGTGATCGGTGATATTGGCGTCGACGGCGCCCGCTACTGCGCCATGGAGTTTGCTGGGGAAGCCCTGCGACACCTCACCATGGACGAGCGCTTCAGCATCACCAACATGGCCGTCGAGGCGGGCGGCAAGAACGGCATCATGGCACCCGATGAGGTCACCCTGGAGTGGGTGGGGCCGCGCGCGAAGCGGCCGTTTGCGCCCGTCTATCCCGATCCCGACGCCGAGTATGCCCGGGTCTTCGAGTACGAGACGAGCCGGCTCGAGCCGGTGGTGGCCGCGCCGTCGTCGCCCGGCAACGTGGTGCCGGTGCGCGAGGCGGCCGGCGTGCCGGTGGACCAAGTGTTCGTCGGTACCTGCACCAACGGCCGGCTCGAAGACCTGCGCGTAGCCGCCCGGTTCCTGGCCGGCCGCCGTGTGCACCCCCGCACCCGCATGCTGGTCATCCCGGCCACGCCGGCGATTTACCGGCAGGCGCTGCGGGAGGGCCTCATCGAGACCTTCGTGGACGCCGGCGCCACGGTCAGCACGTCGACCTGCGGGCCGTGCATCGGCGGGCACATGGGCGTGCTGGCCGCCGGCGAGGTCTGCGTCAGCACGTCGTCGCGCAACTTCGTGGGCCGCATGGGCCACCGCGAGAGCAAGGTGTACCTGGCCGGTCCGGCGGTCGCCGCCGCCAGCGCGGTGCTGGGCCGGCTCGCCCATCCGGACGAGGTCCTCGGCCGAGCCGCGGCCGGGGTGGGCGCGTGAGCGGGGACGAAGCGGCGGGGAGGGGAGCGCCATGATCGTTCGCGGCACCGCCTGGACGCTGGGCGACCACATCGACACCGACGCCATCATCCCGGCACGGTACCTGGTGACCACCGATCCAACAGAGCTGGCCGCGCACTGCTTCGAAGATCTCGATCCGACGCTTGCCGCCAGGATCCGGCCGGGCGACATCCTGGTCGCCGGCGAGAACTTCGGGCAGGGCTCTTCGCGCGAGCACGCGCCCATCGCCCTCAAGGGGCTGGGGGTCGCCTGCATCATTGCCCGGTCGTACGCCCGCATCTTCTACCGCAACGCGTTCAACATCGGCCTCCCGCTGTACGAATGCCCGGACCTCCACGCGGTCACCGAGACCGGCGACCGGGTGGCCGTGGATGCCCAGACCGGGCAGATTGTCAACGAGACGCGGGGCACCTCGCATGTGGCGGTACCGCTGCCGGCGTTCATGCAGCAGCTGGTGGCCTCAGGCGGCATCATCGAGTACACGCGACGAAAGGTGGCGGCGAGGCCGGCGGGGCGATGAGGCGCATCGCCGTCTACGACACGACGCTGCGGGACGGCACCCAGGCCGCCGGTGTGGCGTTCTCCGTCGAGGACAAGGTGCGGATTGCCCGGCGCATGGACGAGATGGGCTTTGACTACATCGAGGGCGGCTGGCCCGGCAGCAACCCCAAGGACCTGGCCTTCTTCGAGCAGGTGCGGGCGCTCCCGTGGCGGCACACGCGCATCGCCGCGTTCGGCAGCACGCGGCGGGCGGGCGGCCGGGCCGACGACGATGCCAACCTCAGGCTGCTGCTGGGCGTCGGCACCCCCACGGTGACCATCTTCGGTAAGTCGTGGGATCTGCACGTCCGGACGGCCCTGCGCACCACGCTCGAGGAGAACCTGGCCATGATCCGTGAGTCGGTCGCCTACCTGCGGGCGGCCGGCCGCGAGGTCATCTACGACGCGGAGCACTTCTTCGACGGCCTGCGGGCCAACCGCGACTACGCCCTGGCGACCCTCCAGGCGGCCCGATCCGCCGGCGCGCACTGCCTGGTCCTCTGCGATACGAACGGCGGCAGCCTTCCCGAGCAGATCCGTGACGGGGTCGCACTCGTCGCCCGCGAGGTCGGCGGCCCGATCGGTATCCACACCCACAACGATGCCGAGCTGGCCACAGCCAACACGTTCGCCGCGGTGGCTGCCGGATGCGTGCACGTCCAGGGCACGGTCAACGGTTACGGCGAGCGGTGCGGCAACGCCAACCTGTGCTCGGTGGTTCCCGGGCTGCGGCTCAAGATGGGCCTGGACGCCCTGGCGCCTGAGGCCCTGGCGCGCCTGACCGACCTGAGCCGGCTGGTGGCCGAGCTGGCCAACATGGCGCCGGACGACTACCAGCCCTACGTGGGCGCCAACGCCTTTGCGCACAAGGGCGGCGTGCATGTCAGCGCCGTGATGGCCGACCCGGCCACCTACGAGCACATCCCGCCCGAGATGGTCGGCAACGCCCGGCGCGTGGTGGTCAGCGACCTGTCGGGACGGGCCAACGTGCTCTACAAGGCAGGGGAGTTGGGGTTGCAGATCGACCGCAACGGGCCCGAACTCCAATCCGTGCTCGACGACCTCAAGCGTCTGGAGTTCGAGGGGTACCAGTTCGAGGGGGCCGAGGCGTCCTTCGAGCTACTGCTGCGTCGAGCGGTGCTGGGCCACGTGCCCGGGTTCGAGATCAAGGCGTTCCATGTCGCCGTGGACCGCCATGATGCCGAGTGCACCGCCCGCGCCATCGTTCGGGTGGCTGTCCGGGGCCAGGAGGCGGGCGCGTCCGCCGAGGGCAACGGCCCGGTGCACGCGCTGGACAGGGCGCTGCGCGCGGCGCTCGAGCGCTTTCATCCCGAACTGGCCCGCGTGCGGCTGGTGGACTACAAGGTGCGGGTGCTCAATGCTGAGGCCGCGACCGCGGCGCGGGTGCGCGTGTTGATCACCTCGACCGACGGCCTGCGCCACTGGGGCACGGTCGGCGTGTCCGAGAACGTGGTGCTCGCCAGCGCCCAGGCGCTGGCCGACAGTCTGGAGTACGCGCTGCTCGCGACAGCGTCGCTGCCTGCAGGCTAGCCGCGAGAGGGGGATCTCGTGATGGAGTGGGGAGCGGTCTGGCGCACCATCTTCTGCGGCTGGGACGGTGAGGTGGACCTAGCGACGCTGGCTCGCGAGCTGGCCGAACGCGGCGGGCGGGTCGGCGCGGTTGACGATCAGGACGCTGCGGCGTGGGTGTGCCGGCAGATTCAGGAGGCCTACTGAGTGACGCGCCCAAGCGTGGTCCCCAACGTGGTCGGCGGGCGGCGCGTGCAGCCGTCTGCGCAGACGCTCCCGGTCTATGACCCCGCCACCGCCGCCGTGCTCGGCGAGGTCCCGCTGTCGGGGCCCGAGGAGGTCGATGCCGCGGTGGAGGTGGCGGCCGAGGCCTATCGCCGGTGGTCGCGCACCCCGGTCACCGAGCGCGTCGCCCTCATGTTCCGCTACCGGGAGCTGCTCGAGCAGCACCACGAGGAACTGGCGCGTCTCGTCACCCTGCACCACGGCAAGACGCTGGAGGAGGCGCGCGGCGAGGTCCGCCGCGGGATCGAGGTTGTAGAATTCGCCTGCGGGGCTCCGACCCTGCTCCAGGGCCGTACGCTCCGCGAGGTGACCCGCGGTGTAGATCAGGATCTGTTCCGCTATCCCCTGGGTGTGGTGGCGGGGATCACACCGTTCAACTTCCCCGTGATGATCCCCCTGTGGATGTTCCCGCTGGCGGTGGTCGCTGGCAATACCTTCGTCCTCAAACCGTCGGAGCGCACACCGCTGGGCGCCGTACGCCTGGCGGAACTGTTCGTCGAAGCAGGGTTCCCCGCGGGCGTCCTCAACGTCGTCCACGGCGCGGGGAGCGCTGTTGACCGCCTCCTGACCCATCCTCAGGTGGCGGCCGTCTCCTTCGTGGGCTCGGGCCCTGTGGCGCACCACGTGTACCGCACCGCGGCCGCCTCCGGCAAGCGCGTGCAGGCTGCCGGCGGTGCCAAGAACCACCTGATCGTGATGCCCGACGCCGATCTCGATGTCGCCGTCCCCGCCATCCTGAACTCCGCATTCGGCAACGCCGGAGAGCGCTGTCTCGCCGGCAGCGTGCTCTCGGCCGTGGGAACGGCGCGGGGCCCGCTGCTCGAGCGGCTGGCGCACGAGAGCCAGCGACTCGTGGTCGGGCCGGGTGACCAGCCGGGCGTGCAGGTCGGTCCGCTCATTCGCGACGAACACCGCCGACGGGTCGTGGGGTACATCGAAGCCGGGCTAGCCGACGGCGCCCGCCTCGTGGTGGATGGCCGCGCGTACCTGGACCGGCCCGGGTTCTTCCTCGGCCCGACGATCCTCGACGGGGTCACGCCCGAGATGGCGGTGGCCCGCGAGGAGATCTTCGGCCCGGTGCTCTCCGTGTCCACCGTGGCCACCCTCGACGAAGCCGTCGAGGCCGCCAACCGTGCCAGCTTCGGCAACATGGCGTCCATCTTCACCACCTCGGGCCGGTCTGCCCGCCAGTTCCGGGAACGCGTCGAAGCCGGCATGGTCGGGATCAACGTGGGCGTGGCCCAGCCATTCGCGTTCTACCCCTTTTCGGGCTGGAAGGGGTCGTTCTTCGGTGACCTCCACGTCCACGGCACCGACGGGCTCGACTTCTACAGCCGGAAGAAGGTCGTGGTTACCCGGTGGTAGCCCGTCCGGCGAGAGGGCGCGCTCTGAGGGTTGCGGCGGAGGTGTGGCGTGCAGGCTCGGATCGTCGTTCTGCCGGGCGACGGCGTGGGGCCCGAGGTCACCGCGGAAGCGGTCAAGGTGCTCGCGGCGGTCGCGCAGGTCTACCATCACACATTCGTCTTCGAGGAGGCCGCCGTGGGCGGTGCGGCGCTGCGCGCCGGGGGACCGTCCCTGCCACCCGCCACGCTGGAGGCCTGCCGCAGGGCTGATGCCGTCCTGTTGGGTGCGATCGGCGGGCCGGAATGGGACGGGCTGCCGCCGGACCGGCGGCCCGAGGCCGGCCTGCTGGCGCTGCGGCGCGAACTCCAGTTGTTCGCCAACCTGCGGCCGGTCCGCGCGCATCCTGCCCTGGCCGGTGGGGCGCCGCTGCGGCCCGAGGCGCTCGAGGGCATCGACCTGCTCATCGTGCGAGAACTGACCGGGGGCCTGTACTTCGGTGAGCCGCGGGGCCGCGCGGTGCAGGACGGCCGGCGCGTCGCAGTGGACACGTTGCGCTATGACGAAGACGAGATCGCGCGCGTCGCCCGGGTGGCCTTTCACGCGGCCCGCCGCCGGCGCCGCCGCGTCACCTCCGTGGACAAGGCCAACGTCCTGCACTCGTCGCAATTGTGGCGCGAGGTGGTGACCGAGGTTGGCCGCGAGTTCCCCGACGTGGCGCTGGACCACATGCTGGTCGATAACGCCGCGATGCAACTGGTACGCCGCCCGTCGGCCTTCGACGTCGTGGTGACCGAGAACATGTTCGGCGACATCCTCAGCGACCAGGCCGCCGGGCTTGTGGGGTCGCTCGGCCTGCTGCCGTCCGCCAGCCTCGGGGCCGCCGGGCCGTCGCTGTACGAGCCCGTGCACGGCACGGCGCCCGACATCGCCGGACGCGGCATCGCCAACCCGGTGGGTGCGATCCTCAGCGGAGCGATGTTGCTGCATTACGCTCTGCGCCTGGATACAGAAGGCCGGGCCGTGGAGCGGGCGGTAGACAGGGTTATCGAGGAAGGCGCGCGCACCGCGGACCTGGTAGAGGGCGAGCACGCGCTGTCCACCGCCGCGTTCGGGGACCGGGTGGTCGCCAATCTGCGTTGACACCTGCGGGGCCCGATTCTAGAATGACGACGGCGGGAGTGCTCGCTTCCCGGGGGCGTGGTGTAGCCTGGTTCAACACACCTGCCTGTCACGCAGGAGATCGCGGGTTCAAATCCCGTCGCTCCCGCCAATGCAGTTTCTGCGCAGGTTTCTGACGCTTCGCTGCTCCCAAGAGGCCCCAAGATCCGGTGATCAGCTCGCTGCCGTTGTAGAGGCGTTCCTGCTTTCCAGGCGCGTGGCCAACCGCTCGTCCCGGACCCGCACGGGCGACTTGCGCTGCTTCCAGTAGGTCGCTAGCCGGATGACGTTTCCCGGGTCTGGCGGCTCGTCGTACGATGGCGCCCGGTCGGATGTCGGAGGCGCTCTAGCACGCGCCTTCTGCCACCGGGCTGCACGACGTGCCGCCCCGGTACGTTTCCAGGTCCGCGTCGCCCAGCAGGTCATCGGACTTGCCGCTGGAACGGCTGTCTGGTTCTTGCGCTCGGTGTGCCGTCGCAACACTGCGGGCGTGGAGCAGCCTCCCAACCGGCCCTGGGACACCCTCCGCTGAGTCCGTAGAGAACGATGGCGGCCATTGTCCGATCAGCCGCGGGTGAGTCGGCAGCGCCAACTCAAGGGGCATCTGGCCTTCGCGCACAGGACGCCGGGCGAGGGTCAGTTCCAACGAATCGAGACATCGCAGGCGACCCACTGATGGGTGGAGTGGTATCATCAAATTGATCAGTACTCGCAGCTCTGTCCCATTTGTGGTCTCACCCGGGCCACTGAATAGCAGGACAGGTTCGATGCACAAAGGAGCAGGGCCATGAGAGTCGGGGTGAGCACCCTCGGTGCCGTCGCATTGGTCAGCCTGCTGCTGTTCGCCGCCGAGGCGCAGCCGGTGGTGATCCTGCCCGGTCGGGCCATCGGTCCCATCGAGATCGGCATGCCGCTGGATCGGGTGCGGGGGCTGATGGAAGCGTTCGGCCCGGTCGAAGAGGTGGACACCCCATCCACGCACGGGTTCTGCAATCCTGACCGCGGGGTGGGCGTGTGTGCGCTCGACCGCTGGCAACCGCTCCAGCTCCACACCCCGGGCGTGGTCAGCTACATCTTTACCGATGACGACCGGTTCACCACCGAGACCGGCGGTCACAGGGTCGGGCAGCCCCTGCTGGAATTCCTGCGGACCTACGGGCTGTACACCGGCGGCCAGGGTTCCGTGATCCGCTGGGACGGCCGCGGCCTGACGGTGGACGTGGCGCCGGCCGAGGCGGGCATCACGGTGCGGTTCATCGGGGTCTTCACCCCACGCAACGTCTCGGCCCAGGCAGCCGGGCGCTGAGGGGGTCGCGGTCTGGCCTAGATCGTGAGGCCCGGAATGCGGACACCGCGCGAGGCGGCCACGTCCCGCGCCTTCTCGTAGCCTGCATCCGCGTGCCGCACGATGCCGGTGCCCGGATCGGCGGTGAGCACCCGCTCCAGCTTCAGCGCCGCCAAGTCGGTCCCGTCGGCCACGCTGACCTGCCCGGCGTGGATCGCGTAGCCGATCCCTACGCCGCCGCCGTGGTGCACCGCCACCCAGGTCGCCCCCGCGCAGGTATTGACCAACGCATTGAGGATCGGCCAGTCGGCGATGGCGTCGGACCCGTCTTTCATCCCTTCGGTCTCCCGCAGCGGTGAGGCCACCGAGCCCGCGTCCAGGTGGTCGCGGCCGATCACGATCGGCGCCCGGACGCGGCCGCTGCGCACCAGGTCGTTGAACGCCAGCCCTGCCCGCGCGCGCTCACCGTAGCCCAGCCAGCAGATGCGCGCCGGCAGGCCCTGGAACGGCACGCGCTGCGCTGCCAGCCGGATCCAGCGTCCCAGGGCCTCGTCGTCGGGGAAGAGCTGGAGAACCGCCTCGTCGGTGGCGCCGATGTCGGCCGGGTCCCCGGACAGCGCCACCCACCGGAACGGACCCTTACCCTCGCAGAACATCGGCCGGAGGTAGGCTGGTACGAACCCGGGGTACGCGAAGGCGTCGGTGAAGCCGCCCTGCCGCGCCTGTCCGCGCAGGTTGTTGCCGTAGTCGAAGGCCACAGCGCCGGCGCGCATCAGCCGCACGATGGCTTCGCAGTGCCGGGCCATGGACGCGCGGCTGCGCGCCACGTAACCGGCCGGATCCTGCTGGCGCAGCCGGGGGGCCTCCTCAGCGGTGACGCCGGTGGGAATGTAGCCGCCCAGGGGGTCGTGGGCCGAGGTCTGGTCGGTGACCACGTCGACCGGCACGGCCCGGCGTGCGATTTCCGGCACCACGTCGGCCGCGTTGCCGAGCAGCGCGATGGAGAGGGGCGTGCGCGACCGCCGCGCGCCTTCGGCCCACACCAGCGCCTCGTCCAACGAGTCGGTCGTGCGGTCCACCCAGCCCTGGGTCTTGCGGCGGTGAATGCGGGCAGGGTCTACCTCGACGACCAGCGCCACGCCCTCGTTCATGGTCACGGCCATAGGCTGGGCGCCGCCCATGCCGCCGAGGCCGGCAGAGAGGACCAGGCGGCCGCGCAGCGACCCCCCGAAGTGCTGCCGCGCGACCGCCGCGAAGGTCTCGTACGTGCCCTGCAGGATGCCCTGGGTGCCGATGTAGATCCACGACCCGGCAGTCATCTGGCCGAACATGGTCAGGCCCTGCGCCTCGTACTGCCAGAAGTGCTCCCAGGTCGCCCACGCGGGCACCAGCATCGCGTTGCTCAGGACCACCCGCGGCGCCCACTCGTGTGTGCGAAAGACGCCCACCGGCTTGCCCGACTGGACCAGGAGCGTCTCGTCGGCGCGCAGGTCGCGGAGGCTGGCGACGATCCGGTCGAAGGCCTCCCAGTTGCGCGCCGCTTTCCCGGTGCCCCCATAGACGATGAGGTCGTCAGGCTTCTCCGCGACCTCGGGATCCAGACTGTTCATCAACATGCGCAGCGCCGCTTCCTGAGGCCAGCCGCGGCAGGAGATCGCGGTCCCGCGCGGCGCGCGAATGATGCGGTGCCCGGTCGTCTCAGCCACAGGCGCCACCTCCCCGACAGCACACGTCCCTCTCGGGTATCCCCGCCGGCGAGCAGGATTTCCTCTTCGTTCCCCGCGAAAGATGCGGCATGCCGGCAACGCTCATCGCCGGGGCGTCCGGCCTGCTGGGCGGGGCGCTTGCGGCCACCCTGGACGCGCAGGGCATCGAGGTCCGCCGTCTGGTGCGGCGCGCGGCCGTCGGGCCGCAGGAGATCCCGTGGGATCCGGCCCGCGGCGTGCTCGACCCCGGGGCGCTCGACGGCGCCGACGCGGTCATCAACCTGGCCGGCCGCCGCGTCGCGCCCGGCCGGTGGACCGCGGCGGCGCGCCGCGAGATCGCCGACAGCCGCATCCGGGCAACCCGGTTGCTGGTCGAGACCATGGGCAGGGCGCGGCACCGGCCGCCGGTGTTCATTTCGGCATCGGCGATCGGCTTCTACGGCGACCGGGGCGACCAGGTGCTCACGGAAGAGGCGGGGCCGGGCCGGGGGTTTATGGCCGACGTGGCCGTGGCCTGGGAGCAGGAGGCCCAGCGCGCCCCGGACGGGGTGCGCGTGGTCTGTACCCGCTTCGGTCTGGTGCTGGCGCACGGAGGGTTTCTGGCCCCGCTGCTCGCGCTGTTCCGGTTGGGGCTCGGCGGGCCGCTGGGCAGCGGCCGCCAGTGGTGGAGCTGGGTGCACGTCGAGGACCTGGTGGCTGCGGTGCTCTTCGCCCTGCGCACGCCGTCGCTGGCCGGGCCGGTCAACGTCGTGGGACCGCATCCGGTGCCCAACAGGGAGTTTGCGCAGGCCCTGGCCCGCGCGGTGCGGCGCCCCGCGCTGCTGCGAGCGCCCGCGTTCGCGCTGCGCCTGGCGCTGGGCCGGCAGATGGCCGATGAACTATTGTTGAGCAGCCAACGCGTCCTGCCCGCGCGGCTCCAGGCGCACGGATTTCGCTTCAGGTGGACTGAGCTGGAGCCGGCGCTGCGGGATCTGGTCGGTCGCCGGTGAGCGCTCCCGCGCCCACAGACGACCGGCACACTGGACACGGAGGCACTCCTGGGGGAGGGACGCGCATGCTGCAGGTCGGGGAGCGGGCTCCCGAGTTCACAGCGACCACGGATGCCGGAACGACGATCTCACTGGCCGACTTCCGCGGCCGCAAGGTCGTGCTCTACTTCTATCCGAAAGATGACACACCAGGGTGCACGCGAGAGGCCTGCAGCTTCCGGGACCACTATCAGGCGCTGCTCGATCGCGGCGCGGTGGTGCTCGGTGTGAGCACCGACAGCGTCACATCCCATGCCCGGTTCAAGCAGAAGTACGGCCTGCCCTTTCCGCTGGTCAGTGACGAGTCCCGTACCATCGTCACCGCCTACGGGGTGTGGAAGGAGAAACAACAGTACGGCAGGACGTTCATGGGCACCGAGCGCACGACCTTCATCATTGACGAGCACGGCACGATCACCCACATCTTTCCCAGGGTCAGGGTGGACGGTCACACGGAAGAGGTGCTGGCCGCGCTGTCCGGCGCGCCCCAGCAACTGTCGCTGATACCTACAGAGAGCGCCCTCGCGGCCACGGTTCCGCCAGCAGTGGAGCCGTCGGCTCCACCCCCGCCGGTGGAGGCGGCCGGGCCCGCGCGGCGCCCCGTGCGGAAGGCACCGACGCCCGCGCGGCGCCGTGTGACGAAGCCCATACGGAAGAAGCGCACGCGCCGACCCCGCCGGCGCTGACGGGCGGGTGCCAGGAGCCCCAGCCGCTACGGAAGGACCGTGATCCGGCCCTCGATCCGCGGGGCGATGGTGCCAGCCTGCCCGATGGCCTGCGCCACGACGGTGGCCATCACCGGCCCGCCAGCCGCGTTGATGATCACCTCGGCGGACTTGATGGTTGTGTAGCCGTCGCCGCCGGCCTGCATGAAGTCGTTGGTGGCGACCGTGTAGAAGGCGTCGGGATCCAGCGGTCGGCCGCCGACCGTCACGGCAACGATGCGGGAGCCCGCCGGCCGGCTGCGGCTGAACGTGTACGTCATGCCCGAGACCTGCGGAAACCGCCCGCTGAGTGCCTCGACCTGGCTGACGCCGTTCTCCAGCGCCGCACGGAGCGCCGCGCCGGACATCCGCACCTTCACCACGATGTTGCCGAACGGCAGCCAGGCCAGGACGTCCCGTCGTTTGATGTCGCCGACCGGGAACACGACGTTGGTGCGGATCCCGCCGCCGTTGGTGATGGCCACATCGGCGCCCACCGCCTGGCGCATCACGTCCGCGATGAAGTTCCCCAGCGCCGACTCGGCCGCGCGGACCGTGACATTGCGCGCATCCAGGGGCACCGTGGTCCGGCCGATGACCACGTCCAGCTCCCGGCTCATCTTGTCGGCATAGCTCTTCACGATCGCGGCCACCGCCGGGTCAGACGGGGTCTGGTCGGTGATGGGGATCAGCTCGTCGCGCAGCCCCACCACGCGGCCATCAGAGTCCACCTGGATTCGGACCACGCCGAGCCGGCGCGTATCGGACCCGGCCTTGACCACCAGGGACGAGCCGACGACCGCGCGCAGCGGGTCGTGGTCGTGCCCACCGACGATGAGGTTGATCTCAGGCACCTCGCGCAGGATGCGCTGGTCCAGCGCAAGATCCACGTGTGTCAGGCCCACGATGAGGCGGGCGCCGCCGCGCCGCAGGATGGGCACGATGGTGCGGGCGGTGCCCACCTCGTCGAGGATCATCACCTCGAGGCCGCCCAGGGAAGCGACGCGGGTCTCGCCGGTCAGCAGCCCAAAGTAGCCCACCTCGATGCCGCGTACGCGTCGGGTGTGCGCAAACTGCACGCCGGGCAGCCGCGTGAAGTCGGGTCGATAGACGTTGGTCGCTACCCAGGGGAAGCGCGACTGGGCGATCCGCTCCAACAGGACCGCCAGCCCGTGGTCGAGCTCGTGGTTGCCCAGCGTGGCGGCGTCGACCCCCAGCGCGTTCATGCCGTCGATCATCTGCGCGCCCTTGAACACCGCCGATTCCAGCGACGGCGAGATGAGATCGCCCGCAAAGAGCAGTTGGGCCTCGGGATCCTGGGCCCGGATCTGCTTGATCGCGTACGCAATCCGGTCGAACCCTCCGGCCTTGCCACCGTCCACCGGACCGAGCTGGTAGACGTCGTTGAAGTGCATGAAGGTGAGCGTCACCGGCGTCCGGGCCGCACCTGGGGCCGAGAGGGCTGCCACCAGCGCGACAACCGGCGCCCAGCGCCACCACCTTTGGTGAGCGTTCATCGACATGCCTCCCGCGGTCGCTTGTTGGTAGTGCTTTTCGGTGCACTCCCAGGTCCGCCCTGCGAGGGGAACACTGCGTGGACGGCGAACATGGCGCGTAACGCGCGGGATTCCCGTGACGGATTCGCGGCCAATTGGCAAGAAGGAGGTAGCGGGATGAACGGGTCACGATGGACGTTAGTCGGGATCGGATTGGTGGTCGCGCTGTTGGTCGCGCCCGCCTACCCGGGGCCGGCGGGGCCGGTCGGCGGCGGGACGCTGACCATTGCGCGGCCGGTGGATGCCGTGTCGCTGGACCCGCACTTCGAGACCACGGCGCCGGGGGCGTGGATCTACCAGATGATCCTGGAGCCGCTGGTGATCATGGGGCCGGACATGAAGGTGCAGCCCAAGCTGGCCACGGGGTGGCGGGTGTTGTCGCCGACGCGCATTCGGTTCACGCTGCGGCGCGATGTGAAGTTCCACGACGGGACGGTGTTCAACGCGGCGGCGGTGAAGTTCACGTTCGACCGCGCCTTCGATCCCAGGACCCCAGCCCGGTGGGCGAGCCTGGCCGGGCCCATCAAGGGTGCCGAGGTCGTGGATGACTATACCGTCGATATCGTGACCACCGAGCCCTACGCGCCGCTCATCTACAGCGTGGCCATGGTCTACGCCGGCATCGTGAGTCCGGCGGCGGTGCAGCGGCTGGGGGCAGAGTTCAGCCGGCGGCCGGTGGGGACCGGGCCGTTCAAGTTCGAGGAGTGGCGGGCCAACGACCGGATCTCGGTGACGCGCAACGACGACTACTGGGGGCCGAAGGCGCACCTGGACCGGATCGTGTTCCGGGTGATCCCGGAGGAGTCGGCGCGGATGATTGCGCTGCGGACAGGTGAGGTGGACATGGTGCTGGTACCGGCGCCGGCCCAGCTGGCGGCCTTTGCCCGGGACCCCAACTTCACCGTGGCGCAGGCGACCGGGCTGCGGGTGGTTTTCATCGGGATGAACCTCACGCGCTCGCCGCTCTCCGACGTGCGCGTCCGTCGGGCGCTGGTCATGGCGGCCAACCGCCAGGCCATCCTCCAGAACATCCTCGAGGGCGCTGCCGGCCCGGCCGACGGCATCCTAGCCCAGGGCGTCTTCGGGTACAAGCCGATGAACCTGGACACCCTGTATCCGTACAATCCGCAGCGGGCCCGGGCGCTGCTGCAGGAGGCCGGGTTCCGGCCGGGGCCTGACGGCATCATGCAGCGCGAGGGCATCCCCCTGGTGCTCACGCTGCTGTCCGCGCGGGGCCGCTACTTCAAGGACGCCGAGATCTCCGAGGCGTACCAGGCCCAGCTCCGTGAGATCGGGGTGCGGCTGGACATCAGCTTCCTGGAGTGGGCCACGGTCTTCACCCACGTGCGCGCGGCAACGTTGGACTATCACCTGTTCACGCTCGGCTGGGTGACCACCACCGCCGACGCCGACTACAGCCTCCTGCCCATGTTCCGGTCGGACCAGGCGCCGCCCAGGGGGTGGAACACCTGGCGGTACTTCAACCCAGAGTTCGACAGGCTGGTGGACGCCGCGCGCACCAACCTGAACCCTCGCGAGCGGGAGGAGCTCTACGGCCGCGCGCAGGACATGATCGCCCGCGACATCATGTTCATCCCGTGGTATACGACCAAGGAGATCGCGGTGATGCGATCGTACGTGAAGGGCTTCGTGCCGCATCCGATCGAGTACAACCAGGGGTTCCACTACGTCTGGCTGCAGAAGTGAAGTAAAGTAAGGAGGGAGAGGGTACCAGCTCACTGGCGGGAGGGATGGCATCATGCGACGCGCTGGTTGGGTACTGCTCGTGGTGGGTCTGGTCGCGGCCGTGGCCTCGCCGCCGGCTTGGTCGGGGCCGGTGGGGCCGGTCCGCGGCGGGACGCTGACCATTGCGCGGCCGGTGGATGCCGTGTCGCTGGACCCGTACTTCGAGACCACGGCGCCGGGGGCGTGGATCTACCAGATGATCCTGGAGCCGCTGGTGATCATGGGGCCGGACATGAAGGTGCAGCCCAAGCTGGCCACGGGGTGGCGGGTGTTGTCGCCGACGCGCATTCGGTTCACGCTGCGGCGTGACGTGAAGTTCCACGACGGGACGGTGTTCAACGCGGCGGCGGTGAAGTTCACGTTCGACCGCGCCTTCGATCCCAAGACGCCGTCTCGCTGGGCCAGCATCGGCGGCCCGATCAAGGGTGCCGAGGTCGTGGATGACTATACCGTGGATATCGTGACCACCGAGCCCTACGCGCCGCTCATCTACAGCGTGGCCATGGTCTATGCCGGCATCGTGAGTCCGGCGGCGGTGCAGCGGCTGGGGGCAGAGTTCAGCCGGCGGCCGGTGGGGACCGGGCCGTTCAAGTTCGAGGAGTGGCGGACCAACGACCGGATCTCGGTGACGCGCAACGACGAGTACTGGGGGACGAAGGCGCACCTGGACCGGATCGTGTTCCGGGTGATCCCGGAGGAGTCGGCGCGGATGATCGCGCTGCGGACAGGTGAGGTGGACATGGTGCTGGTACCGGCGCCGGCCCAACTGGCGGCCTTTGCCCGGGACCCCAACTTCACCGTGGCCTCGGCCAACGGCATCCGGGTCGTGATGATCGCCATGAACCTGTCGCGACCGCCCATGTCTGACGTCCGTGTGCGCCGGGCGCTGATTGTGGGCACCAACCGGCGGTCGATCGTGGACAACATCCTGGAAGGCGCAGCCGCGCCGGCCGACGGCATCCTGGCCCCCGGGGTCTTCGGCTACAGGCCCCTGAACCTCGACACTCTGTATCCGTACAATCCGCAGCGGGCCCGGGCGCTGCTGCAGGAGGCCGGGTTCCGGCCGGGGCCTGACGGCATCATGCAGCGCGAGGGCATCCCCCTGGCCCTCACGCTGCTGTCGCCGCGCGGCCGGTTCTTCAAGGATGCCGAGATCTCCGAGGCGTTCCAGGCCCAGATGCGGGAGATCGGCGTACGGGTGGACATCAGCTTCCTGGAGTGGGCCACGGTCTTCACCACCATGCGGGCTGCGGTGCTCGACTACCACCTGGTGACCCGCGGCTGGGTGACGACAACCGCCGATGCCGACTACAGCCTCCTGCCGCTATTCCGGTCTGACCAGGTGCCGCCCAAGGGCTGGAATCTCCACCGGTACTTCAATCCGGAGTACGACAAGCTGGTGGATCAGGCCCGGCTCAGCATGAATCCCCGGGAGCGGGAAGAGCTCTACGCCCGGGCGCAGGAGCTGCTGGCGCGGGACATTATGGCCATCCCTCTATGTCACGAAGGAGATCGCGGTGATGCGATCGCACGTGAAGGGGTTCGTGCCGCATCCGATCGAGTACAACCAGGGGTTCGCGTACGTCTGGATCCAGAAGTAGGAGCAACCGGCGCGGGCGGGGCCGGCGAAATCTCGGCCGGTTCCGGCCCGCGACCGGAGCGCCCGCCTCGAATCATCCGCTACCTGTCGTTTGAGCCGTGACGCGCTTCCTCGCCCGCCGCATCCTGATCATGGTGCCCGTGCTGCTGGGGGTCGTGCTGCTCATCATGGTGACCATCAACCTGATCCCCGGCGACCCGGCCGCCCTCATGCTGGGCGAAGGTGCCACACCGGAGATGATTGCCAAGCTGCGCGCGTCCCTGGACCTGGACCAGCCGCTCCCGGTGCGCTACATCCGCTACGTGGCGCGTCTGCTGCAGGGCGACCTCGGCCGCTCGATCCGGGAGGGCCGCCGGGTGAACGAGGAGATCGCCGACGTCTGGCCGGCCACGGCGCAGCTCGGCCTGACCGCCCTGGTCATCGCGGTCGCGGTGGGCGTGACGTTGGGGATCACCTCGGCCCGCTGGCCGTATTCGCTCTTCGACAACGCGGTACGGGTGCTCTCGCTCTTCGGGCTGTCCATGCCCATCTTCTGGACCGGCATCGTGCTCATCGTGATCTTCAGCCTCCAGCTCAACTGGTTCCCCGCTGGCGGACGCGGGACGTGGTCGCACCTGGTCCTGCCTGCGCTGACCCTGGCGACGCCCACGGTGGCCATGCTGGCCCGGATGACCAGGTCTACCATGCTGGAAGTGTTGCGGGAGGACTACATCCGCACGGCGCGGGCCAAGGGCGTGGGTGTACGCGGGGTCCTGGTCGGCCACGCGCTGCGCAACGCGCTGATTCCTGTGGTCACGGTGCTCGGGCTCCAGACCGGCCAGTTGCTGGGCGGTGCGGTGCTGACCGAGACCGTCTTCGCCTGGCCGGGCATCGGTCGGATGCTGGTGCGGGCCATCTTCGCCCGGGATTACGTCCTGCTCCAGGGCGGCGTGCTGGTCCTGGCCGTCACGTTCGTAGTAATCAATCTGCTGGTGGACCTCTCCTATGCGTACCTCGACCCGCGGATCACGTACCACTAGCCGCGGGAGCCCGGGAGGCGACAGATGAGTGCCCGCGACGCGGCCCTGGAAGAGGGCGCAGGCCCCGTACCTGCCCCGTACCTGTCGAGCGGCACGGCGGCCTGGCGGCGTTTCCGGCGCAACCGGCTGGCGCTGTTCGGTGCGACGATTGTGGCGGTGCTGGTGCTGCTGGCGGTCTTCGCGCCCTATGTGGCGCCGGCCGATCCCGCCAGGCAGTCGCTGGCCGACAAGCGCATGCCGCCTGGGGGCAAGTACCTGCTGGGCGCTGATGAGTTCGGCCGAGACATCGCCAGCCGTCTCGTCTACGGGAGCCGTGTGGCGCTCGTGGTGGGGCTGGTCTCCGTGCTGATTGCGTTGGTCCTGGGGATCGTCCTGGGCACCGCGGCAGGCTATCTGGGAGGTGCCGCCGACGAGGTGGTGATGCGCTCGCTGGACGTGCTGCTGGCCTTTCCCTATCTGTTGCTGGCGATTGCCATCGTCAGCGCGCTGGGGCCCGGCATCCAGAACACCATTTTGGCCGTGGGCATCTGGGCCACGCCGGGCTTCGCCCGCGTGATCCGCGGCTCGGTGCTGTCCATCAAGGAGCAGGAGTACGTGGCGGCCGCGCGCGCCATTGGCGCCGGGGCGCTCCGCATCGTGGTCCGCCACGTGCTGCCCAACTGCATCTCGATCCTGGTGGTCTACTCGGCCCTGTACATGGCCAGCGCCATCCTGCTGGAGGCCGCGCTCTCGTTCCTGGGGCTCGGGGTCCAGCCGCCCACACCGTCGTGGGGGCTGATGGTCAGCACCGGCCGTGACTTCATCACCATCGCGCCCCACATCGCCACGCTGCCCGGACTCGCGATTGCCGTGACCGTGCTGGGATTCAACCTGCTGGGCGACGGGCTGCGGGATGCCCTGGACCCCAAGATGACACTCTAGCGGCGGGAAGCGCCATGCGCGGATCGCTGACCGTCGGGACCGCGACCGCCTCTCCCGGAACGCGAGCGCACGGTGCGCTGTCGGTCCCCGGGGTGGCCGTGCGCCTGCCGGTGATCGTCCTGCGGGGCTCAGCGCCCGGACCTACCCTGGTGATCACGGCGGGGATCCACGGTGCCGAGTACGTGGGCATCGAGGCGGCCATCCGGGCGGCCGCCAGCCTCGATGTGGCGGCGCTGCGCGGGACGGTGATCGTGGTGCCCGTGGCGAATCCGCCGGCGTTCGCCGCCCGCGCGATCGGCGTCTGCCCGCTAGACGGCAGGAACCTCAACCGGGTCTTCCCGGGCCGGCCGGACGGGACCGCGTCCGAGCGCATCGCGCACACGCTGCTCACCCAGGTCATTCGCCGGGCAGACGCCTACGTGGACCTCCACGGCGGCGATCTCCATGAAGCCCTGGAGCCGTTCGTGCTGTTCTGCCAGGGCGCGGCGCCCGAGGTGGTGGCGAAGTCCCGCGCCATGGCCGAGACCTTCGGGCTGGGGTACGTCGTCGCCGGCGGCCTCTCCGGGGCGACCGTCGAGGCCGCATCGTCTATGGGGATTCCCGCGATCCTGCCCGAAGCCGGCGGCCAGGGCATCCTGGACGAGCGGATGGTCGGGCTGCACCTGCGCGGCATCCACAGGGTGCTTGCACACCTGGACATGCTCGGATCGGTTCCGGAGGCCATCAGCGCTCCGGTACCGGTGTCCGAGTTCCTGTGGGTCCGGTCGTCTTCTGCCGGACTGTTCTATCCATCGGTGAGCGCGGGCCAGCAGGTGTCCGCCGGTCAGGCCGCGGGCGAGATCCGCGACTGGTTCGGCGAACGGATCGCCAGCCTCTCCACGCCGGCGGCGGGCGTCGTGCTGTTCGTCACAACGACGCTGGCCACCAACCCCGGGGACCCACTGTTCGCTATCGGCGTGCCCGCCTGAGCTCCCGCGCGGCGGCCTCGGCGACATCGGCGGCCTGTTGGAGCGCAAGCCGGATCGCGTTGAGATCTCGCTGCGCTCTGACCGCCAGGTGCTTGGCGGCATCGCCGCTGGCCCCGCCGAGCGCTCGGACTGAGGCCAGCAGTGGGATGTCGCGTTGCTCGAGCGCGGGATCGTGATCGAAGCGCCCGCGGCGGGTATATCCCACCGGGATGAGGGCGCGGCCGATCGCCATCAGGGCGGCGTTGGCCGCGCGGACCGCACGGCGACGCGGTCGCTCGCGCAGGGGCCGCAACACGCGCTCAAGCGTCGCCGTGGCCTCGACGAGTCGCCGCGCGTCGGCGAGAGGGGCCCGCAGGTCGAGATGCCGGCCGGCCGCCCGGGGTAGGTTGCGCAGGGTCGCCAGCCAGTCCCGGGCCGTGGCGGCGTAGTCCAGCGGCA
Source organism: Candidatus Fervidifonticultor quintus (assembly GCA_031459535.1). Lineage (GTDB taxonomy): Bacteria > Sysuimicrobiota > Sysuimicrobiia > Sysuimicrobiales > Humicultoraceae > Fervidifonticultor_A > Fervidifonticultor_A quintus. The sequence goes on along the minus strand of JAVKIJ010000007.1, from coordinate 21,409 downwards.
GCACCGGTTCCGTGGCGAACGCGTGCACGACCCCCACGTAGATCTTGGCATCGCGCAGCAGCAGCTGGGGGTCGATCTTGTCGGGGAGATCATCGGTGGTGTGCCACCACCAGCCCAGCCCGCCTGTGGCGCCACCGGTCCGAATGTTGAAGTCGCGGCTGGCATCGGGGGAATCGGCCGGCTGCTCCGAGAGGCTCATCAGCAGCGAGGGCAGGCCGACGCCGAGGAACGACTGGTCACCGGCACGGCCCACGCGGCCGCCTTCGAAGCGCTCGCCGACCAGCGCCCGGATCACCCGGTCGGCCACCGCGCGCGTCTCTGGCATGGCCCAGGCGTGCCGGTTGATCACCGCGTGGCGCCCGCCGACCGAGTCGATGTTGACGTGGACGACGCAGCGGTCGGCCAGTTCGTGCCAGAAGTGATCCGCATACCAGGTGGACCCCGAGTAGCGGCCGTGGGAGTGTCCGGACCAGAAGGCAAAGCGCACGCCGCGATAGCGCCGCACCCCGGCGAGTGCCCGCGCCACTTCCAGCATGGTGGCGTTGGCCCCGCCGTTGTCCATGGCGCCGCGGTACCACGAGTCCACGTGGCCGGCCATCATCACGAACGTGTCTTCGACCTCGCCGTCCAGCTCGCCGATCAGGATCGGTGTCCGCCGCCACCCTGTGTCCACCTGGGTCCGCAGGTGCAGCCAGACGGCTCCACCCTTGACCAGGTCCCGCAGCCGGTCACCGTGCTCCGCAGCGACCGAGACCACGGGGATCCGCGGCAGCCGGTCCAGATCGTCCGGCGCGGGGTTGCCCCAGACCGGCGAGACGATCATCTCGTGCACCAGGGGGTCGCGGTTGAGACACACCAGGCCCGCCGCGCCGGCCCGGGCGGCGGCGTGCACCCGGTCCGGCGTCGCCAGGCCATCGACCACGCCGATCTTGCCACCCGGCTGCACGCACACGAGGTCCTCCGGCCGGCCGTCCCCAGCGTAGCAGGCCGTGGCGCTGATCGCCTGGTCCCCGGTCGACGCCGAGAACGAATGCGTGATGCACGGGAAGGTGACGGAGGTACCGGTCCCGGGGACGGTGGCCGCCAGCGCGGCCGGTCCTGGCAGGCTGATATATGCGTCGTGCATGATCAGCGTCGTCTTGCATCCCGCCGCCTGTAGCTGGCGGCGTACGTACTTGAACGCCTTCAACTCCTCGGGCGTGCCCGAGAGCCGCGCCCACTGCGCCAGGGCCTCGAGATCGGCCATCAGGCGCGTAGCGCTCACATGGTCCCAGGGGGCTGGTGTCGCGGCGCGGCGTACTCGCATCTGCTGCCTCCTGATTAGCGGGTCCGCGGGCACCCACACGGGCTACCCGTGGGTCCATCTCGGGGGAGACTACTGTGGCCCCAAGCGTTCGACCTGCCTGACGATGTCGATGAACGCCTGCGCGATCACCTGGATGTCCATGCCATAGTTCAGGAAGCGGGCGCCCAGGCGCAGGTAGCGGTCGGCGTCTTCGGGTCGCTTCACGTGCACGCCGGCGCACCGGCCTCGTCGGGCCGCCATGCTGATCAGCCGTCCCACGGTGTCCTGGACCACCGGATGCGCCAGTTGCCCCGGGACGCCCAGGCTGTGGGACAGATCTCCCGGACCGATGAACACCACGTCCACGCCCGGGACGTCGAGCATGGCTTCGAACGCGTCCACCGCCTCCCGGTGCTCAATGAGCAGGATGACCATCGTCTCGGCGTTGGCGCGCTCCATGGCGGCGCGGTCGCCGATGAGGCCAGCGCTGCGTACCGCCGAGCAGTATCCGCGGTGGCCGGCGGGTGCGTACTTGGCCGCGTCCACCGCGGCTCTGGCCTCATCCGCTGACCGCACGCCAGGAATCACCACGCCGCCGGCGCCCTGGTCGAGCGCCTGCAGGATCAGCGGCGCCCTGTTCTCGCTGACCCGCACCAGGGGTGTGACATGGGCGACCTCGGCGGCGCGGATCATGTCGGCCAACCGGTCCGGTCCCAGCGCACCGTGTTCCTCGTCGAGGATGACGAAGTCGAATCCCGCGCGACCGCACGCCTCCACGATCAACGGATGGGGAACCTGGACAATGGTCCCGACGGCTGTGCCTCCGCTCGCCAGCTTCCTCTTCACGGCATTGGGGTGCAGCATGCGTGTCCCCCTCAGGACTCGACCCGACTCTCCTCGTATGAGGCCACAGCGAAGGCGTGGCCGCCTGCCTCGATGGGCCCGGCGCGGCGCGACATGTAGAGGATGCCGTCCGTCGGCGCCGAGAGCTCCTCCACGTCTTCCAGCGTATACGGGTCGAACAGGTGGCCCAGCGGCTCGCCGGCCTTGACCTCGACGCCGAAGCGGCCCTCCGCGAACAGGTCCACGGGGTCGTGGACCGGGATCAGGTAACCCGCCGTCCGCGGCCGCACGTGCGGGACGTGGCGAAAAATGAAGTAGCGCACCGGCGGCTTTGCTTCCTGCGGCAGCATTCCGAGCGCGGCCATGACGCCGAGGATACCCCGCACGTTCATTGTCACGCACCGTCGCGCCACCTGGGTCGGCAGCTGGTCTCCGCCCACCTCGGGCGCGATGGCCGGCACACCCATCGCCGCGGCTTGGCCGGTGCACGTGGTCGCCCGCATGGTCTCTTCCTGGATCAAGGGCATCCCGAAGGCCTTTGCCATGCGCCAGGCGCTGTCCCGTACGCGCTCGGGGAGCTCGCGGCCTATAATGACCTTCGCCAGCCCGACGCCATTGAAGTGGGTGTGGAAGTCCAGCAGGTGGGTCAGGTGTGGCAGGACCTGCTCGGTCAGGGTAGATGCCAGCATCTCCGTGACAGTGCGGTCACTTGGGTGAGCCGCGCCGCCTCCGAAGACCGGCGTCGCGCGTCGACCCGGAAAGACGCGGTTGAGGTTCCCAAAGTCGATGTCGTCTTCAGGTGTGACGCGGCTGGCGCGGACGAAGCTGAGAGGGTTCGCCACCGGGACGGCGACCACGACGCCCCGCAGCGCCTCTGGGTGCAGTGCCTTCAGCGCGTCCCGGACGATCCACACTCCCAGGTGCTCCACGCCGTGGATGCCGGCGGTCAACCCCAACACCGGCCCGGCTTCTCGGCCACAGACGATGTGGAGGGGCAGGGCGAGTTCGGCGCCGAGCAGCGTTCTGGTTACGGGGATCGTCGTGAAGGCCCGCGTCCCAGGGCCCACGCGAAGGCCGGCGATCTCGAGATGGCTCATGAGTGGACACCTCTGGGGAGGAACAGCCGGTAGGGCGACGAACTAATAACTATAAAGATCATGACATTGTGATATTACGATGAATTCACACAAGCTCCTGCAATCGGCGCGGCACGGGGAACCGCGGTGCCAACGGTGACACCTGCAAAGAGCGCCGTCGCTCTTGGGCACATTACTGCCGCCCTGCCGATTCCGCTCTACCACCAGATCAAGCGGGATCTCAGGGAGCGGATCCAGTCAGGCGACTTCCCGGAGGGGTCGCTCCTGCCCACGGAGGTCGAGCTCCAACGTCACTACGGTGTGAGTCGCACCACGGTCCGCCAGGCGCTCTCCGAACTCGTCGCTGAGGGGCTGATCACCCGACATGCCGGCAAAGGCACCGTGGTCGGCCGCAAGATCGCTGACGTGCGTCCCAGGCGCTTGGTAGGGTTCATCGAGCAACTCCGCGCCCGGGGCGTGGACGTGCGCTCCGATGTCCGTGAGATTGCCGTGGTCCCGGCTTCAACCAGGATCGCACGGGAACTGACGGTCGAGGCGGGCACGCCGGTCACGCGGATCATACACCGCGGCCTGACCCCGAGTGGTCCCATTGGAATGTCGCGCGTACACCTGGCGTGCACCCACCCCGTGTCCGTGGAGGACATCACGCGACGCGGCGCGCTCCTCACGTTTCTGCGGGCTCATACTGATGAGGTGCACGGTCGGCGGTTCACGCATGCCGTGCGCACCATGAGCGCTGCGCTGGCGGACGCGCACGACGCCAAGCTGCTCGAGGTTCCCCCCGCCAGCGCGCTGGTGGTGGTGACGCTCCGGATCTTCTCGGGTGAGACGGCGGAGGTGTACCTGGAGGCCCGGTACCGGGCCGACCGGTACGAGTACCAGGAGGTGCTGGAAGTGTAGCGCCCGGCCGCGGGCGTTCGGGGACCGGGTGTGGAGGAGGACACGGATCATGGGGCAGGCGACTGGCGAGGTTCTCTATGAGGTTCGAGGACCGAAGACGTTGCTGGAGATGACCTGGGAAGAGGTCGAGGCGGTGCGGAAGGCGAGCCAGATCGCCCTCATCCCGCTGGGTTCGACGGAGAGTCACGGGATCCACCTGCCGATGGGTGCGGACACGTTCCAGGGGTACGACTTTGCCCGAGGCATCCTGGCCCGCCTGGCCGCCAGAGGCGTGCCCGCGGTGTCGGCGCCGTGTCTGCCGTTTGGGGTCAACTACCACATGATGCCCTTTCCCGGCACGCTCACCCTCTCTGCCGACACGATGCGGCGGGTCATCCTGGAGGTCGGCGGGAGCCTGGTGGCCCATGGCTTCACCAAGCTGGCGCTGGTGCTGGGTCACGGCGGTAATTTCCCCGCCATGCAGATCGCGGCCCAGGAGCTCGTGGAACGCCACGACTGTCAGGCCATCGCCCTCAACTGGCTCCCATACCTAACGGCGCACTACCACGAGATCCTCTCGGGTGGAGCCCGTGAAGGACACGGTGGAGCGAGCGAGACGGCTCGCATGCTGGTCTCAGCGCCGCGGCTCGTCCACCTCGACCGCGCGCAGCCCCACTACCCGGCCCCGCCCGCCAGGAAGATCGAGAAGGACGAGCCGCCGGTCTACGGAGGGGGCGTGGCCCGGGGCACGCGATCGTTCAAGTCCACGTCGCCCTACGGACACGTCGGCGATCCCTCCAAGGCCACCCGCGAGTTGGGCGAACGGATCTACGCCATGTGCTGTGACTGGATGACGGCCGTCATCCTGCGGGAGTTCGTCCCAGACAAGGCCTGAGGGCCGCGGACCCGGGGATCGGTCACCCATGGCACGGCTGGTCTTTCACCAGGTGAGCCTCTTCGACGGGCTTGCTGACGAGCTGGTCTCTGATGCGGTCGTGGTCACCGAGCGCGATCGCATTGCCGCCGTGGGGCGACGGCGCGAGTTCGGGGCCTCCCTGCCGGCCGGCGTGAGCGTGGACGGGGGCGGTGGCGTGCTGATGCCCGGGCTCATCAACTGCCATGAGCATCAGGACACCCGGGGGGCTACCGGCTCCTACCAGGAGCGCGTCACACAGGATACGCACTATCTCGTGCTCCGCACGGCCCGCAACGGGCTTCTCAACCTGGCCGCGGGCATCACTGCCGTTCGGGACATGGCGAGCCGGGACGGGATCAGCCTGATCTACCGTGACGCGGTCGCCTCGGGCCTGGTCCGAGGCCCCCGGGTGGTCGCGTGCGGGCAGGCGATTGCGATGACGGGCGGCCATGGCCATCTGCGCGCGCTGGTGGCCGACGGCGCGGATGCGGTGCGTGCTGCGGCCAGGGCATTGATCCGGCGAGGGGCAGACCTAATCAAGTGCATGGCCTCGGGAGGGGTAGTGGAAGCAGCCGGCGACTTGCCCGCTTCTCCGCAATTCACGGTGGAAGAGCTGCGCGCGGCATTCGACGAGGCTCATGCCGCCGGCTGTCCGACCGCGGCCCACGCCCACCCGTCCGAAGCCATCCGGCGCGCGGTGGAAGCCGGCGTGGACTGCGTCGAGCACGCCATGCTGCTCGATGCCCCCACCGCCGACCTGATGGCTGCGCGCGGCGTCTACCTGGTGCCCACGCTGAGCGAGGGTCCGGCCATGGTCAGCCGTGGACCGAGTTGGGGACGCCCTGCGGCCGTCGTCGAGCGCGCGCGGGCCCTCCTCGATCGTCACGCACTGGCCGCGCGCCTCGCCGTCGGCGCCGGCGTGGTCGTGGCTGCCGGTACCGACGTGATGGGCGAGATGCCGGAGGAGGTGGAGCTGCTGCGCGAGGCCGGGCTGTCGGCGGCGGCCAGCCTCCGGGCTGCGACCTCGGTGGCCGCGCGGATCATCGGACGCGCCTCGGACCTCGGCGTCATTGCGGCGGGGTACCTCGCGGATCTCATCATCACCGATGGGAACCCGCTGATCAACCCCGGGGCGCTGCGCCGCATCCGGTGGGTGTGCAAGGGAGGGGAACTGTACGACCCTGTCGCCCTGCGGGCTGCCGCAGGACGGGTGCCGGCGTAGGCGGCGAGGGGGCAGGCGGCGCGAGGAGTCGCGCGTCGGGGCCCGCAGGGCGGTTGGTGGTGGACAACAGGAGGCGAGGGATGGCGACGTATCTGCAAGGTGGGACGGTCATTGGTGGGAAGGGCGACGAGCCGCTACCGCACGCTGTGGTGGTCTTCGAGGGCGACACCATTACCAAGGTCGGCCGGTTGGAGGAAGTGGGGGCACCGGCAGCCAGCGATGTGGTCATTGACGTGTCCGGACGATACGTCATTCCCGGGCTGATCAACGCCCACGAGCACCTCGATACCCGGCACGGGGTCCGCTCGTTCTGGGAGCGGGCCGCGGAACCCACGGAGTATCTGGTGCTGCGGGCAAGCCGGAACTGCCTGTCCAGCCTCATCGAGGGCGTCACGACCGTCCGCGACGTGGGCGGCAAGGGCGCGACGAGCTTCACCGTGCGCAAGGCCATCGAGGCGGGGCTCATCAAAGGCCCCCGCGTCTACAGCTGTGGGCAGCCGATCGCCATGACCGGCGGCCATGGGGACGCCATCTGCTTCGTGGCCGATGGAGTCGACGCAGTCCGCCATGCGGCCCGCGAAATGCTCAGGCGCGGCGCCGATCTGGTCAAGTGTATGGCGTCGGGTGGATTCGTCTCACAGGGACACGACCAGCCCGCGTCGCCCCAGTATACCGTGGACGAACTGCGCGCCGCCTTCGACGAAGCCCACTGGCAGAACCGCCCGACGACGGTTCACGCCCATCCGCCTGCGGCCATCCGGCGCGCCATTGAGGCTGGGGTGGACTGCATCGAGCACGCGGCCCTGGTGGACCAACCCACCGCCGAACTGCTGGCAGAGAAGCGTATCCCGGTGGTGCCCACCATGGCCGAGTCGTGGGTGATCGCGCACCGCGGGAAGGAACTGGGCCGGCCCCAGTGGCTCATCGACGTTTCGGCGTCCCACCTCGAGGATCGCATGCGGCACTACCGGTACCTGGTGGCGGCCGGCGTGCGCCTCGGCTGCGGGACCGATGTCGCCGGCTTCATGCACGAAGAGATGCTGTTGATGCACAAGGGCGGGCTCTCGGCGATGCAGGTGCTCCGGGCGGCCACGCGCACCAATGCCGAGATTTTGGGCATCGCGGATCGAGCTGGCACCCTTGAGCCCGGGAAGTGGGCCGATGTGGTCGTGCTGGACGCGGACCCGCTGGCAGACCTCAATGCCGTCCGCGCGGTGCGGATGGTCATCAAGGCCGGTGAAGTCTACGATCCTGCCGCGCTGCGGGCGGCCATGGGGACGCTGCCCCTATGACCGCATACTACGCGAGCCCCCTGAACCGGGCGCCCGAGGTCCGGCGCGAGATGGACCTGCCTCCCGCGGTGCAGATCAATGATGTCACCCTGAGGGAAGGGGAGCAGGGATTCGACGTGGTGCTGTCCGTGGACGAAAAGGTGGCGTTGGCCCGGCGCCTGGCAGAGATGGGCGTCCGGCAGATCGAAGTGGGCTGGCCGGGACGATCGGCAGAAGACCGAGAGGTCATCGGCCGCATCCGCGACGCGGGGGTCGCCGTGGTGATTCAGAGCCCCGTGCAGATCTACGCCGCAGACTGGCGCGCGCAGGTCGACGCGGCGGTGGGATGCGGTGTCGGGGTAGTGGCGCTGTTGCATCCGGTCTCCGACATGCGGCTGGAGCGTCTGGAGCGCACCACCCGGGCGGCTGTCGTGCGCCTGGTCCGAGAGGCCGTGGCGTATGCCAAAGCGCAAGGCGCCCAGGTCGCGATGTGTCCCACCGACGCCACCCGGGCCGACCTGCGGTTCCTGGCAGAGGTCGCCGCGGCGGCTGTGGAGGTCGGCGCCGATCGTGTGGTGCTGCCTGACACCGTGGGAGCGGCCCTCCCGGCGGCGGTGCGCCGGATGGTGAAGACGGTGCGGCTAGCGGTCTCAGTGCCGGTGCACATCCACTGCCACGACGACTATGGCCTGGCCCTGGCCAACACCCTGGCCGGTATCGAAGCGGGGGCTTCGCTGGCCGACGCCTCGGTCAACGGGCTCGGCGAACGAGCGGGCAACTGCGCTCTCGACGAACTGGCCGTCGCCCTTGAGGTCCTCTACGGCATTCCCACCGGCATCCAGTTGCCCGCGTTGACCGCGCTGTGTCGGGAGGTGGCAGCCCGCGTGGGTGTGCCGTTGTCTCCTCACAAGGCGCTGGTGGGGGAGGTGGCGTTCGCTCACCGGCTGGACGTGCACCTCGAGGGGCTGCGGGTCTACCCTCCGCTATTCGAAACCATTGCGCCCGAGGCGGTGGGGAATGCGCGGCGCGTGGTGCTGGGACCGCGGGCCGGGCCGGCGCTGGTGGAGGCGAGGCTACGGGAGCTGGGCCTGACGGTGGAGCGAGCCAAGCTCCCCGGGCTGGTTGCGCGGGTTCGGGATGAAGCCCGGGCGCGCGGCGGCCCGCTCGATGACGAGACGCTGCGCAGACTCGCCGAGGTGAGCTGACGGTCCCGCGGGAGCGGCATGGTGGGCCATGGAGCCAAGACGCGTCGTGACAGGCGCAGATGAGGAGGTGGGGAGGATGTACAGACGTTGGATGGGATTGTCGGCGCTGGCGATGATCCTGGTCCTGGCAGGGTCCACGGTGGCCCTCTCGCAGACCCCGCAGCCCAAGCGCGGCGGGACCCTGGTCATCGGTCAGGCCGCGGCGCCGAAGAGCATGACCTCGATCATTGACCCGGGCAAACCCGGGATCACGATCCTCAACCAGACAGAGGAAGGGCTGCTGGGGTACAACGAGAAGGGCCAGATCATCCCGGTGCTGGCCGAGGCCATGCCCCAGACACCCGACAAACTCACCTACATCTTCAGGCTGCGTCAGGGCGTACGGTTCCATGACGGCGACGAAGTCACCGCCGAGCATGCCAAGTATGCCTACGACCGGTTGCTGGACCCCAAGTACCGGGCCACCTTCGGGCAGGTCTACCGGGATAACATCGCGCGCATTGAGGTCCTCGATCGGCACACGCTCAAATTCACCATGAAGCAACCCTGGCCTCAGTTCCTGGCCTTCGCCGCGGGCAATCACCCCAAGGTGGTCAACCCCAAGATCGCCGAAACGCCCGATTTCGGCGTGAAGGTCTGGTCGGGCACGGGACCGTTCAAGGTCCAGGAGTGGGTGCAGGGCGACCGGGTCGTCATCGTCCGAAACGACAACTACTGGCAGAAGGGCCTGCCGTACCTCGATCGGGTCGTCTACCGCGTGATCCCCGAGGACAGCACCCGGGTGGCGAACCTGCTGACCGGGCAGATCCACGTGGATCAGGACCCGGGGTTCAAAGACGTCCCGCGGTTCCAGGCGGATCCGCGGTTCTTGGTGCTGGCCGGGGTCAGCAACAATACCTTGCTCATCGCCTTCAACACCTGCGCACCGCCGTTTGCCAGCAAGAATCTGCGCCGGGCCGTGTCGCTGGCCGTCGATCGGGCGGAGATCGCCAAGGTGGTGTTCGGCGGACTGGCGGACGTGGCAGGGGATGTGTTCCCTCCCAACCATTGGGCCCATGACAGGAACATCGTCGAGAAGTATGATCCCCAGGGCGCCAGAGGCCTCCTGCGTGAGGCCGGCTACGACGAGCGCAGACCGCTGGAGTTCACCCTGATCCCCATTGACCAGTCCATCTATGTGGATGCCGCCACGCTGGTGCAGGCCCATCTGGCCAAGGTCGGCGTCAAGGTGAATATCCGGCCGATGGAGTACACGGCTCAGTCGGCGACCATGCGCAAGCCGAAGTCGGAGTGGCCCGCCCCCGCGTTCATGTTTCGCATCACGCCGCTCCGCAGTACTGCCTTCGAGTTCAGCACGTACCAGTATGGCGCGACCGGCGCCCTGAACTTCAGCGGGTACAACAGGCCTGGCTGCTACCAGAACCCAGAGGTGCAGAGGCTCATCGATCAGGCCAATACCTACTCTGACTTCGTCCGCGGGGAGCGCGAACTGGCGCGGCCCATGTGGAAGGCCATCAGCCGGGCCATCCTGGAGGACGCGCCGCAACTGCGGCTGGTCTTCTGGAGGAACGTTGACATTGTGGCGAAGATGGTGGTGGACTACCCGCTGATGGAGGGCGACGTGAACGTGCTGATGCGGACCTGGCTCAACAAGTAGGGAGGGAGCCGACGAGGACCGATGGTCTTCCGGTACGTTCGCCGCCGACTGGCACTCCTGGTCCCGGTGGTGGTGGGGATCACAGTGTTGGTCTTTCTGCTGGCCCAGCTGGCCCCCGGCGACCCGGTCATCGTCATGCTCGGCCCCGAGTACGACGAGCGGACGGCGGCCCGGCTCCGGCGTGAGCTGGGGCTGGACCGCCCCCTCGTGATCCAGTACCTGCGGTGGCTGGCCCGGGCCGCCCGCGGCGACCTCGGGCGCGACTTCATCAGCAAGGTTCCCGTCACCGATCAGATCGGTGCGCGCCTGCCCACCACGCTCCTGCTGACCGGCACCACGATGGTGGTGGCCCTGGCGGTCGGAATTCCCGTTGGGGTGCTCTCGGCCGTGCGTCGCGACTCCCTCGCAGACCACCTGGGACGCGTGGTGGCCATGATTGGCGTGTCCGTCCCAGTCTTCTGGCTCGGGATGCTCCTCATCATGGCCTTCGCGGTGAGAATCCAATGGTTTCCCCCGGGCGGCAGTGTACGAGAGTACGGACTGCGGGCGCTGGTCCTGCCGGCCGTGGCCCTAGGGTTGTCCTTTGCGGCCCTGATCACGCGCATCACGCGGGCGGCGCTGCTGGAGGTGCTCGGCCTCGACTATGTCCGCACGGCGCGTGCGAAGGGCCTCGCCCAGCGTGTGATCGTCTACCACCACGCGCTGCGCAACGCGCTCATTCCCATTGTCACCATCGTCGGACTCCAGGTCGGCACCCTCCTGTCGGGCGCGATGCTCACCGAGACCATCTTCAGCCTGCCTGGCCTGGGCCGACTGCTGATGGAGAGCGTATCGAGGCGGGACTACCCCCTGCTGCAGGCCTGTGTGCTGGTCACCACGCTGCTCTTCGTGCTGGCGAATCTGGTGGTGGACGTTCTGTACGCCTACCTCGATCCGCGCATCACCTACGCGTGAGAGTACCCCTCACCGCCAAATCGACCGGTGCGCCGTTGCTTCCCCGACGAGCGCGCAGTGAGGCCGCCGAGTTCCTGCGCGTCTTCATCCGCTACCCCACGGCCCTGGTCGGCATGGTCGTGGTGGCGTTGATGGTGGTCTCGGCGCTGCTGGCCCCGATCCTCAGCCCCTTTCCCCAGGAGGCGATGGACATCGGATCCCGGCTGGCGGGGCCCCGCCTCCAGCACCTACTGGGCACCGACCAGTTTGGCCGGGACATCCTCAGTCGCATCCTCTACGGGGCGCGGGTCTCTCTCATCGTGGGCGTCGGAGCCACGCTACTCGCGTCGGCTGCGGGCGTGATGGTCGGCGGCTTCTCGGCCTTCATCGGGGGCGCGGTGGACGAGGTCGTCATGCGCGCCATGGATATCGTGCTGGCCGTGCCCTACATCGTCCTGGGCATCGCCCTGGTGGCCGTCCTGGGGCCGAGCCTGCCAAATCTGATCCTGGCCATCGCGGTCACGCGCATTCCCCAGTTTGCCAGGGTGACGCGGGGCGCGGTGCTGAGCACGCGCGAGCAGGTGTTTGTCGAGGCAGCTCGGGCGGCTGGTCTGTCCACCGGCCGGATCTTCCTCCGGCACGTGCTGCCCAACTGCATCACCCCCATCGTGGTCCTGGCCACGCTGTCAGCCGGTACCGCCATCAACGCCGAAGCGGCGCTGTCGTTCCTGGGGCTGGGGATCCAGCCGCCCCTGTCGTCATGGGGCACGATGCTGGCCGACGGGCGTCGATTCATGATGGACGCGCCGTGGATCGCCACGTTTCCTGGTCTGGCCATCAGCCTGACGATCCTGGGATTCAATCTCCTGGGCGACGGGCTGCGCGACGCCCTCGATCCACGGTTCCGCCGGTAGCGGAATCGCGCCGTGGTTGTGGCTCATTCCTCGAAGCCACCGACTGCCACGCCGGCGCGCGTGCTGCCCGTGGTAGCCCTCCACGGTGATGGTATCGGCCCGGAGATTCTCGAGGTGGCGCTGGCCGTGCTCGAGGCGGCTGCGTCGGCCGCGGGAGTGCGGCTGGATGTGCGCCGCTACCCCGCCGGCGCGACGGTCGCCGCAACCGCAGGCGTCCCGGTGACCAACGAGGCCGTAGAGGCCTGTGGCGCGGTCGGGATCGTCTTGAAGTCACCTACCGGCATCCCCGTCCGCCGGGGTGCCGACGGCACCGAGATCGGCATGGCCAGCGGGTACCTGAGGGCGCGCCTCGGGCTGTGGGCCAATATCCGGCCAGTGCGGCGTCCGCCCGGCACCCCGGCCCCTGTGGCGGGTGCCATCGACTGCGTCATCGTGCGCGAGAATACCGAAGGGATCTATGCGTCTCGCGGCCGCGGGATCCGCACCGCGGATGTGGCCGTGGATCTCATCGTCGTCACCCGCCGCGCCACGGACCGGCTCGCCCGTCTCGCCGCGGCTCTGGCCCTGGCGCGCCGGGCGGCGCGTGGTGACCGGCCAGACGAGCGAGCGGCCCGCGTCACCTGCGTTGACAAAGCCAATGTGCTCGGGTCGTTCGCGTTCTTCCGTGAGGTGGCGCGTGCTGCGGTGACGGCGACCCCCAACGTGGCGTTCGAGGCCATGCACGCCGACGCCGCGGCCGCGGCCCTGGTGCAGCGGCCCCAGGCCTTCGACGTCATGCTGGCGGAGAACCTGGTGGGCGACATCCTCAGCGACCTGGCCGGCGCGGTCGCCGGCGGCATCGGGCTGTGTCCATCCGCCAACCTGGGCCACGGGGTCGCGATGTTCGAGCCCATCCACGGCTCGGCGCCCGACCTGGCCGGCACCGGCCGCGCGAATCCCCTGGGCCAGGTGCTGTCCGCCGCCATGCTGCTGGAATGGGCGGGGGAGTCATCGGCCGGCGCGCTGATCGAGGAGGCGGTAGATGCGGCGCTGGCCGACGGAGCTCTGCACGTCGAGCCCGATGGCACCCTGCGCGAAGGCCCCGAACGGGCCGGCCTGATCCTGCCTGAATTCCTCCGGCAGCGCGCGGGCGCGCCTCGCCCGCTCCGTCCCCTGCTCTTACCGCTGTCCTCGGCGACCTGCCCGCTGGGCTGAGACCACCGCCTCCGCGGCCTGGGCGGCCGTGGCCAGCGCGTGGCGGATGGCGTTGAGATCCCGCACCGCCCGCACGGCCAGGTGCCTCGCCTCATCGCCTGACGCGTGCGCGAGCGCGCGCAGCGCCGCCAGGTGCGGGGGGTCTGACTGGGGCAGGGCGGGGTCGTGGCCGAAGCGGCCGGCCCGCGTGAAGTCGACGGGGATCAGGGCACGTCCCATGGCCATCAGCGCGGCGTTGGCGGCCCTGATGCCCGCCCGGTCGCCGGATGCCGCCACCGCCTGCGCGTGCCGGCGCAGGGCCTCGGCCCCGCGCACGAGCCTGCGCGCCTCGGCCAGCGCCCCCTTGACGTCGGCCCAGGGGGACGCCGCCCGGACCTCGCCCAGCCGCTTCAGCCACTCGCGCGCCGTCGCGCCGTAGTCCAGCGGCAGGACCGGCGAGGTCACGAATGTATGCAGGATACCCAGGTAGACCCTGGCGTCCCTCTCCAGCAGCGCCGGGTCGATCTTGTCGGGGGTGTCCTCGGTTGTGTGCCACCACCAACCCAGCCCGCCCGTCCCGCCTCCGCTGAAGGCGGAGAAGTCCACGCTGGCCTCGGGCGACGTGCCCTCCTGCTCGGAGATGTCCATCAGCAGCGAGGGCAGGCCGACGCCCAGGAACGACTGGTCCCCCATCCGTCCGACGCGCTGGCCTGCGAAGCGACCGCCGGCAAGCTCTCGGATCACCGCATCCGCGACCCCGCGCGTCTCGGGCATGGCATAGGCGTGCCGGTTGAGGATCGATCCTCGGCCACCGGTGGAATCCACATTGAGATGCAGCACGCAGCGCGCGTCCAGTTCGTGCCAGTAGTGGTCCGCGTACCACGTCGAGCCCGAGTAGCGGCCGTGGGAGTGACCCGACCAGAACGCGAACCGCACGCCGCGGTAGCGCCGCACCGACCCCATCACCCGCGCCAGCTCCAGCATCGTGGCGTTGGCCCCCCCGTTGTCCATGGCGCCGCGATGCCACGAGTCCAGATGCCCCGAGAAGAGCACGAAGGTTTCCTCCACCGCGCCGGGCAACTCTCCGATCAGGATCGGGGTCTGGCGCCACCGGGTGTCGACCTCCGCGAAGAGCCGCAAACGGGCGCCCGTCCGCGCCGCCTCGCGCACGGGGCCCGCGTCGCGCCCCGCCACCGACACCACGGGGATCTTCGGCAGCGCCGCCAGGTCCTCGAGCGTAGGGCTGCCCCAGACGGTCGAGACGATCATCTCGTGGACGTAGGGATCCCGGTTGAGGCAGACCAGCCCCGCCGCGCCGGCCATCTCCACGGCGCGCACCACGGCCGGGCTTGCCAGACCATCAACGACCGCGATCCTGCCAGCCGCGACGCCTGTCAGGTCGGCGGGGCCGGCCGCGTACACTGCCGCGCGCTCGAGGCCGCCGGGCCCCGTGGGCGCCGCGAACGAATGGGTGATGCAGGAGACCGCAGCCGCGGCCCCGTCGGTCAGCACCTGCAGGGACGCCGCGCCAGGCAGGCTGATGAAGGCATCGTGCAGGATGACCCGCGTCTGACATCCGGCGGCGCGGAGTCGCTTCTGCGCGTATCGAACGGCTTCCATCTCGTCAGCGGTGCCCGACAGCCGGACCCAGCGTGCCAGGGCCTCGACATCGGCCATCATGCGGCTGGCGTTCACCTGATCGTACGGCGGGGCAGTCATGGTCCAGCGAGCCATCGGTGTCCTCCTCGTGAGACGTCTGTGGTGATTGCGGCTGTCAACCCAGCATCCAGCGGCCACCGTCGACGCTCAGCGTCTGGCCAGTGATGTACGACGCGCAGGGCGAGGCGAAGAAGAGCACCGCCAGCGCCACGTCTTCGGGCGTGCCCAGGCGCCGCACCGCCAGCGCGTCGAGAAACCTGGCCTGTCCCTCGGTACCCAGGGCTTCCCACTGGGCGATCGACGACGGGTTGGAGAGCACGAAACCTGGCGCCACGGAGTTGGCCGTGATCCCAAACGGGCCCAGCTCGCGGGCGATCTGTCGCGTGAAACCGATAAGCCCGGCCTTCGCTCCAGCATAGGCCTGGATGCCGGTCTGGCTGTAGGAGCGGCCGGCCCCGGACGAGATGGTGACGATCCGCCCGAACCTCCTCGCCTTCATGCCCGGCACCACGGCCCGCACGAACAGGAACGCGCCGTCGAGGTTGACGGCGACGATGCGGCGCCAGTCGTCGAGCGAGACCGTCTCCACCGGCCGGGGAAGCTGATACTGGACCCCGCCTGCGGCGTGGACCAGCACGTCGACGGCGCCGTCCCGCTCGCCGATCTCTTTCACGAATTCCTCGACAGATGCCCCCTCTGTGGCATCGACCACCCGCCCGTGGGCGGTCCCGCCGGCTGCGCGGCAGCGCCGCACGGTCTCGGCCAGTTCCCCCTCGAGCACATCACAGCCCCAGACCGTCGCGCCGCGGCCGGCGAACGCCTCGCAGACGCCGCGCCCGATGCCGTGGGCGGCCCCGGTGACCAGGACCACGCGTCCGGAGAAGTCGAGAGGATCCACCGGGGGTGTCGGTGCCGTCTGTAGTCCGCGCCCGGGTGGCGACGCCGCGCTAGACATGACCGGCGACCTCGCCCGCGGCCTGGGCGCCGTAGGTGCGCGTGTTGAGCTGGGCCAGCGCCCGGATGTTGTCCCAGCTTCTGGACCGCCCCCCCGCTTCGATCTCGCCGATCATGCGCGCGACCGCGTCCACTAAAGGAATGGCAATGCGATGCTCCAGGGCCCGTGCGCGCAGCTCTCCTGCCACGGTTTCCACCTCGGTCTTGCGCTTGCGCACCGCCAGGTCCCGCCAGACGCCGCTGCGGGCCTTGGCCCACTTGCGGTTGATCGCGACCAGGGCGTCGAGGCTGGCGTCCATCCTGGCCTGGTCGCGTCGGGGAGGAAAGACAAACGCATCGGGTTCGAACCCGTCGAACGCCTCGGGCCGCACCCCCTCGGCCTCGGCGAGCGCCAGCACCTCGGCCGCCAGGTTCGCCAGCGCCGGCCTGGCCTCGGGATGCGCCAGCACGTCGGCGATGGTCTCGTCGGTGAGCGCGGTCGCCTTCAGCATCGCCGCGTACGCGTGCTTCCCCCACAGATACCCCCAGATGTTCGTGGTGGCCTGGGCGTGGGGCAGGAAGCTCGACCGCAGCGCCTCCACTACCTCGACCACGCGGGCCGAGATGGTGCCATCGAGTTCGCCCACGTAGAGCGCCCCTGCGCCGCCGAACATGATGCGGCCCGGCTCGAGATAGTCGGCGCCGAAGTTGACGAACGCCCCGATGGTGCGCTCCGCGCCCACCACGGCCGCAATGCGCTCCTCGTTGAATCCGTTCTGCATCGAGACGATGGCGCCGTCTGGGGCCAGGTGGGGGGCAATCTGGCGGGCGGCGATGTCCGTGTGCATGGTCTTGGTGGCCAGGAAGACCATCCGCAGCGGACCCTGCATCTGGTCTGGCAGCAGGGCCCGCGCCCGCACCGTGAAGGTCTCGTCCTGGCTCTCGATGGTGAGGCCGCGGGTGTTGATGGCGTCCACGTGCTCGCTGGCCACGTCGACCAATGTGATTTCGTGACCGGCGCGCGCGAGATAGGCGCCCATGGTGCCGCCGATGGCGCCGGCGCCCACAATGGTGATCCTCATGGCAACCCTCCCCGCCGCGTGTCGCTGGGCGTACTGCTGGCGAATTTGGCGAAACCGACCCCAACTCCCCCTGGCGTCACGGTTCCGACCCGCGGAGCTCTACGCGCCCGCGATCGCCGTCTGGGGCAATCCGCGTCCCCAGGGGCTCTGACAGCGCGCCCAGCGTCGTCAGGATCCGCGCGGCGTCCGCGCCCGTGGCCAGCTCGGGGTCCCCGACCCCGTTGAGCAGGACCGGGACGATCTGAATGGCTGCGACCCGGCCGGTGTCCAGGGTGACGAGGGCGACCGCCGAGTCCAGATTGACCGGCGACCGCAGGCTCCGCCAGCTGTACGGCGGGTCCGGCCGGCGGAGCGCCGGCTGCACGCCCACCCGGAGCGTGTGGAAAACGAAGTTGCCCAGGCTGTAGAACACGGGCCGGCCGTCGATCATCTCGATGCCGTGCAGCACGTGGGGGTGGTGGCCGACCACCACGTCGGCGCCGGCGCGCACCAGCGCCCGGGCCAGCGGCCGCTGGTAGGTGGCGAGCGGGTCCTGAAACTGCGCCACCCAGCCGTTGGGCACACCCCAGTGGATGCCCACCACGCAGGCGTCGGCCTGGCGCCTGGCGGCGGCGATTGCAGCGACGACCGTCTCCACGTCGCCGGGCCAGGCGCGTGTTTCCACAAAGGGCGCGATCCCCGGTGTCTCTTCCAGGCCGGATGCGTCGGCCACGTAGCTGGTGGTAACACGGATGGGTGCCAGGCCGGGCCGGTCCGGCGCGGCGGCGCAACCGACCGGCAGCGTGGTCGCGACGCCGAGGAAGGCGATCCGCATCCCGTCAGCCGGCAAGACCGCCGGCCTTAGCGCAGCGTCCAGGTGCTCGCCCGCGCCGACTGGGGCCAGACCTGCGTCCCGCAGCGCCGCCAGCGTGTCGAACATGCCGTGGACGCCCTGGTCGTACATGTGGTTGTTCGCCAGCGTCACGACATCCACGCCGGCGGCAACCAGGTCGCGGGCCAGGTGTGGATCGCTGCGGAACGCCACGACCTTGTCTGCCGGTGCCGACCGGCTGGTCAGCGGACACTCGAGATTGGCGAAGACCAGGTCCGCACCCTCAAGCAGCGCCCAGACACCGGCGCTGCCGGGCGATCGGCCGCCCTGGACGATGGGCCGGTTGAGCATCAGGTCACCGGTGAGCGCCAACGTGGCCGTGGGCATGGACGACTTCACCTCCGTGGACTATCGTTCGGCGAGGGTGGGATCAATGGCATCGCGTAGGCCGTCCCCGAACCAGTTGTAGCAGAGGACCGTGACGAAGATCAGGACACCCGGGAAGATGGCCAGTCCGGGCACCGTACGCAAGTAGGTGCGCGCGCCGCTGAGCATATTGCCCCAGGACGCTGCCGGCGGCTGAACGCCCAGGCCGAGAAAGCTCAGAGAGGTCTCCAGCAGGATCGCGTATGCGACCCCCAGCGTCGCCGCCACCGTGATGGAAGGGATGGACTGGGGCACCACGTGCCTCGCGAGGATCCGCCACCCGCCGCAGCCGATGGCGCGGGCTGCCGCCACGAACTCCAGCTCGCGGGTCCGCAGCACTTCGGCCCGGACCACGCGCGCCACCGTCATCCAGCTGGAGAGGGCGATAACCGCCACCAAGTTGAGCATCGAGGCGCCCAGCAGGGCCAGCGCCATGAGCGCGATGAAGAACAGCGGCACGGAGAGCATGCCGTCGGTGACCCGCATGAGCAGCACGTCGGTGAGGCCGCCGGCGTACCCCGCCGCCGCACCGATGACGACGCCGAGGACCATGGAGACCACCATGGAGGTCAGGCCCACGGCCAGGGAGATTCGGCCGCCGTAGAGGAGTCGGGTCAGCACGTCGCGGCCGTACTCGTCGGTGCCGAGCCAGTGCGAGGCGCTGGGTGGCTGGAGGCGCTCTGCGAGCGCCACCGCTTCGGGGTCGTGGGGCGCCAGCCACGGCGCCAGCGCCGCGGCCAGGTGGAGCAGGCCCAGCAGGAGCAGTGAGGCCACCGCCAGCCGATTGCGCCGCAGGCGGGCGAGCACTTGGCCGGCCGGGCTGCGGCTACTCGTACCTGATGCGGGGATCGAGGTAGACATACACCAGGTCCACCAGCAGGTTACTGGCGGCCACCACCGTGGAGATCACGAGCGTGATGCCCATGATCATGGGGTAGTCGCGCTCGAACGCGGCTCGGACCGCGAGACTCCCCATGCCAGGCCAGGCAAAGACGGTCTCGGTGATGGCCGCGCCGCCCACCAGCCGGGGCAGCTGCAGGGCGACGACGGTGACGATGGTGATCAGCGCGTTGCGCAGGGCGTGCTTGTAGAGTACGCTGCGCTGCCCCAGCCCCTTGGCGCGCGCCGTGCGGACGTAGTCCTGGCGCAGCACCGCCATGACCGACGAACGGGTGTAGCGGGCGAACAGCGCCATGTTGGCCGTGCCCAGCACCACCGCCGGCAGCACCAGATGTCGGCTGAGGTCGGCCAGCGTCCGGGGGCTGCCGATGGTGTACATCCCGCCCGGCGGCAGCCAGTTCAGCACGACGGCGAACAGCACGATGAGCATCAGGCCGTACCAGAAGACGGGGATGGAGATGCCGAAGAAACAGAAGAACGTCACGGTGTGATCCACCGCGGTATAGGGCTTCGCGGCAGAGACCACGCCGGCGGGGATGGCCACGACCAGCGCGAACACCAGGGCCGCGGCCGAGAGTATCAGCGTGTTGGGGAGCATCTGGCCGATGATCTCCAGAACTGGCAGCCCGGCCTGGTAGGAGACACCCATGTTGCCCCGCAGCACCTGCGCGAGCCAGCGTGCGTACTGCATGTGCAGGGGCTGGTCGAGGCCCAGCAGGCTGCGCATGCGGGCCATCTCCTCGGCGCTCATGTTGCGGTCCAGCAGGATGGACGGCCCGCCGGGCGCCTGGAGGACCAGCGCAAAGACCACCACGCTGACCACCAGCAGCAGGGCTGCGGTCTGGACCAGGCGTCGGATCAGGTAACGCAGCATGGCGCGTGGCGAGGGAGCGGCCCCAGGCCGCTCCCTCGCCGGCGATCTCTCCCTCCGTGGTCGCGGCCGTCTAGCGGCCGATCGACACGCCGGTCATGTGGGTCAGCGCATCGCGGTACCCAATCGGCGCCCACCCACGGACCCGCTTGTTGAGCGCCTGGATCTCCGCCGGATAGACGAGGAAGATGACCGGCGCATCCCAGGCCATGAACTTCTGGGCCTGCTGGTAGATCTTCGCCCGGGCCTTCGGATCGAAGGTCGCGCGCCCCTGCTCGAGCAGGCGGTCCAGCTCGGGGTTGGCGTAGCCGAACTCGTTCAGCGTTCCGCTGGAATGGTAGTAGTTCGTCACGTCGGGATCGGGCGGGGTGATGTACCACAGCGTCCAGGCCTGCAGCGGGTTCGGCCGCGTGCGGATCCGCGCCAGCAGGGCGTTGAACTCGCTGATCCGGACGTCGGCGTCCACGCCCGCGTCCCGCCAGTACTGCCGCACGACCACGGCAGTCTGCTCCCGCACCGGGTTGCCCCGGTCCACGTCCAGGGTGATCTTCAGGGGCTGGCCGGCCTTGCGGCGGATGCCATCTGAGCCCTTGCTCCAGCCGGCCTCTTCCAGGAGCTTCTGCGCCAGTTCCGGCTTGTAGGGGAACTGGTGGACCTTGTCGGTGTATGCCCAGTCGAGCAGGGGATTGATGGGACCGGTGGCGATCCGGCCCTTCCCGAGGTAGATCTTGTCCAGAATGGCCTTCCGATCCACGGCGTGGGTCAGGGCCTGGCGCACCTTGCGGTCGGTGAACGGTTCCACCTTGTTGTTGAACCCGATGAAGGTGTAGTTCACCTGAGGCGCGTCGATGATCTGCACGTTGGGCATGCGCTGGACCACCGCCACCTGCGGGGGCTCGATAATCATCAGGTCGAGTTGCCCGGTCTGGAGCTGCGCCAGTTGCTGTTCGAGATCGGCCACCACGCGGAAGACGATGGCGTCCAGCTTCGGGCGCCCCAGGAAGTAGCGGTCATAGGCCACCAGGCGGACATGCGAGCCCAGCACCGACTCGGCGTATCGGAACGGCCCGGTCCCGATGGGATTCCGGAGGAAGTCCACGGGGTTGCGGAGCTGGTCGGGCGTGTACGTGCCCAGAATGTGCTCGGGCAGGATGTTGGCCAGGTAGCCCAGCATGACCGGAAGCGTCGCGAAGGGCGTCCGGGTCACGATGCGCACCGTGTAGTCGTCCACGATCTCCACCCGGCTGATCTCCGCCACATTACCACGCTGGAAGAACGCCACCTGGGGATTTAGCCAGAGGCGTTCGATGGTGAACTTGACGTCGCGAGCCG
>JAVKIJ010000069.1:0-17958 GCA_031459535.1 Candidatus Fervidifonticultor quintus | reverse complement strand
AGCCCTTCGTCTGTGGGATGGGCAGGACGAACGACCGGGTGACCACGAAGACGATGGCCGTCATCAGCCCCGCCCGTGCCAGCGTCCGCACTGTCATGGCGCTTCCCTCACCTCGCGGCGCGTCGCCACCGGCCACCGACAGGGAGAATCCGCCCGGTCACCGAACTTCATCTTGATGCGCGAGACCGCCTACCTGCTCGTCAAGCTCGACCGCAGCACGCCCGCCGAGGTGGCCCGCCGGGTCCGGCGCATTCCGGGAATTACCGAGGCCTCGGTCACCATGGGCGAGGTTGACGTCCTGGCCGTGGCCCACGATGAGTCCACCAAGGGCCTGGCCGAGATCGGCCACGCCGTGGAGAAGATCGACGGGGTGGCCAAGGTGTCCATCTGCGTGGTTGTCCGCCCCTGAACCTCAGGCATGCACTTTGGGCGTGATGTCCACCATGCGGCGCAGCAGCTGGTGACCGACCTCCAGGGCCCGGAGGCCATCCTCCGCTGAAACCAGCGGTCGTTCATCACCCCGGACGCAGGCCACGAAATGCGCGAGTTCCGCCCGCAGCGGTTCCTCGCCGTCCATGGCCAGCCGCTGCACCCCGCCGCTGAAGTGCCGGATCGTGATGACCTCCCGCAGATAGTCCAGGTGCACGGCGCGGTCGGCCATGGTGATTTCCATCTCCGTGGCCTTTATAGCTGAAACCCGGCTGGCTGTCAGCGTCACACGGCACCCGCCTTCGCTGGTGAGATGGGCCACCGCCAGGTCCTCATGGCTGGTGTGGACTCGCACGCCGACCCCGCTGATGTCGGCCACGCGGTCGCGCACCAGCGAGAGGACGATGTCCAGATCGTGGATCATCAAGTCCAGCACGACGCCCACATCCATGACCCGGTGGGGGTCATAGGGCCGCACGCGGCGGGCATGGATGAACAGCGGATCCTCCACGACCGACCGCAACCGCTGCACCGCCGGCTTGAACCGCTCCACGTGGCCGACCAGCACCACGGTGCCATGGCGGTCGCTGAGGGCGGTCAGACGCTCGGCCTCGTCCACCGTGGCGGTCATGGGCTTCTCCACCAGCGCCGGCACGCCGGCACGGATGAAGTCCCTGGCAATCTCGTAGTGGTGCACCGTGGGGGCCGCGATGCTCACCGCGTCCACGCGGCCAATGAGCTCCTGGTGGTGGAGGAATCCTGGGGCGCCATAGCGTGCCGCCGCCGCCTCAACCTCACGGGGATCGATGTCTGCCACCCCAGCGAGCCGCACACCCGGCAGGGTGGCGAACACCCGGGCGTGCTGCCGTCCCCACTGCCCCAGACCGACCACCCCAACCCGAAGCAGATCAGAGTTCATCATCGGGTACCTGGAAGGCCCGCACGCCCTCCACCACCGCGTCGACTTCCTCGGGCCGCAGACCTGGATAGACGGGCAACGATAGAACGTTCCGCGTGAGCTGCTCAGCGTGGGGATAGGTCCCGCCGAACCCCCGTCGCCGGTAGGCCGGCGTGAACGGAACCAGCGCGGGGTAGTATACACGGTTGCCGATGCCCAGAGCTGTCAAGTGACGGGACAGCTCGTCGCGGTGCCGCCTGACCCGGATGGTGTACTGATGGTACACGTGGCGGTAGCCCCTCGGCTCCCGGGGCACCTCTAGCCATGCAAGATCACCCAGACCCTCGGACAGCCGCCGGGCGTTGGCCCGCCGCTGCTCGTTGCGCGCGTCCAGCGCGGCCAGTTGAACCAACCCGATGGCGCCCGCCACCTCGGTCATCCGGAAGTTGAACCCCACCACCTCATAGGCGTATTCTGCATCCCCCCGGGGGTCGACGAGCAGCCTTGCGCGCCGTGCCACGGCAGGGTCGGCCGTCACCACCATGCCGCCTTCGCCCGTGGTCATGTTCTTCGTGGGATAGAAGCTGAAGATCGCCGCATCGCCGAACGTCCCCACCTTCCGGCCGCCGATGGACGCGCCGTGGGCCTGGGCGCAGTCCTCAATCAGAAGCACCCCATACCGATCGGCCAGCTCCCGCAGGTCGGGCATGCTGGCCGGCAGGCCGTAGAGGTGGACGGCCAGGATCGCGCGGACCCCTCCGCCTCGCAGGGCGTCCTCGACGGCGCCGGGATCGAGGTTGGCCGTGGTCGGATCGACATCCACGAACACCGGCACAGCACCCACGTGGATGATCGCATGGCTGGGCGCGCCGAAGGTGAACGGTGTCGTCACCACCCGATCGCCACAGCCGATGCCCAGCGCCAGGAGCGCGATATGCAGCGCCGTGCTCCCAGACGACGTGGACACAGCGTGGGGAACGCCCAGATAGGCCGCGAAGGCCGCTTCGAATTCCGCCACGCGGGGGCCCGCGACGAGCGTGCCCGAGTCCAGGACGCGAAGGACCTGTCTTTTCTCTTCCTCACCGAGTTGCGGTCGAGCGATCGGGATCGCCGCCGCGGTGCGTGGGGTCATCCATCACTCCCGTTGGCACCATGTGGGCCACGCCCGTAGTGTAATATCCGGGGCCCCGACCGCACTTTCTCCCAGACCGGCAGCGTCCAGCGGAGCCCTCAACGCTGCTCCGACGCCGGAGCCCCCTCGAGCTGAGCCTTCAACGCCCCGAGCATGCTCTCGCAGTTCTTCCGCATCAGGATCTTCAGCAGGTTGCCCAGCAGCGCGCCCGCCAGCGGGATGTCCAGCTCGAACTCGACCACCAGAGACGTCCGTGTACCCTCCAACGCAGCCTCGAACCGCCATTCCCCCTGGTAGCGGTCGAAGTCGCCTGACCGCTGCCGGAACACACACACATGCCGGTCGTCGTCCCATACGTCCTCTTCGATCCACCGGATGCGTCGGCCCTGGACCACCCCTACCCATTCAGTCACGGTGCCGGCCGGCGTCCGCTCCAGCACCGTGACGCTCTCCAGGTCGGGCATGAACTGCGGAAACCGCTCCACGTCTTTGGCCAGGGCGTAGACACGGTCCAGTGGCGACCGGATTACGGTTGAGGCCTGGACAGTGGCCATGACTCCTCCCCTCTGCCGCCAGTCGTTCGCTCTCGGGCCCCCGCGGCATCTCCCTCGGGCTGCCGGCGCGTTGCCAGGCGCCGCGCGGTGATCACGAAACCTGTGTGCGCCACCATGCGGTGGGCCGGCCGGATACTCCGGGCCTCCACGTGCCACGGCCGCAGCAGGGTTTCCATCGTCTCGATCTGGGCGTAGCCGCCGCTGGCCCGCAAGGCTGCCGCTGTCTGGTGCACCTGGATCGTTGTCGGCACGTAGGCCAGCAGGATCCCGCCGGGCCGCAGGGCGTCGAAGGCCGGCCCCACCACCCTCCACGGCTCTGGCAAGTCGAGGACGACCCGGTCGGCCGGGCCGTCCGGTATGCCCTCGGAGACGTCGTGCAGGCGCAGGGTCAAGGTCGGCGTCTCGCCGAGGAAGCGGGCGATATTGCGGGCAGCGGCGCGGTGAAAGTCCTCGCGGATCTCGTAGGAGAAGACCCGGCCATCGGGCCCGACCGCGCGGACCAGGGCCATGGTGAGGGCACCGGAACCTGTACCGGCCTCCACCACCGTGGCGCCAGGAAAGACGTCCGAGAACGTGATGATGAGCCCCAGGTCTTTGGGATAGATGACCTGCGCCCCCCGCGGCATGAGGAGCACATAGTCGGCGAGGGTCGGCCGCAGGACCAGCAGCCGCTCGCCGCGAGAAGTTTGGGTGTAGGTACCCTCGGGACAACCGATCAGCGCGTCGTGGGACACCTGTCCGCCCCGGAGGTTGTAGACCGCGCCGGATGCCAGCCACACCAGGTAGGTCCGTCGCTTGCGGTCCACGAGCAAGACTGGTTCTCCGGCCGCAAGCGGCCCCACCCGCCGCCTCACAGGCCGGTCACCTCGAGCCGCGCCCCGACCTGCTGCGGCCGCTCACGCCGCAATCCCGCGCGGCCGCACGTTGTCGCGTACCCACCGGACGATCTCTTCGAGCGAGGTCCCCGGGCTGAAGACCCGGCGGATCCCCGCCGCGAGCAGTCCGGGAACATCCTCGTCGGGGATGATCCCTCCACCAAAGACGACGATGTCATCGGCGGACCGCTCGCGGAGCAGCGCCATGATCCTGGGGAAGAGGGCGTTGTGGGCGCCCGAGAGGATCGACAGCCCGATGGCGTCCACGTCCTCCTGGATGGCGGAGTTGACCACCATCTCCGGCGTCTGATGCAACCCCGTGTAGATGACCTCGAATCCGGCGTCGCGCAAGGCCCGAGCGACGACCTTGATACCGCGGTCGTGGCCGTCGAGCCCGGGCTTGGCCAGCAGGATGCGTGCCGAGCGTGCCATCGGCGGCCTCGTTCCTCCTCTCGTCGGTGTGGGCGGCCGGAGCCGCGACGATGATACCCCGCGGCGGGCGGGGGGGTCAAATGAAGGCCGGTTCTCGGTACTCCCCGTACACGCGCCGGAACACGTCGCAGATCTCGCCCAGGGTCGCGTAGGCCTTGACGCAGTCCACGACGTGCTCCATGGTGCACTCCGACCCCTCGGCCGCGCGCTTCAGTGCCGCCAGCGCCCGCTCCACCTGCCCCGCATCGCGCTCGGCGCGAACCCGCCTGGTGCGCTGGATCTGGCGGCGTTCGGCCTCGGGATCGATGCGCAGGATGGGGATGGGTGTCTCCTCGTCCGCGGTGAACTCGTTCACGCCCACGATGATGCGCTCTTTGCGCTCCACCTGCTGCGCAAACCGGAAGGCGGCGTCGGCGATCTCCCGCTGCGGGTATCCCGCCTCCACGGCGGCCACCATGCCGCCGAGCTCGTCGATCCGGCGGATGTACCGCCAGGCGGCCTCCTCGACCTGGTCGGTCAGCGCCTCCACGAAGTACGATCCACCCAGAGGATCCACCGTGGCGGCCACTCCGGTCTCATAGGCCAGGATCTGCTGGGTTCGCAGGGCGAGCCTCACGGCCTCTTCAGTGGGCAGGGCGTACGTCTCGTCCATGGAGTTCGTGTGGAGGGATTGCGTCCCGCCCAGGACCGCGGCCAGCGCCTGCAGGGCCACCCGGGCGACGTTGTTCAGCGGCTGCTGCGCCGTCAGCGACACTCCTGCGGTCTGGGCATGCGTCCGCAGCCACCATGAGCGTGGGTTGGCGGCGTGGAAGCGGTCGCGCATGATGGTCGCCCACATGCGCCGCGCCGCCCGGAACTTGGCGATCTCTTCGAAGAAGTCGTTGTGGACGTCGAAGAAGAACGAAAGCCGCGGTGCAAAGGCATCGACGTCCAGCCCGGCGGCCATGCCAGCCTCCACGTACGCGATGCCGTCGGCCAGGGTGAATGCCAGCTCCTGGACCGCCGTGGCGCCGGCCTCGCGAATGTGGTAGCCGCTGATGCTGATGACGTTCCAGCGGGGCAGCTCCCTGGTCCCGAACACCAGCATGTCCTGGATCAGGCGCATGCTGGGCCTGGGTGGGACGATCCACTCCTTCTGGGCGATGAACTCCTTGAGCATGTCGGTCTGGGTGGTGCCGCCGATCTGGGAGCGCGGTATGCCCCGCCGATCCGCCACCGCCACGTACATGGCCAGCAGCACGTTCGCCGGCGCGTTGATGGTCATCGAGGTCGTCACACGATCCAGCGGGATGCCCTCGAGCAGGATCTCCATGTCGGCCAGGGTGTCGATCGCGACGCCCTCGCGCCCCACCTCGCCCGCAGCCCGCGGATGGTCCGAGTCGTAGCCCATCAGCGTGGGCATGTCGAACGCCACAGACAGCCCGGTCTGCCCGTGCTCGAGCAGATAGTGGAACCGGCGGTTGGTGTCCTCTGCCGTGCCGAACCCGGCGAACTGCCGCATGGTCCACAGCCGGCCCCGATACATATCGGCGTGGATGCCGCGCGTGAACGGGTACTCGCCGGGCCGGCCGATGCGTTCCAGCGGGCGACCGGCCACATCGTCCGGCCCGTAGCACGTCTTGATGGGAATGCCGGAGAGGGTCTCTGCGGGTACCGCCGGCTTGCGGGCCTCGTCGGTCATGAACGACGCTCCTCCCCCAGGCTCCGCTCGAGCAACTCGGCCACGTCCATGGGCCGGATCGCGGCCTCGGCGGCCGCAACCCCGTCTTCGAGCATCAGCGTGCAGAATGGGCAGGCGGCGGCCACCACGTCGGCTCCTGTCTGCGCGGCCTCACGGGTCCGCACGTGATTGATCCGCTGACCGGTCCGGTCTTCGGTCCAGTACAACCCACCGCCCGCACCGCAGCAGAAGCCGCGATCGCGGCACCGGGGCATCTCGACCAACCTGGCGCCCGGGATGGCGGCCAGGACCCGGCGCGGCGCGTCGTACTCGCCGTTGTGCCGGCCCAGGTAGCACGGGTCGTGGAACGTGATCGCGGCCGCGACCGGATGGGCCGGCCGCAGGCGGCCCTCGGACACCAGGCGCGCGAGGAGCTGAGTGTGGTGCCACACCTCGAACCGCCCGCCGAACTGCGGGTACTCGTGTCTGAACGTATTGTAGCAATGCGGGCACAGCGTGACGATCTTGGTGACCTCATAGCCGCGCAACGTCTCGATGTTGCTCTGGGCCAAGGTCTGGAAGAGATACTCGTTTCCCATGCGGCGCGCGGGATCGCCGGTGCAGACCTCTTCGTCGCCCAGAATCGCCACGTCCACGCCGCCCACCTGCAGTAGCCGGACCAGCGCCCGCAGCGCGGCGTGGTTGCGTTCGTTGAGTGAGGCCGCGCACCCGGCCCACAGCAGCCACTCCGCCCGATCGCCCTGCGGCAGCCGCCCCACGTCCAGCCCGTCGGCCCACGCCGATCGCGCCAGCCCGGCGCCGCGGAACGGGTGTCCCCGGGCCTCCAGGCTCCGCAGCGCCTCGGCCATGGGATCGGGCACGACGGTCTCCTCCATCACGAGATGGCGGCGCATCTCAACGATCTTCGGCACGTGCTCGATGAAGACCGGACACGCCTCCATGCAGGCCAGGCAGGTGGTGCAGGCCCAGAGCGCCTCGGTGCTGATCACGCCGCCGCCGAGGGCCCGCGGAGAGCGCCCGTTGGTCCGTCTCATCTCGTCTCGCAGGTCCAGGACCACGTGCATGGGCGAGAGGGCCTTTCCCGTGAGGCTGGCAGGACAGACGGCCGTGCAGCGTCCGCACTCCGTGCACACGTCGAGGTCGAACAGGTCCTTCCATGCCAGATCCGAGAATGCGGCTGCACCAAGCCGCTCGGTCCGCTCGAAGTCTATGGGAGTCGCACCGCCAGGATTCGCCAGCGGCCGGAGGTAGACGTTGACTGGCGCCAGGATCAGGTGGAAGAGCTTCGAGTACGGGATGTACGCCACGAGTGCCAGGGACAGCAGCAGATGCGTCCACCACAGCCACGCGTGCCCGGTGCGGATGGCCGCCTCGCTTGCGCCCAGGGCGCCGATCGCGGCCGCCAGGCCGCCGCCCACGGGCGACCACATTCCCCATGGGTCACGCGTGCCCGCGATGCGCAGCCCCTCCACGGCGAACCCAGTGACCAGGATCGCCTCGAACAACCAGAGCGCAACGGCATCAGCCAGCACTCCGCGCCGCAGCCGCGGCAGCCTGACCACATAGCGCATCAGGAGGGCCCCAGCGACCCCTAGGGCGGCGAGCAGCCCCATGACGTCCAGCGCTGCGGACTGGAAGTACAGATAGAACCGCCCCTGCATGATCCTGATCTTCAAGTCCTGGTGGACGAACACCACAGTGGTCCCGGCGAACAGGAACAGGAAGCCCCAGAACAGCGCGAAGTGGTATGCGCCGGCCACCCGCTCGTCCAGCAACCGGCCGTGAGCCAGCACGTGGCGCAGTACGGCGCGCAGCCGCATCCCTACCGGGCGCAGGCGGTCCACCGGCCGGCCCAGCCGCCACATCCTGACATGCCGCCACAGTCCGTAGCCTGCCACAGCCAGGGCGACTGCGGCCAGCAGGTACATGACCACGATGCCGAGCGAGGGGATGTTCCAGTAGACCTCTCGCGTGGGCACCATCTGCGCCGCCACCGGACGGGGCCAGCCCGCGGGCTACCGGCCCCGCAGCTCCCGCACCTTGGCGATCAGCGCCGGGACGATCTCCCTGTAGTCGCCGACGAGTCCCAGGTGTGCCACCGAGAAGATGGGTGCCTCAGGATCCCTGTTGATGGCCACGATAGTGCGAGATCCGGAGACCCCGGCCACGTGCTGGGTGGCGCCGGAGATGCCCACCGCAATGTAGAGGGCCGGCCGGATGGTCTTTCCGGTCTGGCCGATCTGCCAGCTCACCGGCACCCAACCCGCATCCGCTGGCGGCCTCGAGGCACCCACGGCACCACCGAGCGCCTCGGCCAGCTCGCCGATGAGCTTGAACCCCTCGGGCCCTCCCAGGCCGCGGCCGCCGCCCACGACCACCTGCGCATCTTCCAGACCGACCTCAGCCTGCTGGCGCAGGATTTCGCGCACGCGGGTCGGCAGGGCGGCCTCGTCCAGGGTAACCGGCATGTCCTCGACGATCCCGGGTACCGGCTGCGGTTCCGGCACCTCCAGCGCCCGCGGCCGGACCGAGATCACCACGGGCCACGCCGAGGCCGCCACGGTGGCCACGGCCCGGCCGCCGTAGACCTGCCGGCGGGCCACGGCGGCGCCGCCATCGACCGCCAGCTCCGTCGCCTCGGTGATCAGCGCGCCGGGCAGCCGGTAGGCCAGCCTGGGTGCGACTTCCCGTCCCACCGTGTCGGCGGTGAGCAGCACGACCCGCGGGGCGATCGTCCTGGCGACCTGCTCGAGCGCGTGGAGGACCGCGTCGCTGTGCCCGGCGGTCAGCAGCGGATGGGCCACCCGGTAGACCTTGCCGACGCCCCAGCGGTGGAGAACGTCGACTGCCTCCGCCAGCCCGGTCCCGGTCCCCAGGAGGATCGCGCTGAGCTCCAGTCCCAGGCCGGCACCGAGCGTCCGGGCACCGCCGACCAGCTCGAGGCCCGACCGGCTCAGTGTGCCGTCGAGAGCGGTGGCAACGATGGTGATCTCGGGCATCAGCGGCCTCCTACAGGAGTTTCAGGTCGCGCAGGCGCTGCGCGAGGGCGGCCACCTGCTCCGCCGGTTCACCGGCCAGGTACTCGCACCGGGCGGTGCGCTGGGGCACGGCGACCTCGCGGACGTCGACAGCCAGCAACCGGGAGCCGGCTGCGCCGGCGGTCAAGTCATCGGCGGGCCAGATGCGCACCGGCTTTCGCTTCGCGCCCACGATGTCCTTGACCTTGGGCAGGCGCGGCCGATTCGACTCGTCGCTGGCCACCGAGAGGACAGCGGGCAACCGGACGTCGATCCTGTGAAACCCGTCGTCGGCCATGCGCCGCACGGTGACCCCGTCGCCGGCGGCTTCCACCCTGGAGACGAAGCTCACACAGCTTGCGCCCAGGATCTCGGCCAGCAGCGGCGGCACGGCCCGCTCGACCCAATCGGCAGACTCGCACCCGGTCAGCACCAGGTCGAACCGGCCGATCCGCGCGATGGCGGCCGCCAGGATCGCCGCCTTTTCCGGGCCCAGCAGATCCGGGCCGCGCGGCTCGTCGACGACCACGGCCTCATCGGCCCCCATCGCCAGCGCCAGACGGATGGCGTCGCTCACGGCACTCTGCGGGCCGATCGTGAGCGCCGTCACCTTGCCCCCGTGCCGGTCCTTGAGCTGCAGGCCCACCTCCAGAGCGTTCTCGTCATAGGTGGAGATGACCAGCGGGCGGCCCTCGCGTACCTGTCGCCCGGTGGCCGGATCGATGGCGAAGTCCCTCATGGGCAGCTCGGGATCCACAACCTGCTTCAGGCAGACGATGACGTCCACAGGCCCTCCCGTCACTTCAATGATGAGCGAGCAGGTGTCGAGCGATCACCACCCGTTGGATCTCGGACGTGCCTTCGTAGATCTCCGTGATCTTGGCGTCGCGGAAGTACCGTTCGACGGGGTAGTCCTCGATATATCCGTAGCCGCCCAGCAGCTGTACCGCCTTGTGGGCCGCGAACATGGCGGCCTCCGAGGCCGCCAGCTTGGCCATGGCGGCCTCGCGCGTGTGGGGCTGCCCGGCCCCCCGCAGCGCCGCCGCCCGGTAGGTCAACTGCCGCGCGGCCTCGAGCCGCGTGGCCATGTCGGCCAGCGCCCATCGCACCGCCTGGAAAGTCGCGATGGGCACCCCGAACTGATAGCGCTGCAGCGCGTGCGCGGCGGCGTCCTCCAGCGCCGCACGCGCGATGCCCAGGGCCTGGGCCGCGATCCCGATCCGTCCCCCGTCGAGCGTGGCCAGGGCGATCTTGCCCCCCTGGCCCCGCTGGCCCAGCAGATTCTCCTGGGGCACACGGCAGTCGTCGAAGATCAACTCGGCCGTCGACGAGCAGCGGATGCCGAGCTTGTGTTCCACCTTGCCGACTCTGACGCCGGGAAACGACTTCTCGACCAGAAACGCCGAGATGCCGCGCGCACCCGGGGCCTGCTCGGAGCGGGCGTACACCACACAGAGATCAGCTTCGACCCCGTTGGTGACGAAGAACTTGGTGCCGGAGAGGATCCACTCGTCACCCCGCAGCACGGCCGAGGCGCGCAGCGACATGGCGTCGGAGCCCGCGCCCGGCTCAGTGAGGCAGTAACAGCCCAGATGGGCCCCCGACACCAAGCCGGGCAGGTACCGGCGCTTCTGGTCCTCGGTGCCCCAGCGCAGGATCGGCTCGCAGGCCAGCGAGTTGTTGACGGTCACGATGGTCTGGAAGCCTGCCGAGACGCGCGCTAGTTCCTCCTGGGCGACGACGTAGGCCAGCGGATCGAGCCCGGGCCCGCCGTACTCCTCGGGCACCGTCATGCCCATCAGTCCCAACTCGGCGGCTCTGGCAACAACCTCGGCGGGGAACCGCGGATGGCGATCGAGGTCGGCCGCAATTGGCCGCAACTCGCGGGCGGCGAACTCCCGGACTGTGGCCTGGATCATCCGGTGTTCGTCGGAGAGTCGGACAACCATGCCGTCCTCCCAACAGTACTTCGAGGCGGCCGCAGGAAGCCCCTCCAGTCATGGTGTAGAGAGCAGCGACGCCCATGATTGAGACGGTCCTCGTCGTGCTGGTCCTGGCCGTGGCGCTGGCCGCCGGCGCCGTGGCCTGGTCGTATGGCCGGTTCGCTGCGCTGCGCGCGCAGGTGCTGGACTACCTGCGCCGCGTGGCGCCCGAGGTCACTGTCGAGGCGTTGACCGACACGGGGTTCCGGGCCACGGTCCTCGGGGCGACCGTGGAGGTGGACCTGGCCACGCTGGCGCGCCGGCGTCCCCGCGCCGGCGACGCAACCGCGTGGCTGGCTCACATCGCAGACCAGATCCGGGCCGCGGTCCCTACTCCTGACGTCCCACCCTTCCCCCTGGTCGAGGACCGGATCTTCCCGCAGCTGAAGCCGACCGTCTATGCGGAGATCTTCGATCCGTATCCCCCGGCGCAGCGACTGGTCTGGCGGTGGCTGGCTCCAGGCGTGGCCATCACGTACGTGATCGTCGGCACCCACCAGCGCACGGCCATCACGCGACGGGCGATGGAGTCCTGGCAGCAGACGGCCGAGGGACTCCACGCCCTGGCGCTGGCCAACCTCCGGCGCCAGACCGCGCACCTGCTCGCCGAAATCGGCGGGCCCCGCCACCGCTATGAGCACCTCGACGGCCTGGACGCCACGCGCAGCCTGGTGCCCGAGCTGGTCATCCCGCCAGGGACCAGCAGTCCGCTCGTCGCCATCCCGGAAGAGTCGGTGCTCCTGGTGGCACCGGAGGCGGATCGGGCGGCCCTGGCAGCCGAAGCCGCCTGCCGCCATGCGGCGGCAGCGCGTCCCCTGACAGACCAGGTGTTCCGGATCACGCCGGCGGGGCCGGTCCCGGTGAGTGCACCCGAGGGGCCCGGCCTCAGCGCCGGTAGTACCGCCACTCCAACCGGCCGGTAGCGCCCTGGAGCCCCAGCCGGGTGTTGCCCAGGGTGTTGCGCACGACCGGCTGGGTCTTGGGGTTCGTGAAGAACATGACCGGCACCGTCTCTGCCACGATCTCCTGCCAGCGCCAGTAGAGGGCCCGGCGCCGCTGGATGTCCGTCTCGCGGGCGACCTGCTCGAAGATGCGGTCTATCTCCGCTTCCCAGGGTTCCGCCGGCTTGGCCTGTCGCGGGTTCCAGTCGTGCAACGCTCCCGAGCTCATCCAGTAGGCGCGCGCCGTGCCGGGTTCGGAGTCGCCGGTGAGGCCGATGATGATGGCGTCCCACCTGAAGGTGTTGTCCAGTTTGGTCACAAGGGTCGCGAACGGCTCAGGGCTGAACACCACCTTGATGCCCAACCGCGCAAAGTCCTGGCGCACGATGTTCCCGATGGCCACCGCGTCGGCGTTCTGGGCGACCGTGTTCAACTCGAACTCGACCACGTGCCCCGCGCGATCGCGCAGCACGCCGTCGGCGCCCTTCCTGAACCCGGCTTCTTCCAGCAGCTGCTGCGCGCGGCGCAGGTCGTAGGGATATCGCCTCACGTGGGGATTGTGGTACCGCCCATTGGCCACGCTCACCGGGCTCCACGCCGGGGTCGCCCTGCCGGCGTAGACCTGGCGGACAACGGTCTGGCGGTCGATGGCGCCATTGAGCGCCCGGCGAAACCGCACGTCGCGGAACCACGTGAGCTTCGGGGGCCGCAGGCCCCTGGGGTTCTGGTTGAAGACCAGGTATTCCGACGAGAAGGTTTCCGGCCCGTCGTAGACCGTGTAGTTGCCGGCGGCCTCGCCTGCCTTGAACTCGGCGTACTCGCGGGGCCGGGCGGCATAGAGGTCGATCTCGCCGGCGAGGAACTTGAGCTTCTCCGCGTCGAGGTTGGGGACGAACTGGAGGACGTAGCGGTCCAGGTAGGGGAGCCGGTTGCCTGCCCGATCCACGCGCCAGTAGCGAGGGTTGCGGGTATAGGTGACCCGCTGGCCGAAGACGTACGTGCGCATAATGAACGGCCCGCTGCCCACGATCTCGTGGGGCGGCGTGTTGACGCCCCATGCGGCGTTGAAGGCCGCGGCGCCCCTGGCCAGCGCGGCCTGCAGCCTGTGCCGGGGGAGCACCGTCAGGTCGGCGATCAACCGCAGGAAGAACCCCTGCGGTTCCTCGGTGGTGAACGTGATGCGCCGCGCATCCAGCTTCGTCCACCGCACCGGCTTGCCGCCCAACGTGAGCAGATCCGCTGTCGTGCTCTGCACGCCCCTGGTGAACACCGCCTGGAGGCTAAAGAGCACGTCGTCTGCGGTCAGCGGTTCCCCATCGGACCAGCGGACGCCCTGCCGCAGGGTGAACGTCCAGGTGCGGCCATCGGGGCTGAGGGCCCAGGACTCCGCCAGCGACGGCTCAATCTCGCCGGTGATGTAGTTGACTTCCACGAGCCCATCGAAGACGGGCGCCAGCACGGCTCCTGTGGAGGCGTCCGTCACGACCACCGGGTTGAAGGTCCGCGGCTCGCTCACCTGGGCGTTGACCAGCGTGCCGCCGTAGCGGCCCACCTCGGGCGCGTCGGTGGCGACCTTCGGATGGGGGATATCGGGCAGGCGCGGCGCGGCCGGCGCGCCCCAGGAGAGGCCCGCGACCAGCGCGGCCACCGATGCGGCGAGCAGCCACCCTGCGGCGGACCGTCTCATGTCGCCCCGCAGAGACCTCGGCCGACGGACGCTATCCGTACTCGTAGAAGCCCCGGCCGCTCTTGCGGCCGTGCCACCCTGCCAGCACCATCTGCTTCAACAGCGGCGGCGGCGCGTAGCGGTGATCCTTGAACTCGTCGAACATGGCCTGGGCAATGTAGTACGTCGTGTCCAGGCCCACGAAGTCTAGCAGGGTCAGCGGCCCCATGGGATGGCCGAGCCCCAGCGTGATGGCCGTGTCGATGTCCTCGCGGGACGCCACGCCCAGTTCCAGGGCCCGGATCGCGTCCAGCAGATAGGGGATGAGCAGCCGGTTGACGATGAAGCCCGGCGTGTCCTTCGCGACCACCACGGTCTTCCCCAGGGACTGGACGAACTCGCGGGCCACCTGCATGGTCGCCTCGGACGTGAGGAGGCCGCGGATGATCTCAACCAGCGCCATGATCGGGACCGGGTTGAAGAAATGGATCCCGACGACCCGATCCGGCCGTCGCGTGGCCGCGGCCATCTCGGTGATGGACAGGGACGAGGTGTTGCTGGCCAGCACCACCTCGCCCCTGACCAGATCGTCCAGCTCGCGGAGGACGGCCTTCTTCTCGTCCATCTTCTCGACCACCGCTTCGATGACCAGGTCGGCTTGGGCCAGGTCGGCCATGACCGTGGTACCACGAATGCGGGCGCGGGCCGCGTCGCGCGCGCCGGCGTCGAGCTTGCCGCGGTCCACGGCCCGGTTCAGGGACGCGTCGATCCGCTCCAGACCGCGCTGCAGCAGCGGCGCCGTCAGCTCCCGCACGACGACCTCATAGCCCGATCTGGCCGCGACCTCGGCGATGCCTGACCCCATCAGGCCGCAGCCCACCACACCGACTCGCCGAATCATGGTGCACCTCCTGCCCACGGGGACTGAACAGCCAGACGCCGCGCCTGCGGGTCAGGCCACCACACCTCGGATCAACGGTCCGGCCCGCGGGACGGTTTCTCCCCATGTATACGCCGCCGCCACATCGCGCACCGCACGCTCCGCCTGCTCCCGGTGCCTGGCATGCACCACGGCCACGCGCTCGCCGGCGGCGACCCGGTCACCGACGGTGCGCTCAATGACGATGCCGACCGCCGGGTCGATCGGATCGCCCTTCTTCGCGCGGCCTGCGCCCAGGCGCATGGCAGCTCGGCCGATGGCCAGGGCGTCAACGGCGGTCACGACGCCTGCCTGAGGCGACGGCACAGGCACCTGAACCGGTGCCCCAGGTAGCCGTCCGGGATCGTCGACCACCGACGCATCACCACCCTGGGCGCGAACCATCTCTGCGAATTTGGCCAGGCCCTCGCCAGTGCGCAGCCGGCGCTCCAGATCAGCCCGCCCTTCCTCGGTCCCCCCGGCCCGGCCGCCCAGCACCAGCATCCACCCACCCAGCGTCAGGCAGAGCGCCTCGACGTCGGGCGGGCCGACCCCCCGCAGCGTGGCGATGGCCTCGCTGACTTCGAGGGCGTTGCCCACGGCGCGGCCCAGGGGGCGGTCCATCTCGGAGATGACGGCGGCAGTGCGCCGTCCGGCGGCCCGGCCGATCTCCACCATGATCTGCGCCAGGGTGCGCGCATCGTCCTCGGTCTTCATGAAGGCCCCGCGCCCGCACTTCACGTCCAGCAGAATGGCGCCGGCGCCCGCCGCCAGTTTCTTGGACATGATGCTGGCCGCGATCAACGGAATACTCTCCACGGTGGCCGTGGCGTCCCGCAAGGCGTACAGTCTGGCATCGGCCGGCACGAGCGTGTCGCTCTGCGCCGCGATCGCGCATCCCACCCGCTCCACCTGAGCCACGAATTCGCTCACCGACAGTCCGGTACGGAAGCCTGGGATGGACTCCAGCTTGTCCAGGGTGCCCCCGGTGTGCCCAAGACCCCGGCCCGAGAGCTTCGGTACCGGGACGCCGGCGGATGCGACTAGCGGGACGAGCACCAGCGAGACCTTGTCCCCGACGCCGCCGCTGCTATGCTTGTCCACCGCCCGCTGGCCCAGCGGTCCGAGGTCCACTACCTCGCCAGAGCGCACCATGGCCATCACCAGCGCGGCGGTCTCAGTCGGGTCGAGACCGCGACAGCAGACGGCCATCAGGAACGCCGCCATCTGGTAGTCGGGGATCTCGTCCCTGGCGAACCCGCCCACCAGTGCTTCGATCTCCTCGGCCGCCAGGCGGCCGCCGTCCCGCTTCCTGGCGATGAGATCGACGGCGCGGATCACCGCGGCAGCCTGTGGACGATGCCCCGCATGAGGTTCACAAACTGCGGCTCGAGGCGTCGAATGACCGCCAGGACTTGGTCGTGCGTGACCTTGGCCCGTTGTTCGCCGGTGGCCAGATCGGCTATGGCCGAGATGCCGAGCACGCGCATGCCCAGGTGGCGCGCGGCGATGACCTCGGGGACGGTGGACATCCCCACGGCATCGGCACCCCAGCGGGCCATCATGCGCAGCTCGGCCGGCGTCTCGTACGAGGGGCCGGACACCCCCACATAGACACCCTTGCGCAGCGGGATGCCCAGTTCGACCGCGACCTGCTCAGCCAGCTCCATCAGCGCCGGATCGTAGGCTTCGGACATGTCGGGAAAGCGCGGCCCGAGGTCCTCTTCGTTGGGCCCGATCAGCGGGTTGGAACCCATGAAATTGATGTGGTCCGCGATGACCATGAGGTCGCCGGCCCGGAAGTGCCGGTTCAGGCCCCCGGCGGCGTTGGTGACGATGAGGATGCGGGCTCCCATGGCGTACAGCGCGCGCACCGGGAACACGACTTCGGGCATGGTGTAGCCCTCGTAGTAGTGGGCCCGGCCCTGCATCACCGCCACGCGGCGGCCTTCCAGCGTCCCCACCACGAGCCGGCCGCGGTGACCCTCCACGCCCGCTGGTGGGAAATGGGGAATTTCCGAAAATGGCATGCTCGCCACGGCGCCCACCAGGTCAGCCAGCGCGCCCAAACCTGATCCCAGGATGATCGCCACTTCCGGAGCGGGC
This sequence comes from Candidatus Fervidifonticultor quintus, assembly GCA_031459535.1. Taxonomy (GTDB): domain Bacteria; phylum Sysuimicrobiota; class Sysuimicrobiia; order Sysuimicrobiales; family Humicultoraceae; genus Fervidifonticultor_A; species Fervidifonticultor_A quintus. Next base: position 1,326 of record JAVKIJ010000069.1, on the reverse strand, counting down.
GCCCCTCGACCGAGGACGAGCGCGGCGGTCTCCCGTGCCCGTGCAGCCCAGCTCATGCACCCTCCCTCTCTCCAGGTCGGACCCGTCCCTTGTTGGTCTTCGATATGAGGCCGCCCATGCCTACCGGAGAGCCGACCAGAAGCTCGCCCCGGGTCCCTGCCACTCGACACCCAGGGCGTCCGCCACGGTAGCGGCCACGTCGGCGAACGTGCTGCGCAGACCCAGGCGGCGTCCCGCCGGCATGCCGGGAAACCACGCCAGCACCGGGACCGCTTCCCGGGAGTGATCGGTGCTGGGCGTCGTGGGATCGTTACCGTGATCGGCGGTGATGATGACCAGGTCTGCGGGCCCGCAGGCCTCGAGCACCTGCGGCAAGCGGCCGTCGATGGCTTCCAGATGGGCCGCGTAGCCCGCGGGGTCGTTGCGGTGGCCGTAGAGGGTGTCCAGGTCCACCAGGGTGGCGAAGACCAGGCCGCGGTCGAGTGAGCGGAGAGCTTGAGCGGCTTGTGTGATCCCATCGAAGTCGTCGTGGGTGTGCACGGCGCGGCTGACGCCGCGGCCGGCGAAGAGGTCGTCGATCTTGCCGATTCCCACCACCGCCAGCCCCTGCGCTGCGACCGCGTCCAGCAGGGTGCGGCCGATCGGCGGCAACGAGAAGTCACGTCGGCGATCCGTCCGCACGAACGCGCCCGGGACGCCCGCGAAGGGCCGGGCGATCACCCGGCTCACGGCGTGCTCGCCTTGCAGGATCTGGCGGGCCGCCCGGCACCAGGCGTAGAGCTGTTCGACCGGCACGACCTCCTCGTGCGCCGCCACCTGGAAGACGCTGTCGGCCGACGTGTACACGATGGGTGCGCCCGTGGAAAGATGCGCCTCGCCCAGCCGCTTGATGATCTCCGTCCCCGAGGCCGCCACGTTGCCGAGCACCGGCCGGCCGATTGCCGCCGAGAACGCGGCGATCACATCGCGCGGGAACCCGCGCGGGTAGACCGGAAACGGTCTCGGCACGATCAGCCCGGCGATCTCCCAGTGTCCGGTCGTGGAGTCCTTGCCGGCCGACCGTTCGTGCATGATCCCCACAGCCGCCTGGTGGTCGTGGAGCGGCCGCACGCCCGGCACAGCGGCGAGCACCCCCAGGCCGAGCCGCTCGAGCACCGGCATCCGAAGCCGGCCTCTTCGTCGGGCGGTGTTCCCCAGCGTGTCGCTGCCCTCGTCGCCATACGCGGCCGCGTCAGGCGCGGCGCCGATGCCCAGACCGTCCAGCACCAGAATGAGCACGCGGCGCCCCTCAGGCATCGCCGCTGCGGTCGATGATCATGCGGTCAC
>JAVKIJ010000068.1:0-18280 GCA_031459535.1 Candidatus Fervidifonticultor quintus | reverse complement strand
ACCTCATCGGTCGGGATCCTGGGATTGAAGCGCCGCATGACCTCGGGTCGGCTGTGGCAGGCGCCGCAGAGCGCGGGCAACTGCACCGGTTTGGGCTTGCCCACGAACCCCTTCCTGGGATCCATGGCCTCCATGCCTGCGGCACGGGCGTCTCCGCCATGGCAGGCCGTGCAGGTGAAGCCGCGGCGGATGTGGATGTCGTCCGCGATCCGCAGCGCCGGTGCGGCCAGGCGACCACCAAGGTTACGGTGACAGTCAATGCAGGTATCGGACGCCGCTGCTGGCCTGGCGAGCCCCAAGCTCAGCAATCCGATCGCGGCTGGCAGGATCACGTACCGCATCCGCACCGGCGCCGCTGCTACTTCACCAGATACCCCAGGATGGTCATGCCGACCATGTACAATACCGCCAGGACACCTGCCGTGCGCGCGATCCGACTGGCGCGCCCATCGCCCTTGTCCCGCACGAGCAGCGGCACCGCCACGACTATGGCCGCCGCCAGCATGAACGCCGCGACGCCCAGCGTCTCACCCTCCACGCCCAGGACGCGCGCCGGGATCAGCTTCAGGGTGTGGAACATGAAGACGAAGTACCATTCCGGCCTGATGCCCGCTGGCGCGGACGCCAGCGGGTCGGCTTTCTCGCCCACCGGCCACGGCCGTAGCACGGCCAGCGTGGCCAGGACCCCGGTGACTAGCAGCCAAGCCATCGCCTCGCGCAGGACGAACTCGGGCACGAACGCCACCGCCCGGTCATCGCGCCCCTCCGGTCGGCTCATGCCGTGCAGTTGCACCAGGCACAGATGCAGCGCCAGCACCAGGGTGGTCAGCGCCGGCAGGATGGCCACGTGGATGCCGAAGAAGCGGCTCAGCGTCGCCTCGGTCACGTCCTCGCCGCCGCGGAGCAGCACCAACAGCCCGTGCCCGACCAGCGGCACCGCACCGACGATCTCGGTGCCCACCTTGGTCGCGAAGTATGCCAGGGTATTCCAGGGCAGGAGGTAGCCGGTGAAGCCGAAGGCCAGGGTGAGGAACAGCAGCAGGGCGCCAGAGATCCACGTCAGCTCCCGGGGGCGCCGGTACGCGCCCACGAAGAACGACCCGAACATGTGCGCGAAGGCCCAGAAGACCATGAGGTTGGCGGCCCAACTGTGGATCGAACGGATCAGCCAGCCGAACTGTACTCTGGCCATGATGAACCGGACGCTCTCATAGGCCGCATCAGCCGTGGGGCGGTAGTACATCAGCAGGAGCAGGCCGGTGAGGACCTGCACGAGGAACAGAAAGAACGTAATGCCGCCAAAGTAGTAGACGTACCCATGGCGCATCACAGGGACGCTCTTGTGCCGCAGGAACTGATCGACGGCCCGCCACCGTAGCCGCTCTTCCAGCCAGGCCGCCAAGTCCATCGTGGCTACGCCGAGCGGGTCACTACAATGTCCGTGCCCCTGACGGTCACGCCGTACTCCGGCAGAGGTCGGGGAGGCGGCCCGCTGATCACCTGGCCGTTGAGATCGAAGTGACCGTCGTGGCACGCGCACCAGATATGGCCCAGGTCACCCCGGAACTGTACTGTGCATGCCAGATGGGTGCAGACCGCCGAGAACGCCCTGTAGGTCCCCTGGGGCGTGTGCACCAGGATGGCTGGTCTGCCGCCGAACAAGAAAACCTTGCCCGAGTTCGGGGGCAGGTCGCCCACCCGGGCGGCGACAACGCTACCGGCAGTGACCTCCTTGACCTGGGGAGGAATCAGGTAGCGAGCGAGGGGGTAGAGGACCATGCTGGCCATTCCCACCAGGCCAGCCCCGATAAGGTAGTCCGCCAGGGTCCGTCGCGTGATCCTCGCAGGCCGCTGTGACATGCTACTACCAGGCTGGCCGAGATTGACTCGTTCTAAAGGACTACACTTGCACCAAGAATACGGCCTGCGCCCGCCTGGGCGCAATACGGCCGTTACCCGATCTCTACGGGTCCTCGCTGGCCGGAGGGACTAGGCCCAACTGCTCCAGCTCCTGGTACTCCAGCGAGTGCTCTTCCCGAAGCCGTTCCACCGGGATCTCCCCGCTGAACATGGCCGGATCCATGGGGAAGATATCGGGCCGGAAGTGGGCGTTGTAGAAGTGCCACAGAATCACGGCGAACAGCGCCAGCAGCGCCTCACCGCCGTGGGCCACGCGGGCGGCGGGCACGATCAGTCCCGGGAACCATCGGGTCCAGAACTCCGGGAACCACATGACGAGGCCAGTGGCGCCCATCAGTACCGTGCCCCACAGCACCGCCCAGTACTCGAACTTCTGCCGGTAGTCGAACCGGCCGAACTGCGGCCGCTGGGGGGACCGCCCGGCCAGGTACCTGATGTCGCCGATCAGGTCCAAAATGTCCCTGGCGCCGATCTTCATGTCGTGGCGGCGCACCGGCCGCTTGCGCGTGGCGATGACGTCCAGCAGGTGCCAGAGGCCCAGGGCGATCAGGACCACTGCGGCGGTCCGGTGCACCAGGCGGGTGGTCTCGATGCCGCCCATCATCGTTACCAGCCGCTGCGCCCATCCCGAGGAGGCGTACTTCTGCGGCAGGCCGGTCAGGGCCAGGACATTGAACGTGATGAGCAGGATGAAGTGCTCGACGCGCTGCGCCAGCGAGAAGCGGACCACGACAGGCCCATGCCGGCGGGGCATCAGCGCCCCCCGCCCCATTTCCTGACCGCGAAGTGCCACAGATCCAGCGCGGTCAGCACGGCCAGCACGCCCACCGTGACGGGGATCAGCACCCAGTAGAACACCTGAACCATGAAGACCAGGGTAGCAGCGCGGAGGCTGGGTGTCTTGTGCTCAGTCCACCCCGTGGCAAAGAACCGGCCGGCATCGGTGTGGCACCTGCGGCACGTCGCCAGCAGGTTGGCCGGCGACACGGCCGAGGCCGGGTCGGCGACCCTCCGGACGCTGTGGGCGGTGTGGCAGTCGTAGCACACCGCGGCCGGGGACGGCGCCAGGGGCGTGACGAGCCGGTACAGCCGTGTGGTCACGCCATGGAACTCGGCCTGGTACGTCTGGTAGACCGGCAGCAGGCCATAGCGCCGCATGATCTGCTGGTCGGCATGGCAGTTCCCGCAGACCTCGGGGATGTTGTTGCGAAACGCCGCGGTCTGGGTCTTCGTGACCGCGTGCGCGGTGTGGCAGGAGGTGCACAGCGGCACGTCGCCCAGACCCATACGTACGCCCTGGCCGTGGACACTCCCCTCGAAGGCCCTGGTCTGGTCGGCGTGGCAGGTCGCGCAGATCTGCTGCGCCACCACCTGGTAGGCGCGAGCCGTGGTGGCCGTCTGCGGCGGGTGCGGGTACCCGGTGTGCCTGGTGTGGCACGTGGTGCAGGTGAACGCACCGTGCACCGACCGGCCAAACTGCACCGGGTCGATACGCGTATCGAGTGCGCCGCCGCCGGGGAAGGCGACCTTAGGCCCCTCGACCTGATGGCAGGCCAGGCAAGCCTGGTTGTCCTGCGCCGACACCGGCACGGGCCCTGCGAGGAGGCAGATGAACGCCGCCAGGACCAGCCGAGAGACGCAGTCCCCGCTGACCGATCGCACTCCTAACAGGTTGGACGCACTGACCCGGGAGCCCTGCCTGCGCGGGAGCCGCGAGATGGCCAAATCAGGCGGTCAGGCCGTGCCCGCGGCTCCTTTCTTGATGGGTCTAGCACGAGCGCCGCGCCTTAGCGACCGTAGAGGACCACGTACGTCGCGAAGAACCCGGCGCCGGCCAGCGTCACGCCCAGCAGCACCACCACGCCGTTGACGATCTTCCAGAACGCGGTCGGGCACTGCCCGCCCCTCAGCCGCCGGCCGCAGTGCACGATCATGAACGTGCCCGCCGCCACCAGACTCCAGAAGACCAGGAACGCCAGTGCGATGCCGATTGGATGCATTGTGTCTCCCTCCCTACGCGGCCCGGGACTCCAGGCCGCCTTCGATCACCCGCATGAGCTCCCTGATGGTGGCTGCGGGCGCCCGCCAGCCCTGGAGGACGATCGCGGCTTCGTCCACCAGATCCATGGCCACGACCCGTGTGCGAGCGCCGGCCACCATAAGACGCACGACGATCTCCGGGTACCGCTCCCCGGTCTGACGATCGACCAGCACCACGTCGGGCTGGTGGGTCTGCACGCACCGCACCGCGGCGTCCGCGGTGCGGGCCACGCCCAGTGCCTGCAATCCCTCCCGTTCGGCCAGGCTCCGCATGGCCCTGACGAACGAGGGTTGACTGGACCAGATCAGGACTCGGCAGGGCATCGTCGTCGCCTCGAACCTCTCCAGCTCGACGATACGCCCCGGCTCCGCTTGGGCCAATCGCCCCTCTCAACTAGGGCGAGCGGGTATTCCGGGTGGGCCCGGTGAGGCCCGAAACGGCCACAGGATCCCCCGCGGATAAGCCGCAGGGGCGGGGGCGGCCTAGTGCTTCCGGGTGAGCAGTGGGCTCCCGGGGAGGGTCCGGATGGGCTACCGGCCGTCGGGACGTTCGCCAGACGGCGGGGAGGGCGGGCCCGGCGGGGCGATGAGCCCCTCGCGCAAGGCGTACATGACGGCCTGGACCCGGTTCTGCAGGTGAAGCTTCTCGAGGATGTTGCGCAGGTGGTTCTTGACGGTATTCTCCGAGATCTGCAGCGCGCGGGCGATCTCCTTGTTCGCGTCGCCGCGCGCCACCAGCTCGAGCACCTGGCGCTCGCGCTGCGTGAGGGTCGGGCCGGGCCGCGGAGGCGCGCTGCCGAACTCTCGCAGGATCTTCGTCGCCATGGACGGTGCCAGCGGCGCCTCTCCGCGCTGCACCTGGTGGATGCAGGCGATCAGGTCTTCGGGATCGATGTTCTTCAGCAGGTACCCCTGGGCGCCGCCCTTGAGGGCTGCGAAGAGATCCTCTTCGTCTTCGGAGACGGTCAGGATCACGATCTTGACGTAGGGCATCTCTTCTTTGAGGCGTCGCGTGGCTTCCAGGCCGCCGCCCCGCGGCATCCGCACGTCCATGAGGATGACGTCGGGCATCAGCTCCCGCGCGCGCTCCACGGCCTCGTCCCCGCTGGCGGCTTCGCCCACGACCTCGATGTCCTCCCGGTTGGCCAGCAGGCTCGCCAACCCGCGCCGGAACAGCGCGTGATCATCGGCTAGCAAAACCCGGATGGCGTCCATACGCTCCTGCCTCCTACCCGGCTCGGGGCGGACCGCTCTCTGCCAGCGGAAGGGTCAGCGTCACCGTGGTCCCCTGGCCTGGCGCCGAGACGACCTGCAGCGCCCCGCCGATGCTCTCCGCCCGCTCCCGCATGGTTTCCAGGCCGAACCGGGCACCGGCGGCCGCCTGCACGGCCTGCACGTCGAAGCCCACCCCGTTGTCCGCCACGCGGACCTGGAGCCTGCCGTCCGCCGCAGACAGCACCACCCCCACGCTGCTGGCCTGGGCATGCTTGCGCACGTTGGTCAGGGCCTCCTGCACGATGCGCGAAATCTGCACCGCCGCCAGCGCTGGCACCGGGGGAATGGGCCCGTACACCTCGAACGCCACCGGAAGCCTGGCCTGCTCGCGGAAGCGGGTGACCTGCACGCGCAGCCCGACTTCCAGGTCCTCCCGCGCGTCTGAGGTGCGCAGGCCCAGGATGGCGTATCGGACTTCGTCGTAAGCCTCCCGGATGGTCTGGCGCATCTGCGCCAACTCGTCGCCCGCCTCTCGGGTCCGTCCCCCGGCGATCAGGTCCTCCACGAGCTTCACCTTGAGATTGAGCAGCCCGAGGCTCTGGCCGAGGCTGTCGTGCATCTCCCGGCCGAGCCGGTCCCGTTCCTCGAGGATCGCCAGGCTCTGCACCCGCTCGTACAGCCTGGCGTTCTCAATGGCGATGGCCGCCTGGTGGGCTACGCGGGCAGCCAGACGCACGTCGTCATCAATGATGGGACGCACGCGGCGAAAACCGATCGCCAGACATCCAATGGTGTGGTTGCGAGTCCCAATCGGCACGCCGATGAAGGTCTGGAGTCCCTCCCGCCGCACGGCGTCGTCCAGCTCGTGGGTGATGGACGGATCGGCCACGTAATCGGCTACGACGGCCGCCTGTCCCGTCTGGAGGACGCGGCCCGCCAGCCCGTGGCCAGGCTGCAGCTCCGCTCCCAAGAGCTCGCGGGTGCGCAGCCCGGCGGCCGCGCGGACCACGAGCGTGCTCCGGCCCTCGTCCAGCAGGCTGAGCATGGCCGCATCACCGTCGAGCAGATCGCGGGCGCTGCCCACGACCAGTTCCAGGATCCGTTGTACGTCCGAGAGCCCGGTGATCTCCGTCCCCAGGCGGTAGAGCGTCTCGGCCTCGCGCCGCCGCGCGGCGGTTTCACCGAAGAGCCTGGCGTTCTCCACGGCCACGCCCACCTGCTGGGCCACCGTGGTCAGCAGGCTCACATCGGCGTCGTTGAACCGCCCCTCGCGCGGCCCCAGCACCGTCAGCTCGCCCAGCAACCGGTCCTTGGCGCGCAGCGGCACCTTGATGAAGGGCCGGCGGGAACCGTCATCCGGGAGCACGACGGCGCCGGTCGCCACGGCGCCTGGCTCGAACCCCCCAATCCGCTCCACGTCGGCGCCTGCGTCTCCCCGCACCACGCGCGTGGTGACCCCGCCGGGCGATGGGGGGAAGAGCGTGATCCCCCCGCCCTCGGCGCCCACGAGTTCCAGGACGCGATCCACCGTGGCCTCAAGGATGGTCTGGAGGTCCAGCGAACTGGTCACGGTGGAGGCAATGGCGTTGAGGGCGGCCAGCTCGCGGGTGCGGCGTTCCAGTTCCGCGGTGCGGGCCGCCACACGCTCCTCGAGGGTCCGGCTCCAGGTCTCGGCCGCGGCCCGGGCTTCCTGCACGGCAGCCAACGCCTCCTGCTGCGCGGCCAGACGTGCCCGGGTGGCGCTGGCCAGGCGCTGTGCCGCCTCGGCCTCGAACACCCGCAGCACGCGCAGCACGAGCCCGGCGATCAGCACCGCAATGGCCGCGCGAAACAGTTGGGGCGGTGCGCCGATCATGGAGAGGAAGCGGTCGTAGTTGAGCACCGACGCCGGGAACACCGGTGCCGGCGGCACGATGAGACCCGACACGACCGCGTTGCCGAGGAAGGCCAGAGCGGCCCACCGGCACGCCTGACCGATGAACGCATAGCCTTCGGTGACCAGTCGGCGGCCCTCCATCGAAAACCCCGCCGCGGCCAGCAGCGACCCGGGCAGGTATACCAAGTAGCGCAGCCAGACATCAGCCAGCACGGTTGCAGGCGGCAGCTCACCCCGCGGGGCACCGGTCCCCAGCGGCGGCGTCTCGGTATGGCATCGCGCGCAGCCCGCTGCGGGCGCAGCCTGCCCCGGGACGACCACCGGGGTCAGGTGCGGGATGACGGCCCAGTTGGCGGTCCAGAACAGCGTCAGCACCAGCGGGAGCCAGCGGATGGCCCTCAGCCCCGGGCGGATCGCGGCGATGAGATCGGCACCGAATTGTGCCAGCGCCACCGTCGAGCCGGCGAAGAGCACCAGGCGTAGTATCCGCAGCGCGGTCGCGCCGCTCTCCGCACCGGGCCCGATCAGCCACATGTCGATCCACTCCACCGCCGCGTGCAGCAAGCCGAACGCCGCCAGGTAGCGCAGCGGGCGCGAGAGGCGCAGATCGCTGGGCCGGCGCGACTCCAGCGCGATGGCCAGGCCCATGGCGAAGAACGCCAGGCCGTAGATGAAAAATACGAAGGTCAGCCGTTCCATCTGTTAGCCCGACGGCGCGAGCGCCGCCCTCCAGGAGGGTTTCGCCAGCATCCGGGGAATCCACTTCCTGGCTGCCCAACTGCCGCGCCGGCGGGTTCACACCGGCGCGTATGCTCGAGGTGGATTCCTGAAGCGCTTCGCTGGCTGGCTCAGCAGGCTGAACCGGCGGCTGCTCTCCCTGCCACGCCCGTTTGGGGTGCTGGTTGCGGTCGTGGGGCTTGGCTTCGCCGGCTCCGGGATCTACTCAGCATACCGGGGTTACAACTACGTCATGAACAATCCGGCGTTCTGCCGGTCCTGTCACACGATGGAGGACGCCTGGACGCAGTGGCAGACCAGCGAGCACCGCAACGTGAACTGTCACGCATGCCACGAGGCCAGCATCGTGGCCAGCGCCAAGCAGGTCGTGACTTTCGTGGTCAGGCAGCCCCACCGCGTCGGGACCCATGCGGTCGTACCCCGGGAGGTCTGCGCGCGATGCCACGCGAGCGGCAGTCCACGTTGGAGCCAGGTGGCCGAGACCGCCGGTCACCGGGTCCACGCCGAGCAGCGTCAGATCCAGTGCGTGGTCTGTCACGCCCCGAGCATTCACCGCTTCAGGCCGGTTACCGAGATCTGCGGCACGTGCCACGTGGCCCAGACGCGGGGCGAGCGCGTGGTGAAGATCCGGGCCATGGCGGACCAGCACTGCACCGAATGCCACGCCTTCCTGCGGGTGGACAGCCCGCTGCGGCCGGGCCGGCAGACCTGCCTAGAGTGCCACCAGCTCATCCCGAGCCAGCGGGGCTCGTGGCCGGCGGACGCCCCCATGCAGTTCCCCTGCAGCCAGTGCCACAAGCCCCACGAGCGCAGCCAGCCCGTGATCACCTGCCGCACGTGCCACGAGCGGCCGCAACCGCAGATGCATCCTGAGACGGTGCTGAAGACCACGGCCTGCACCGCCTGCCACGTCCCGCATCGGTGGAAGGTCGGGCGGTAGCGCGGCCGCGCCTATGCCATGGGTACCTGGGGCAGCAGGCGCCCCTCGATGCGCGCGAGAATATCGGCCAGGTTCGGGCCGGTGATGGTCATGCCGTGGTTGCGCATCCCGACCACCGCATGGGTGGGATCAGGGCTGGCCGCCACGAGGTCGGCGACGGACTGGGCGAGCTGAAGCGTCCCACATGGATACTGGATGTGCGTGGACGGGATGCCCTCCATCCACGCGTGGACGTGAATGATGGCGCCCACCCCCGGATGCTGGGTGTAGATCATCCAGTGCTCGATGGCGTCCACCGAGACCCTTCGCGGTTCGACGTTTGGCGGAACGCTGAGCAAGATCACGTTCCTCTCCGCGTCGTAGCCCTTGACCAGGAGCATGTCTCGGCCCACAACCTTCATGTTGCCCTTGTTGACGCCGCTGGCGCTCATCCAAAACCGGCGCGCGTCCTTGCGGCCGCTCAGGTTGCCATACGACAGCCCGCCGATCCCGAATAGGCGCCGCACGTGGGCCAAGTCCCGCGGGCCCAGCAGCTCTTCGATAGGGAAGGGCGCTGGCAACAGGTTCAGAGCGTCCAGCCGCCGGCCCGCGTCTGCCAGGGCCCTGGTCAGCTCATCGCCCTCCCAGAGCTCCGGTTCCAGATCAGTGTGGAACTCGTTGTTGATCACCAGTTGCGCCGAGGCCAGCGGGTAGAGCCGCTCGAACAGCAGGGCAAAGAATGCGTCATCGTCGTGATGCTCGATGGTGAAGTAGCCCTGCTCGAGGGTGACGATATACGCCCGAGGAGCCGCGGCCGGGACCACGGCGTAGATGAGCATATTGGCCAGGGTGCGCACCAGCAGCGGGTAGAGCGCCGGCAGCACCGCGGCCGTGGGTTCCGGCCCTTCGACGATGCCCACCACGAATGTGGCCTGGGCGCGCCGCCGGAACGGCCGCGGGGTCTCGCGGTCGGCCAGATGCAACACGATGCGCGGCGACCGGTCCGGTGACGTCTCCTCCAGACCTTGAGCCAGCAGGGTGCGGCGGAGTCCGTCCACGAACCACCGTTGCCGGGGCGTCCGGGCGTGCCCCGAACTGGCGAATGTCATCAGTTCCTCCTCCAGCGTTCGCCGCGCACAGCCCTACGCCTCGATGAGCCCGACCCGGATCGCGTACCGCACGAGCTCGGTCCGGTCGTGCAGGTTGAGTTTCTCGAAGATGTGCGCCCGGTGCGTCTGCACCGTCTTGATGCTAATGAACAGCCGACTGGCGATCTCCGCATTGGTATGCCCCTCGGCGATCAGCGCCAGGACCTCTCGCTCGCGTTCGGTGAGGCCATCGTAGGGTTTGCGGGAGGCCTCTCCCTGTTCCACGCGCCGCAGGTAGTCGTTGACCACAGACTTGGCCACCGAGGGGTACAAGAACGCCTCCCCGCGGGCGGCGGCGCGCACGGCATCCACCAGATCGGTGGCCGCGGCCCGCTTGAGCACGTAGCCCGACGCGCCCGCCTTCAGGAGCTGGAACACATAGTGATCGTCCTCGTGCATGGTCAGCGCCAGCACGTTGACATCGGGCGTCCGTTGCCTGATCTGCTGGGTGGCCTCGATGCCGTTGACCCCCGGCATGCTGATGTCCATGATGACCACATCGGGACGCAGCGTCTGGGCCATGGCGACGGCCTGATCGCCGCTAGCCGCCTCGCCGACCACCTGAATGTCCGGGTGCGCCGACAGGATCATCCGGACGCCTTCGCGGACGATGGCGTGATCATCCGCGATCAGCACCCGGATTCTCCTGGCGCTTTCTATGTCTCGTCGCGGATCGGGAGCGTGGCGCTCACGACGGTCCCGACGCCTGGCGTGGACTGGACTTCCCATCGGCCTCCTACTAATTCTACCCGTTCTTGCATCCCGAGCAGCCCGAAGCCGCCGGTACGGTCAGCGGACCGGGGCCGCCGGGCGTCAAAACCCCGGCCGTTGTCTTCAATGCGCACGTGCAGCTCCCTGCCGACGGCCGCCACACTCACCGTGACCTTCGACGCCTCGGCATGACGCAGTACGTTGGTCAACGCCTCCTGGACCAGTCGAAATGCCACCGTCTCCAGCCCGGCAGGCAGCCGGCCGCTGATCCCGCTCACCGAGAGGGTCCAGGCGATGCCGCGCGGGTCCAGCAGGTTCTTGGCGTACCAGCGCAGGGCCGCTGCGAGACCCAGGTCGTCCAGGATCGAGGGCCGCAGGTCGTAGATCACGCGGCGGATCTCCCCCAGCGTCCGCTCGGCCAGATCGCGCAGCTGGCCCAGCTGGCCCCGCAGACGCTCGGGGGAAGATTCCTGGGATGCCAGTTCCAGGTTCACAATCAGGGCGGTCAACGCCTGGCCCGCCTCGTCGTGTAGCTCGCGGGCGATACGCCGGCGCTCGTCTTCGTGGGCGGTGAGCAGCTTCTCGATGAGCTCGCCACGCGTGCGCTCCTTGGCAGCCACGTCCTCGAACAGCAATCCGCGCTCGATGGCCAAGCCCACCTGCTGCCCCACGGCTGACAGCATCTGGAGCTGCCGGGCGTCGAAGCTGCGCCCCCCTGGCAGCACGAGGTTCATCAGGCCGACCGTGGACTGGCTCGCACGGAGCGGCACGCTGGCATGGCGTCCCGGAATGCCGGCACCGGCTAGGCGCTGGCAGTCGATGATGTTCACCGCCAGAGGTAGCTGGTTCGCTGCCAGCAGGTTCAGGCACCGGCACTCGCCGCTCATGCGCGCGCTCCCGTCCGCGGCCAGGGCCGCCGGCAGCCCGCAGGACGCCGCGACGACGAAGCGGTCCCGCTCCCGCAGGAACACCCATCCCCCCTCCACACCCAGCAACGAAACCAGCAGGCGCAGGGTCTCCGCCAGCGCCTCGCGCGTATCGCGAAAACGGTTCAGGACCCGCGCGATGGCGCTCATCAGCTCCAGCTCCCGCGTATCGTGCCACGTGCGGACCACCAGGCCCACGCCCAGCATGAGTGTGAACGCCCCAGCCAGGAGGCCGCCGGCCAGCGTGCCCCAGGCTGCAGGCCGCAGGAAGGGATACGCGAGCTGCAGCCATCCGGTGAGCGCGAACCCCCAGGCGATCAAGTGGGTGGGCATGCCGGCCTCCTCACCCGCCGCCCTCCTGGAGGAGCGGGCCACGGCGATGAAGAGCACCCCCGCAGCCGCCGAAGCGGGAACGGCCGCCCAGGGCCAGGTGCGGCCGGCGGCTGCCAGCGGCCACGCGGCTGCGGCCGCGGCGGCAGACGCCGCAGCGGCACGGGCGACGATGGCCCGGTTGGCCGGAAATGAGCCCAGCAGGATGATCCCCGGGACGAGCACCAGCACGTGACGGGCGAGCAGCCACCAGGGTGTCGCCACCAGCAGGACCTCGACGACCTCGTGGACGGTGAGCATGCCGTAGGCCAGCGCCCACAACCCGTCCTGACCGCGGCGGGTCTCAAGGTAGCGCAGCGCGAGGAACAGCGCCACGGCCACGTGTGCGCCGATACCCAGGGCGGCAACGTTGAGGGTCCAGGAGAGTTCGGAGAGGTTCGCGGCGGCCCCTCCCTCCCCCACGTCAGCGAGCCCGCATCAGGACGAACTCCGCCAGGTCGAGCAGGCTCGCCTTGGCCCGGCTGGCAGGCAGGCCCTCGATGGCTCCAGCGGCGCGGGCTGCGTACATCCTGGCCACCTCCTGGGCCTGCCGGAACCCGCCATAGCGATCCACGATGGCGCGAATCTCCCGCAGCGCGCCGTCGCCCGAGGCATCCCGCACGAGCGCGTGCAACCTGGCCCGGTCGGCGTCCGATGCCCGGCGCATGGCCGCGATGATCGGCAATGTGACCTTACCAGCATCGATGTCGCTGCCGACCGGCTTCCCCAGCGCCTCGGCGGTTCCGGTCAGGTCGAGCGCGTCGTCGGTGATCTGGAACGACATGCCCCAGTTGAGGCCAAACTGGGCCAGAGAGTCGGCCACGGCGGCCGGCGCGCCGGCGATCAGCGCGCCTGACCGGCACGCGGCGGAAAACAGCCGCGCGGTCTTGCCCTCGATGATGGCAAAGTAGGCCGCCTCGTCCTCGTGCGGCTCCCCGCCCAGCCTGACAGCCTGGATCTCGGCCTGGCTCATGGCGACCGCGGCCAGCGCGATGGTGGGCGCCACCTCGGGGTGGCGGATCCGGCTGACCAGGTCGAAGGCCGTGGCGAACAGGTAGTCGCCCAGCAGCACAGCCACCTGATTGCCCCACAGCATGTTCACCGTGGTGATCCCGCGGCGCAACTCGGCCGCATCGATGATGTCGTCGTGGATGAGGGAGGCCATGTGGATCAGTTCCACGGTGCCGGCCAGCCAGAACCGCTGCTCATCCGCGCCGCCACAGGCGGCCGCGGCCAGCAGGGCCACGGCGGGCCGGATCAGCTTGCCCCGGGTCGACAGCACGTGCCCGGTCAGCTCACCGATGAACGGATCGTCGGTGGCCAGCTCCCGTCGCAGCAGACCGTCTAGCGCCTCGAGGTCGCCGGCGATCGGTTCGTAGATTCGCGGGAGGTCAGCGCTCACGCCTCGGCAACGAGGCCGAACGATGCGACGAACAGCAAGAGGATGAAGAACAGAATGTAGAAGATCAGGTAGGACACCCACACGCGCAACGGTTGTCTGGTCATCGGTTGCTCTCCTCGGCCGGCACCGCCGCCCGCGCAGCCGGGGCCGCACCCGCCGCCAGCGCCCGCAGCCTGGACAGCATGGTCCTCACCTCCTCCAGGAACGCCTCGCGGTCATGGAGCCCGTGGGCCATCATCACCAAGCGCTCGGGCTCGACCTTGCGCCGCTGGAGCCGTCGCCGGAGCTGGTCGATCCGCTCCCGCATCAGATAGTTGCCTTCACGATTCAGGCAGTCGCCGTAGGGACACCCGACAACGAAGGCGCCCTGGGCGCCGGCGCGCAGTGCATCCTCGAGCCACGCCGGCCGGATGAAACCGGAGCAGGGCACGCGGATGAGGACCACCGACGGCGCTACGCGCAGGCGACCGGCCTCGTCGGTGAGGTCGCCGGTGGCGACGGCCCAGTCACACACGAACCCGACCACGCGCGGGTCCCTTCCCGAAGGCCCAGGTTGCTGGCTCACGCACGCACCGCCTCGGCGACGCGGCGCTGCACGTCGCGCTCCAGCAGCCCGGGCAACTCCAGCGCCTCAAATGGACAGGCTCCGATGCAAATGCCGCACTCCACACAGCGCGAACCGATCACGACCGCCAGCAGTTTGCGGTTCGCCGCGGCCCTGGTCAATCCCGGATGAGGCGACGGCACCATGACGATGGCGTCATACGGACAGTCGTAGTAGCACAACTCGCATCCGGTGCAGTTCCCGTCGATCACTTGGGCCACGCCGGCATGCCTGGGCCCCAGCGATGCGGGCGCCTCGCGGCCGACATAGGGGATGACCAGGCCTGCCGCAAACAACAGGCCCACAACCGCCACGACCAGGAACGGCGGCAGGTAGCCCGCCAGCCAGAACGGCAGCAGGTAGAAGACGTCCAGCCCCAGTGTCCGGGGGACCGACCCCGGCGTCGCCGGCGCCCCGGAGACCGCCGGCACCAGGGCCGCCAGCAGCGTCAAGATCCCCAGGGACACGAGTACCCATGGCGCCGGCGGCCAGACCTTGGGGTGGCGCAGACGGACATAGTGCCACCACAGCAGGACGTACAGTGCCGAGGCTGGTCCCACGTGCAAGTACAGCACCCTCGGCAGCGTCTCCTCCGAGACACCGACTCCCGCGATCAGGGTTCGAGCCAGACCTCCACCGACCACGGGGATCGACCGCAGCATGCGGACAAACTCGGCCAGCACCACCAGACCCCGCTCGTCCCAGACCAGGATGTATCCCGTGGCCCCGATGAACCCGCCGAGCAGCAACAAGAACATGCCGGAGATCCACGGCGAGTCCCGCGAGAACAGGTAGCGGTCTGTGAACCAGTTCCGGAACAGGTGCAGCAACGCCGCCACGATGAACGCGTCGGCGGCGTAGCGGTGGATACCGCGAATGAGTCCGCCGTACGGCACCCGCTCCGTGAGGAATGCCACGGACTCGTGCGCGCCGCCCAGGCTGGGCACGTAGTAGAAGAAGATGAAAATGCCAGAGACCACCAGGACGAACAGGAAGAGACTGGTCAGCCCGCCCGTGTAGTACAGCGGGTTGAGGTCGGATGGGCAGACCCGGTTGATAGCCACGTCCAGCCGCAGGGTCCACCGTAGCAGGGCTGTCAGGATCTTCCGGTACACACCTGCCTCCTACCGCTCGGCCCGCCGCGGGCCGAGCACACCCATCTTGCGCAGCAACAACAGGATCAGGCCGTAGACAATGAGGATGACACCCAGCGCGGCACCGCCCAACGCCCAGAAGACCCGACGCTGGGGCGAGCCCATCACCTCGCCCACCACGATGAGCACGGCGCAGGCCACGCCCAGCGCCGACAGCCCCAGCACTCCCCAGGCGTAGCGGGCACGCGGGTCGGTCACGGCCGGCCTCCACCGCGCGCGCCGGACCGCGGCCGATCCAGGAGGCGGTCGAACAGGGGCATGGCCCGCCGGGTGCGTCCCGCCGCACGGTCGGCCGCGTAGATGACGAACGCCAGGTACCCCATGCTCCCTGCAAACGCCGCCATCCAGACCAGTGCCTCCAGCGGGCCGTAGAGGCGCTGCCCGTCCAGGGCGGCGCGCACGCCCACCCACAGTTTCGAGAACGACGCGACCGCGGCCGCGAACGCCATCCACGACACCACCGTCCGCATGGCCGATCAGTGCGCCGCCGCGCCGGCCGGGGACCGCGCTGCCGGGGTGGTGGCGGCCCGGGCCTGGCGTCGCCGGTAGCGCAGTTCCCAGGCCAACGCGGCGGACAGTACGACCACCGTCGCCAGCAGAACCAGGGGCGGCTCGCGCTCGATGACCGCGATGTTGAACATGATGAGCACGGTGAAGATGAGCCAGTAGGCCAGCGCCAGGACCCCCACCGTGAAGAAGAACGGACGCTCGGCGGGCCGGCGGCCCCTGCTCCGGTCGAGGAAGGGCACCAGCATCCCGAAGCCGATCAGCAGGCCGGGCCCCAAACCCGCCCACAGCGGCGGGGTGTACTTCACGTACTGGTAGAGCCCCAGGAAGTACCAGTCGGAGAGGATGGGCAGCGGCGTACGATTCGGATCGGCCCTGCGGCCGAGCTCAGCGGGGAGCACGTAACTGGTGAACACCAGCATCCCCAAGAACAGCAGGATCGGGAACCACGACATGTTGAGCCGCCGCCGGCGCGTCCGATAGTAGAAGAGTTCGGCAACGATGAGCAGCACCAGCGAGATGCCGAAGTGCAGGGCGTAGAACCGGGTGAGGGTCGCGGCGCCCACGGCCGGGCCGCCCAGGAACAGGAAGGCGATCATGGAACCCAGCTGGAATCGCTCACCGATCACCGGGATCTTGGCGGTCAGCTCGTCGAAGTAGACGGGCACGGTCAGCACCGTCTTCGCCGCCCAGAACGCACGCTGATTCCAGATGAGCAGATAACCCGTGATGCCCGAGATCATGGCCAGGATCAGGCCGGCGAACGCCCACATCCAGCTCAGCTCCCCAGGCTTCTTGTACTCCCCCAGGAAGTACATGCGGTAGATGCGCAAGATGATGGTGACGATGACGCCGTCCGCGGCGTACTTGTGCATGCCGCGCCACAGCCACCCCAGGGGGATCTCGTGCTGGATGCGCAGGATCGAGTTGTACGCGCCGGTAGGAGTGGGTTCGTACCAGAACATGAGGATGATACCGCTGGCCACGGTCACGATCCAGAAGAAGTACAGCATGGGGCCCAACAGGTAGAGGGGGTTCGCCTGCTGACCGACCAGCGTCTCGTCGAAGAGATCGAGCTTGGCGCGACGGTCGCGGTACCACTCCTGTAGGCTGTCCAGGATGGCGGCCATGGGTCAACGGTTCCTATGGGTCCACAGTATGGTCCACGCAGCCTCAGGCGATCCCGCCCGGCTCGATGCGTTCGATCACGATCCGATTGCCCTCGATCTTGTGGTAGAACGTCCGCGGCGGCCGGGGTGCGGGGCCCGAGAGCACCCGCCCTGGCTCCGTGGGATCGGCCGGATCGTAGATGCTCAGATGACACGGGCACGCCATGAGAGCGTGCTGTCGGTCCCTGGGCGGCACGTATCCGCCATACCCCGAGGTGACCTCTCGCCACTCGGGGACGAAATTGTAGATGCACCCCAGGTGAGGGCAGATGCGGGAGAACGCGATGATGTCGCTCTCCATGGACGCCGGCGTCTCGCCCAGGGCCCGCAGCCAGCCCCACGGGAGCTGGATCTTGTTGGGCAGCCTGATGACGACGCCGGGGACCGCCTGGGTCTTGAAGCCGTCGGGGGTGTACTGCGGATATTTCTGGGTGAACACGAAGTACTTGAAGTCCCAGGGCTTCGCCAGTTCTGCCAGCGTGGCGGCCACGACTGGCTCGCCGGTCGCCGCGTCCTGCGCGGTGGGCACCAGGATCGCGAACGGATCCACGTTGGGCTTCAAGTACCGCAACAGCGGCGAGGCGAACGCCACCAGGCCTCCGATCAGGGGGACCTCGGCCACCAGTCTCAGGAAGCGGCGGCGGCTAATCCCTGGATCCTGTGCCATGCGCCTCCACCTGCTAGTGCCCGCGGGCCGGTGCGTAGTCGTAGAGAAACGTCCAGATGTAGTCCACCAGCGCCCACACCTCGTCCTCTCGCAACTGGCCCTGATAGCCGGGCATGAGCCCGCGGCCGGTCCAGATGCGCTGGTAGAGCTCCGAGGGCTTCCGCTGCAGCATCAGGTTCACGTCCGTGAAGATCCCGGGGCCCTCCCCACGACCCCACCCCCACAGGCGTGCCGCCATCTCCGCGCTCAGCGCGCCGCCCCGGCCGTCCCCGGCCGCGCCGTGACAGGCGGCACAGGTCGCGGTCCGCCCGCCGCCGATCCCAAGGGCGCGGTTCTGGTAGATGTCGCGGCCCAGCGCCACAGAAGCCGGCGTGGCCGAGAACGTCTTGACGTAGAACAGGGTGTCCCAGATCTGCGCGTCGGTCAGCGTGGGAAAGCCGCGGTTGGCGCCGTACGCTGGCCTCGGGCCAAACGCCGGCATCGCCGTGTGCGGCCGGCCCAGCTTGATGGTCTCGAACAGGGCGAACGGGGCATTCAGGCGCTGCTGCACCAGGTTGTGGAAGTTGGCGGGGCGGGACGGCAGGTCTTCGCCCCGCAGCTTCAGGCCGAACATTCCGAAGAAGTCGGTCATGGGGTTCTTGTGCGGCGCGACCAGGCCTGCGGCGGCCGGCCCATCACCGAACCCTTCGTTGCCGTGACACGGCCAGCACACCCGCTCGTAGACCCCCCGGCCGCGCGCAGCCGACGGCCGGGGATTGGTGGGCGCCAGGGGGAGCGCAGGCGGCGCCTCGACCAGGCCGGCACCCGCGGTCGCAGCGGTGCCGGTCCCCACGGTTGGCTGGCAACCGCCGGCGACCGTCGCGAGCAACAGCAGCATGACGAGCGTGCGGCGCGACTGTGGCAGCAACAGGGGCA
>JAVKIJ010000067.1:0-18331 GCA_031459535.1 Candidatus Fervidifonticultor quintus | reverse complement strand
CGTTCCAGCAAACTGTCCGCAAGTACACCGGCGAGGTGGTCGCCACCAGCGTGTACCACCTACTCGTGCGACGACGGCCGGACGAAGGAGGACAGACGTGAGGTTAGTGGATCTGGCCTACGTTCGCTCGGGTGACAAAGGGGACACGTGTACCGTGGGCCTGCTGGCGCGCACGCCGGAGGCCTACCGGCGGCTGCTGAACCACGTGACGCCCGAACGGGTGGCAGCCTTTTTCGGGCCCATGGTGCGCGGACCGGTGCGAATCTATCCGCTGCCCGGGCTGCAGGCGCTGCTGGTGGTGCTGCACAACGCTCTGGACGGCGGTGCGACCCGCACCCTGCGGTTTGACCAGACGGGCAAGGCCATGGGCACCGCACTCCTGCGGATGGAGATTCCCGACGACTGACCAGGAGAGATGCCGATGGAGACGCCCGAGACACAAGCGCAGGCGCTGCACCGTCAGCTACAGGCACGCCGGGAGGCGGCGCGGACCGGCGGGCCGGATAAGTACCACCGCCAGCTGGCCGAGCAGGGCAAGATGTTCGTCCGGGACCGCCTTGCGTACCTGCTGGATCCGGGCTCGTTCGTGGAGGACGGCCTCCTGGCCCGCACCCTGGACAACCTGCCGGCCGACGCAGTGGTTACGGGGTTTGGCCGCATCCAGGGCCGGCCGGTGGCCGTTATTGCCAACGACATCACCGTCAAGGCCGGCACCTGGGGGCGAGTCACCTATCGCAAGATGACGTACACCCAACAGAAGGCCGACGAGTTAGGTATCCCCCTCATCTATCTGGTGGACTCGGCTGGAGCGCGGCTGGATGAGCAGCAGTACTGCTATGCTGGCCACGACGCCATGGGCAACATCTTCTACAACCAGATCCGGTTCTCGGGACGCATTCCCCAGGTGTGCGTGCTGTTCGGGCCGTCGCCAGCCGGGTCGGCATACGTGCCGGCTCTGTGCGACATCTGCATTATGGTGGACGGCAACGTCAGTGCCTACCTGGGCTCCCCCCGCATGGCGGAGATGGTGATCGGAGAAAAGGTCACCCTGGAGGAGATGGGCGGTGCGCGCATGCACTGCACCGTCAGCGGTCTGGGTGATATTTTGGTTTCTTCGGACCGCGAGGCGCTGGACGTGGCCCGACGGTACCTGAGCTACGTTCCCCAGAACTGGCGCCAGCTGCCACCCCAGGCGCCAGAAGCCGACCCCGCCCCGGGCCGCCCCGTGGAGGAGATCATCCCGGTGGACCAGAGCGTCCCGTTCGACATGTACGAGCTGATCTTCCGGCTCATCGACGCCGAGAGCTGGCTGGAGATCAAAAAGCTGTTCGCCCCAGAGATCATCACGGGGTTGGCCCGCCTGGGCGGGCGGCCGGTGGGCATCGTGGCGAATCAGCCCCGGGTGAAGGGCGGGGTGCTGTTTGTCGACTCGTCGGACAAAGCCGCGCGTTTTGTGTGGCTGTGCAACGCCTTCAACATTCCCCTGCTGTTTTTGTGCGACGTGTCTGGATTCATGATCGGCTCCCAGGTGGAACGCCAGGGCATCATCCGCCACGGGGCCAAGATGCTGTTCGCCGTCGCCGCGGCCACGGTTCCGCGCATCTGCGTCATCGTCCGCAAAGCCTACGGCGGCGGGTACCTGGCCATGTCGGGCAACCCCATGCAGCCTGACTGCACCCTGGCTCTGCCCACGGCCCGCCCGGCCGTGATGGGGCCTGAGGCGGCCATCAACGCTGTATACTTCCACAAGATCGCCGAGCTGCCCGAAGGCGAACGGGCCGCCTTCATTGCCGCCCGCCGGCGTGAATACGAGGAGAACATCGACCCCTACGCGGTGGCATCGGAGTTCTTTGTGGAGGACATCGTCCCGGCGACTGCCCTGCGGGATGAGCTCATCCGCCGCTTCACAGCCTATGCCTTTAAGGAGCGGCGGTGGCCCGAGCGCCATAACGGCGTCCTGCCTGTGTAGGCCATGTTCTCACGGGTTCTGGTCGCCAACCGGGGAGAAATCGCCCGGCGGATCATCCGCGCTTGCCGGGCGCTGGGCGTGGAAACGGTGGCCGTGTTCTCGGACGCCGACGCCGATGCGCCCCATGTCCGGGAGGCCGATCGGGCCGTGCGGGTGGGGCCGCCGCCGGCAGTCCGCTCCTATCTCCACACCGACGCGATCCTCCGGGCGGCCTGCGAAACGGGATGTGACGCGATCCACCCAGGCTACGGCTTTCTGGCCGAGCAGGCCGAATTCGCGCGGCGCTGTGTGGCGGCTGGCGTGGTGTTCATCGGTCCGCCAGCCGAGGTCATCGCCGCCATGGGCGATAAGGTCCGCGCCCGCCGCCTGATGCATCAGGCCGGGATTCCTGTGGTCCCCGGGTCTCTCGACTACCTGCCCGACGACACGGAGCGGGCGGTCGAGGCCGCCGCGGCGGTGGGGTTCCCCGTGCTCATCAAGGCGGCCGGAGGCGGCGGCGGGATCGGTATGGTCCGAGTGGCCGATCTGCGCGAATTGCCCGCGGCCCTCGAAGTGGCCGCGCGTCGGGCCCGCCAGACCTTTGGCAACGCTAGCCTGTACGTGGAGCGTCTGCTGGACCGCCCCCGGCACGTGGAGGTGCAGCTGCTGGGTGACCGGTACGGGCGGCTGGTCCACCTGTATGAGCGCGAGTGCTCCATCCAGCGCCGGCACCAGAAGATCCTCGAGGAGTCACCCTCCCCAGCCCTCGATGAGGTCACCCGGGCCACCCTGACGGCGGCCGCCCTGCGGGCGGGTCAGGCGGTCGGCTACCACAGTGCCGGCACCGTGGAATTTCTGCTGGATCACGACGGTCGGTTTTACTTCCTGGAGATGAACACCCGCATCCAGGTGGAACACCCGGTGACCGAGATGCGCACGGGGGTGGACCTCGTGCAGTTGCAGATCCGGTTAGCCGCCGGCGAACCCCTCGCCTTGGCGCAGGAGGACATCCAGCCCCGGGGGCACGCCCTGCAGTGCCGGGTGTGCGCCGAAGACCCGGTTACCTTCTACCCGTCCCCCGGCTCTATCACCGGCTACCAGGAGCCGTCGGGACCCCACGTCCGGGTGGACTCGGGAGTGGAACTGGGGACGTCCGTGACTCCCTACTACGACTCGCTGCTGGCCAAGGTGGTGGTATGGGCCCCGGACCGCCCGGCGGCCATCGCCCGGATGACCCAGGCCCTGCGGGGTTACCGCATCGAAGGTGTGCTGACCAACATCCCGGTGCATCTGCGGGTGCTAGCGCACCCGGAGTTCGCCGCCGGGCGCTACCACACCGAGTTTTTGGCATCGACAGCCGCCCGGTCTCCCGCCTGAGGCTCATGGAGATCCGCGCTCCTCTCACCGGCACTGTGCTGCGAGTCCTCGTTTCTCCCGGGGAGTGGGTGCGAGCCAGCATGCCGGTGGTGGTGTTGGAGTCCATGAAAATGGAGATTGCCGTCGACAGCGCCTTCGACGGAGTGGTGACGGAGATCCGCCGGCAGCCGGGGGACCTGGTGCAGGCGGGCGACGTCCTGGTGGTCCTAGATTCCGCTACCCCGGAAGGAACTTGACGGGCGATGCTGGCTGAGGACCTGCGGGCGGGCCGGACGGTGGTGGGGACCTGGCTCATGGGCCCCTGCCCCTCCCAGGTGGAGATGCTGGCCGCCGCCGGATTCGACTTTGTGGTCCTGGATACCGAGCACGGCAGCTATGGCGTGGAGGCGGCCGAATCCCTGGTGCGGGCTGCCGACGCGGCCGGCTTGGCGGCGTTGATTCGGGTACAGGACCTGGCGCCGGCTCCGATCGCCAAGGCGTTGGACTTCGGGGCGCAGGGTGTCGTGGTTCCCCACGTCGACACCGCCGAGGAGGCGCGCCGGGCTGTGCGAGCCGTGTGCTTCCCGCCCCGCGGAGTCCGGAGCGGCGCCCCCACCGTTCGCGCCGCTCGCTATGGATTCCTCCCGTGGCGCGAGTATGTGGACCGTGCTTCCCGGTCCACCGTGCTCGTGGTGCAGGTGGAGGGGGCAGAAGGACTCGCCCGGCTGGACGACATTCTTCGGGTGGATGGCGTGGGCGTGGTGTTCATCGGAACGTTCGACCTGGCGGCATCGACGGGTGTCCCCGGCATCCTGGACCATCCTGCCCTGCTGGAGCGGGTGGGGGAGATCGTGGCCCGCGCCCGCCGCCACGGGGTAGCGGTCGGCCTGTGGATGCCCACCCCCGAGCAGGCGCGGCCCTGGTTGACCCGGGGAGTCCAGATGGTGACCGTGTCCAACACCGACCTGATCTTCGCTGACGCATGCCGGACCTTAGTACGCCGGATCCGGGGGAACCCGTCGGATCCGACGCCTGAGGGGAGGTGAGGAGGGCCCCCAGCCCCGGCCCGGCGGAGTCTACACTGTTGAGGAGGTGACCCATGAGGCGGCGAGAGTTCCTCAAAACAGCCGCCGCCGTCGCCGGGGCGAGCGCGGCGGGGCTGGGGAGTGTGGTGAGTACTTTGGCCTCACCCCCCGGAGTGGCCCAGGCGGCCCCGGCCGGGGGGGCCATCATCGACCGGGTGGTGCGTGCCGGCAGGGTCCGTCTGGGAGTGGATCTGACGTTTCCCCCACTGCAGTTCCGGGACCCCAAGACCCAAGAGCCCACGGGGTACTGCGTTGAGATCAGCAAAGCCATCGCCAAGGACCTGGGCGTCCAGATCGAGTGGGTAGAGCTGCCTTTCGCCCAACTCATTCCCGCGATGCTGGCCGGGCGCTTCGACTGGAGCGGCATCGGGCTGACCATCACTCCGGAGCGGGCCAAGTCGGTCCGCTTTGTGGACGAGCCCCTGTTCACCGAGGACTCGGTTCTGCTCATCCCACGGGACTTCACCCTCAAGAGTCTGGACGACCTCAACAAACCCACGGTGACCATCAGCAACCTGGTGGGGTCGGCCCAGGACGCCACGGCGCGGCTGCTGTGGCCCCGAGCGAGGTTCAAGCCGTTGCAGCAGCAGGAGGCGATGCTCGAAGTGGCCTCCGGTCGCGCCCAGGCCTGCCTGGTGGCGGCCTGGGTAGCGGTACCCTTCGCCGAGCAGAACCGCAACGTGCGCATCTGGGAGGGCGGATCAGTGATCCATGATGTCAACGCCGTGATGCTGCCGGCAGGAGACGAGAAGACAGCTTACTGGCTGGCCAACTGGTTCCGCTATCATGGAGCCCACCGTCTCCCCGAAGGTCTGTGGAAGAAGTGGCTGGGGGAGTTCCTGGCCAAAGTCCGGCAGTACAGCCGGCCGCGCTGACGGTCGGCATGTCGGGGGAGAGGCCGGGTGCCGTACCAGTTCGAGTGGTACTTGGTGGCTCGCCACTGGCACGCGCTCGCCATCGGCGCGGCGCTGACCTACTGGGTGGCTGTGGCCTCCATGGCCCTGGCCGCGGCCCTCGGCCTCGCCCTGTGCCTGGCGCAGCGGGCACGGGTGGTGGGTGCGGCGGCCCGCGCCTACGTGCAGGTGATGCGGGCCGTTCCCCTGTATGCGTTTCTGCTGTGGCTGTACTACGGGCTGTCGGTAGCGGCCGGCGTGAGCCTGGGTCCTGTGACCGCCGGCTGCGTGGCCCTGGGGTCGATCACCGCCGCCTATATGGCCGAAATCTACCGTGCCGGCCTGCGAGCGGTCGGCCGCGGCCAGGTGGAGGCGGCGCGGGCGCTGGGATTATCGACCATCGCCGTGTACCGGGATGTGGTCCTGCCCCAGGCGGTGCGCGTCATTCTTCCGGCCGCCGCCAATCAGTTTGTTGGGGTCCTCAAGGGAGCCGCGATCGTGTCCGTGGTGGGAGTGCCGGATCTGATGTTCTTCGCCAACTGGGCGTCGTTGCGGTACTTCAAGCCGTTTGAGTTCTACACGGTGGCCGGCGTCATTTTGGTGGGCAGCACGGTGATGGTGGCCGGCGGGGTGGCGCTGCTGGACCGCCGGCTGCGCGCCGGGTCGTGAGGCACGACGCGGTGGCGGGAGGCGTCCGGATTGATCTGGTGCTGGCCAGCGGTTCGCTGCTGCTGCGCGGCCTGACGGTGGCTGTGGCCGTGGCGGCGGCGTCAATGGCCCTGGCCCTGGCCCTGGGACTGGTGGTGGCCGCCCTGCGCCAGGCGCGGTCGGCCTGGTTGTGGGTTCCGGCCGTGGCGTACATTCAGCTGTTCCGGGGGACGTCTCTGTACGTGTTCATCCTGTGGGTCTACTTCGGTGTGGCCATGGTGACCGGCCTGGCCCTGTCGGCGGTGGTGGCTGCGGTGATCTGCCTGGGCATGCTCCACAGCGCCTACATGGCGGAGATTTACCGCGCCGGTCTGCGCGCCGTCCCGCGCGGGCAGTTGGATGCGGCGCGGGCCCTGGGCCTGTCGAGGTTTTACATGTACCGGGACGTGGTGGCCCCCCAGGCGCTGGCGGTGATCGTTCCGGCGGCGGCCAACCTGTTCGTGGACGTCCTGAAAGACTCCGCCCTGGTAGGCGTGGTGGGTGTGGATGACGTGATGCGGGTGGCCGATCGGCTGACGCGGTTTTATTTCCGCCCCTTTGAGTTCTTCACCGCGGCGACAGGGCTGTACGTGGTCACCATCCTCCTGTTCGTCCGGCTGGTCGTGCGCCGTCTGGACGAACGGTTTGCCCCTCGGTAGCCGTGGCTGCGGTGCTGCGGATCGGGTTCGCCGCCCCCCTGACCGGGGACCAGGCGGTGGTGGGCGTGCCCATGGCCCGCTGTGCCGAGATGGCCCTCATCGACGCCCGCCGGGCCGGGTGGCTGTCCCGGCGGGTGGCTCTGGAGGCCGTCGATGACCGGGCAGATCCGGCCTGGGCCCGAGAGGTCGCCCGCCGGTTTGCCCAGGATCCCCGGGTGATCGGCGTGGTGGGGCACAAGAACAGCGGACCATCGGCGGCCGCTGCGCCGGTGTACAACGCTGCGGACGTGGTCCAGGTGACCCCCTCCGCCACCGCGCCGGACCTCAGCCGACAAGGCTACCGGACGTTTTTCCGCCTGTGCGCCCACGACGGCAGGCAAGCGCTGGCCGCCGCTCGGGCGGCTACCCAGATTCTGGGAGCCCGGCGCTTGGCCGTAGTGCACGACGGGACAGGCTACGGGCGTCCCCTGGCCCGCGCGTTCTCCTCTGCCGTCCGCGCGGTCGGTGCCGACCTGCGAGGCGCGCTGCGGTTGGTGCCGGGAGCCGGGGCCCATCCCCGGGTCGTGGAGTGTGTCCGCCGCCTCCGGCCGGATCTGGTGTTCTGTGCCCTCACCGAGATTGACAGCTCCGCCCTTGTGCGGGACCTGCGGGCGGCCGGCGTGGGGGTACGGGTGCTGGGAACTGACGGCGGGGCGGGCTCGCTGTTCCCCCGGCTGGCCGGGCCGGCTGGAGAGGGAACCTACCACACCTATGCCGGGAGTGTTCCTGCGGGGCCGATGGGCCGGGCCTTCACCCGTGCCTGCCGAAAGTGGTTCGGTGCTCCGCCTCCTTACGGGGCGGAGGTCTACGATGCAGTCACAGTCTTGCTGGCCGCACTGGCGACCGTCGGACAGGCCGACCGGGCTGCGGTACTGGCGGAGGTGAAACAGACCGACCGGATCGGGGTCACCGGTCGCCTCCGGTTTAACCGCTACGGGGACCGGGTCGATCCTCAGGTGACTCTCTGGCGGGTGCGGCAGGGACGGATGGAGCTCGTCGATCGCCTGACCTGAACAGGTTCCTCACAGCAGCAGCCAGCCGCCGTCCACCACCAGGGTGTGTCCCGTGATGTACGAGGCATCGTCCGAACACAGGAACACCACCGCGGCAGCCACGTCCTCGGGCCGACCCAGGCGACCAAGAGGAATCCGCTCTCGGGCGATCTGTTCCAGGCGCACCGAATCCACCACAGCCCGGGTCAGGGGTGTGTCGATGGTGCCCGGCGCCACCGCGTTCACTGTTATCCCGTAGGGCGCCAGCTGCACCGCTATCGATGCGGTGAGCATGCGCACGCCGGCCTTGCTGACGTCATAGGGCACCATGGGGCGGGTGGACGCCACGAACGCCGAGGTACTCGCGATATTCACAATGCGCCCGCCGCGCCCCCGGACGACCATTGCCCGGGCCGCGTACTGCGAGCCGAAGAAGGCGGCCTTCAAGTTGACCGCCATCTGGCGATCCCACTGTTCCTCGGTCACCTCCAGGAAGGGAGTCACCTCGGCGATGCCAGCGTTGTTGACCAGGATGTCCGGCCCGCCCAGCTCCCTGGCCCGCTCCACCAGGGCGGCCAACTGGTCCAGTCGGGCCACGTCGGTGGACACGGCCCACGACCGCCCCCCGGCGTCGGTGATGGCCCGGGCGGTGGCGGCGACGGCGTCAGCGCGCACGTCGGCCGCCACCACCCACGCTCCCTCCCGGGCCAGGGCCAGAGCGATGGCCCGCCCGATACCCTGGCCCGCGCCGGTGACGATGGCCACCTGCCCGACCAGGCGCACCGCCATCAGTACCGGGGGATCTCTCGGTAGACAGGCACGGCGCCCAGGGTCGGGCCGATGATGTCATTGTACAGCTTTTGCAGTAGCCCCTTGCCCTTCCAGTACCGCAGCCAGGCGTTGATCCACATCCACCAGTGGACGTCGCCCCGCGGCAGCGCGTAGGCGCCGAACTCCAGCGCGAACGGCCGCTCGGGGTTGAGGATCTTGGTCGTGGGATTGTTCCTGACGAATGGAATCGCCAGGTAGGCCTCCACCACGCAGGCGTCGGCCCGGCCGGCGGCCACCTCCAGCATGGCCGGCTGCTGGTCCAGCTCTACCACGGTGGCCTTGGGAAACAGGCGCTTGGCCAGCTCGGCGGCGGTGGACCCCGTCAGGGCCGTCACCCGCACGCCGGGTCGATCGAACTCCTGGAAGTCGCGGGCGGTGCTGCGGGACTGCACCAGCAGTACCTGCTGGTAGGGGACGTAGGGATCGGAGAACCACATGGACTTGGCGCGCTCCGGCCGACCCACCAGGCCGACCGAGATCAGGTCAACCTTGCCGGCCAGCAGCGCCGGGATCAGGCCTGCAAAGTCCTGGTCCTGGATATCCAGGCGCACTCCCAGATCCCGGGCCATCTGGTTGAGAAGCTCGACGTCGTACCCCCTGGGTTCCCGGGTCTGCTCGTCCCGGTACATCTGGGGCTTGAACTGCAGGGTCATGCCGACGACCAGACGGCCCCGGCGCCGCACCACGTCCAGCAGAGATTCGCCAGGCGCCGGGGCAGCGGCCACCGGGAGCGGACTCACCAGGGACGCCGGACCGCCCCACAGGGCGGCGGCGCCAGCTGACAGGGCGGCCGCCGACACCAGGCGGCGCCGGGTCAGCCGCGCGCTCTCGGATGACGGGTACCGATCTGTCCTCATCGCTCTCCCTCCTCCGCACGATCTGCCACGCGAAATGGTCCGGCTCACCCCCCTTCCCGGTCAGATGCGCATTCGCCGCTCGAGCCGGGTCACCCCGTGGGACAGGGCCTGGGTGAGGATGATGTAGATGACCGCTACCACTGTGTAGAACTCGAACGGCCGGAACGTGAGCGACACGGCCAGGTTGGCCTGCCGCACCAGTTCGAACACGCCAATGATGCTTACCAGGGACGAGTCCTTCAGCATCCCTACGAAGTTGTTGCCGATGGGCGGGATGATGATGCGCAGAGCCTGGGGGAAGATCACGTCCCGAAAGGCCTGCAGAGGGGTCAGCCCCAGGGACAGGGCCGCCTCCCTCTGGCCCCGGGGGATGGCTCCGATGCCTGCCCGGTAAATCTCGGCCAGCCACCCGGCGTACTGCATGGACAGACAGATGACCCCGGCGGTGACTGGGGGGAAGTTGATCCCCAGGAGGATGGGCAGCCCGTAGTACAGCCAGATGATGAAGACGAACAGCGGGATGGCCCGGAAGACGTTGATGTAGATCTGGGCGGCCAGGGGGACCAGCGGCAGCGGCGCCATCCGGAGAACGGCGATCACCAGGCCTATGACCAGGGCGAGGATCATGGAGGAGGCACTGATGTACACATTCATGAGCAGCCCGGTGGCCAGCCAGTCCCACCGCTGGAGGACCGCATCCCAGTGGAACTCGAAGCGGCTCACAGGACGGCCCGCAGAAACGCCTGGGTCCGCGGGTTGGACGGATTCCGCAGGATCTCCGGTCCCCCGGACTCCACGATCACGCCCTGGTCCAGGAACACCAGCTGGTCGCCGACAGTACGGGCGAACCCCATCTCGTGGGTGACTACCACCATGGTCATCCCCTGCTCGGCCAGTCGCTCCATGACCGCCAGCACCTCGCCCACCAGTTCGGGGTCCAGGGCGGAGGTGGGCTCGTCGAACAGCATCAGCCGGGGCTGCATCACCAATGCCCGGGCGATGGCCACCCGTTGCTGCTGGCCGCCCGACAGGGTCGACGGATAGGCCCGGGCCTTATCGGCCAGCCCCACGGCTCGGAGCTGGGCCAGGGCTAGCTCCTCCGCCTCGGGCCGCCGAAGCCCCTTCACCCGCCGCAGGGCCAGGGTGACGTTGTCCAGCACGGTCAGGTGAGGGAAGAGGTTGAACTGCTGGAACACCATGCCGATGTGAGTCCGCAGGAAGCGGGGGTCCGCTCGCGGCGAGTCGGGCCGCGCTCCGGGGCCGTACTCACGATCCAGAAATACCAGGCGGCCTTCCTGCGGCTCTTCCAGGAGGTTCAGGCACCGCAGCAGGGTGCTCTTGCCCGACCCGCTGGGGCCGAAGATCACCACGTGCTCGCCCTGACGCACTTGCAGGGTGATGCCCCGCAGCACGGGCACATCGCCGAACCGCTTGTGCAGGTTCTCGACCCGCAGGATCTCCTCCACGGCTAGGTGATCAGCCACCCCCCGTCCACCACCAGGGTGGCGCCGGTGATGTAGGCGGCCTCCTCCGAGGCCAGGAAGGCGGCGGCGGAGGCGATCTCCTCGGGCCGCGCCACGCGGCCCAGGGGGATGTGGCGCAGCAGCATCTCCCGCCGGACCGGATCGGCCAGCGAGCGGGCTATCAGGGGTGTGTCCACCGCGCCGGGGGCGATGGCGTTCACGGTGATCCCGTGGGGAGCCAGCTCCACGGCCATGGCTCTGGTGAGCATCCGCAGACCCCCCTTGCTGGCGGCGTAGTGAGCCTGATGGGGGAGGACCACCTCGGCGTTGATGGACGTGATGTTGATGATCCGTCCTCCGCGGCCCGTGCGGACCATCGCCTGCGCCGCCGCTTGGCCGCACAGAAACGGCCCCGTGAGATTAGTTGCCAGCACGCGAGTCCACTCGGCCTCCGAGAGCTCCAGAAAGGGCACCAGGGTTTCGATCCCGGCGGCGTTGACCAGGATGTCGATTTGTCCAAATACGGCCAGGGCGTCCGCCACCAAGTCGGCCACCTGCGAGGCCTGAGTCACGTCGACGGTTGCCGCCCGGGCCTGACCGCCCGCGGCCGCAATGGACGCGGCTGTCTTCTGCACCCCTGGCCCATTGATATCGGCGGCCACCACCGCCGCCCCTTCGCGAGCGTAACGGATGGCCGTGGCCTGCCCGATGCCGGACGCCGCACCCGTCACGACGGCCACGCGGCCCCTCAGCCTCACCTGCCGCACCCTGCGGCCCACGCCGCTACCCGGATACAGCCGCAGCGGCGAAGGCGCACAAGCGCTTCACCCCCTCCCGCAGGTCGTCCAGGCTGCTGGACAGAGACACCCGTACCCACCCGTCGGCCTCCTCACCGAACGCGCTGCCGGGAGCCACCGCCACCCGGCGCTCACGCAGCAATCGCAGGGCGAACTCCCGAGACGGCAGTCCGCTGCTGCGGATGTCCACGAGGAGATAAAAGGCGCCCGCCGGGGTGTACCGGTGCATGCCATGGACTCGCAGGATCTCTATCACCGCATCGCGCCTGGTGCGGTAGGCCTCCCGCATCTGTGCCACACACTCCTGGGGTCCCTCCAGGGCGGCTTCGGCCGCTTTCTGGGTAACGGCGGAGACACAGGAGACGAGCGGCTCCTGGATCTTGGCGATCACCCGCGAGATGGCCTCGCTGGCGATCACGAATCCTACCCGCCATCCGGTCATGGCATACGTCTTGCTCAGGCTGTGCACGCTGATCACCCGCTCCGGGTCCCACCGCGCGGGGCTGACGTGAGCGCCCTCGTACACCAGATCCTCATAGACCTCGTCGGCCAGGACGTACAGGCGGTGACGGCGGGCGAACCCCACCAGATCCCTCACCCGGTCCGGCGGAAAGACGGCGCCCGTGGGATTGGCGGGGCTGTTGAGGACCAGCATCTTGGTCCGCGGGGACACCCGGGCGTCCAGGTCCTCCAGACGTGGAAGGAACTTATCCTGGGCTCGCAGAGGGTAACCCACTGGGGTAGCCTCCCGCAGACGGGCCGCCATGGCGTAGTTGGGCCATCCCGGGTCGGGAACCAAAACTTCGTCTCCGGGATCGAGGATGGCGATGAAGGCCGCCGTCATCCCCTGCACGCCCCCGACCGTTACGGTCACCTGGTCCCGATGCAGGGGATGTCCCCGCCGGTCCCCGTACCGGGCGGCGATCAGTTCCCGCAAAGACGCCAGGCCTGCGCTGGGAGTGTATCGGGTAAACCCCTCCCGGGCGGCGCGGACAGCCGCCTCCACAATGTGGGGCGGTGTGGGGAAGTCCGGCTCGCCCACTTCCAACCGGATCGTCCCGGGCAAAGTGAGAGCCAGATGGACGACCTCCCGGATGCCGGACCCTGGCATCCGCAGGGGAGTCTGCGCGAGAGGCTTGAGACCCACAGCCCCCTCCTTAGGGGTAGACGGGCACATACACGCGGGCGTCGATCTCCCTCACCGCCCGTTGCTCCCACGCCTTCCACTGCCGCCGGTGCTCCTGCCGGTCGGGTCGGTCGAAGACGGCCAGCGCCCGGTCGACGGAGGCCGCGTCGGCGATCTCGTAGACGGTCAGGTAAATTCGGTCGTCTCCGTCCCGGGACACGTACCGGGTGATGCGCGTGAACAGGGGCGCCACGGGTGCCAGGGTGTCCAGGTAATCGCGATGGTACCAGCGGTTAAACTCCTCCTCCTGCGCCGGATCCACCCGCAGGCGGACCACCAGCAGCGGGCGTGGGGTCATCGCCGGCCTCCTTCCTGGATGGTCTCGGAACGGATGCGGTCGACGATCTCCTGCTGAAAGACGCGCATGGAGGCCAGGTGCTCGTCGGACGTGGCGTGCTCGAACTGGCAGATAAAGTGATCCACGCCGGCCCGCAGAGCCTCCCGCACTCCTGCCGCCACCTCGTCGGCGGAGCCGGTTAAGGCGCCGGCCGTAGGTGTGGGGAAGCGCCCGTCCTGGACCCCCGCGGACGCCAGCCGCTCCGCGGCCAGCAGCGGGCGCAGGTCGACCGTGCGTCGCAGGGTGACGCCCACGGTACGTCCCTCCCGGGCGGCCAGCACCCGCAGCCGTGCGACCATAGAGGCCAGCTGGGCTCCGGCGACGTCGTCGCCGTGCCAGGCATCGCCCAGCCGCGCCGCCCGCCGCAGAGCCGCGTCGGTGTACCCGCCCACCCAGATGGGCGGACCTCCCGGCTGGACCGGGAGGGGTCCGAACAGCACGTCTCTAAACTGATAGAATGTGCCAGCAAACGACGGCCGGGGCTCACTCCATAGTAGTCGCAGGACGCGGATAGCCTCATCCAGGTGCCGACCGCGATGGCGGAAATCCGCCCCCAGAGCCGCGAATTCTTCTGGAATCCAGCCCGCGCCCACGCCCAGGATGACCCGCCCTCCAGACAGGGCGTCCAGTGTGGCCACCTGTTTGGCCACCTCAACGGCATGACGCAAGGGCAGGACGAGGACAGACGTGCCTAGCCGGACTCGCCGGGTCTGGCCCGCGACATAGGCCAGGGTCGTCAGGCATTCGAACAGCGTGCCGTAGCGTGGCCGGTTGGCGGGGGGAAGCAGGTGGTCACTGGCCCACACCGAGTCGTAACCCATCTCTTCGGCCGCCCTGGCAACTTCCAGGATCCGCTCGCGGGTGGGAGAGGCGCCGAAGGGGAAAGTGGGAAGACAAACACCTATCTCCATCGCAAAACGTGATTTCACGATTTAATTTAACCTATTCTATCCCCGGGCGCAGATTCCTGCCCGGCCGCCTTTTCTCTCAAGAGGGCGGGATCTCTGAGGGAAGAGGAGTTGTGATGCCCTCACGCAAACTGTTAGACTGGGTAAACCATCCCGGGGGGAGGACGCGATGGCCAGACCCAACTACCAGATCCGCGCGGTCCAGCGGGCGTTACACGTACTCACCAGCTTCACAGCGGCAGAACCGGAGATGTCTCTGTCCCGGCTGGCGGCCAAGACCCGTTTGCACAAGGCCACCCTGGTGCGCATGCTGCGGTGCCTGGAGTCATTGGGTTTCATCCGCCAGACGGCCGTCGGCACCTACCAGCTGGGGCTTAAGGTCTTCGAGCTGGGCAGTGTCTACTACGTCACCCAGCTGAACGTGGAGCGGCTGGCCCGCCCCTGGATGGAGCGTCTGGTGGACCGCTGGGGTCTGACGGCCAACCTGGCCGTGCTGGACGACGGGCAGATCGTCTATATCGCCATCGTGGAGCCCAAGCGGGCCCTGCGGGTGCAATTCTCGGTGGGCAGCCGCTTTGCCGCCCACTGCACGTCTCTGGGCAAGGCGCTGCTGTCCGGGCTGGACGACCGGGAGGTGGACCGCATTCTTGCCCGCCGGGGCCTGCCGCGGATGACCGAGTTCACCATCACCGACCCCACTGATCTGAAGCGCCAGCTGGCCGCCGTCCGCGCCCGGGGCTACGCGGTGGACGACCAGGAGTCCATCCCCAATGTTCGTTGCGTGGGGGTGCCCCTGCGGGACCACCGTGGCCGGGTGGTGGCCGCCCTCAGCCTGTCCGGGTCCATTTTGGACCTTACCGACCAGATGATCCGGGCGGTGGCGTCCGACCTGCTGGAGGCATCCGCGGCGATCAGCAGGGCGATGGGCGAGCCGATCGCGCCCGGGCGGACGGTCGACCAGGCTCCCGCCCTGGAGGTGGGGGCATCAGGACGCGCGCAGAGCCGGTAACACTTCTGCGCCCAGGACCTTCACGGTCCGCAGGGGGTCCGGTCCCAGCGGCGGGCCCAAGGATACATGGGTTACCCCAGCGGCCAGAAGCCACCGGTACCGCCGGAGCACCTCGTCCGGGCCCCCCGCGAGGCCCAGGGCCAGCATGGCCGGGGTGACATTTCGGCAGGCTTCGTCCAGGTCTCCTCGCCCTATGGCCTCCCGCACCGGGATGAATTCCTGCGGGTCGATGCCCGCCCGGCGCAACAGGTAGGGCGCAAACGAGGAGCCGTAGTAGGCGATCTTGCGGGCTAGCCCATGGCGGGCGGCGACAGGGTCATCGTCCACCGAGCACCACACGCAGGCCGCAAAGCCCAGATGCTGCGGGCCTCTCCCGGCGCGCCGTGCGCCGTCGCGGATCTGACCCAGGGCCGGGGGGAAGTGCTCGGGCGGAAATAGAAGAGGCAGCGCGCCGTCAGCCACCTCCCCGGCCAGGGCCAGCATCCGGGGGGCTCATGCGACCCAGGTAGAGGGGGACGTCCGCCGGCGCGGGAAACCGCAGGTAGCCCCTCCTCGTGCCAGCCGGATCATTGCTCCGGGGATGCGGGCGGGCCTGTCACGCTGCAGCAGCGCACGCACAGCCAGTACGGCCTCCCGGGTCCGCTGCCACGGACGTGTCCGGGAGATCCCGGCCCACCCCAGAAATTCCCGGGCGCCCGCGCCTCGCCCCGGCCTGAACCCGCCGCCGGAAATTTCCTGGAGTGTGGCGGCGGCCATGGCGATTTCGGCCGGGTGCAGGGAGTAAGGGTTCAGGATCGCGACCCCGAGGTCCAAGGTGGCGGTGCGGGTGGCCAAACAGGCCAGCAGGGCCGGCGCGCACCGCAAGAACAGGTCGTGGGAGACCCACAGCTGATCGAACCCCGCCCTCTCGGCGGCGACGGCGATCTCCCCCAGAAGCGAGGCGGGGATATCGTTGTTCAGACGGACGCTGACTGTGATCCGGGTCACCGCTCGCCTCCTGCTTAGGCTCCGCCACCAAGAGCGGCCCTGACTCCCGGCCACCGGAGCGGCGTGACGGTCTTCCCGCCCGGGCGCCGGCCCCGGCGGGGGAGGAGTTCGCCGCGGGGGCAGAGAACTACCTTTCCCACATCACGAGCAGCTGAGTGATGAAACTCCGTTTTGCAAATTGGAGGCGTCCGATGAGGCTCCACGGCTGGCTGGCGGGAGGGCTGGTACTGGCGGTCATGGCCGCGGCGGCGTCGTACCCTGCGGTGTCGGCCCCGGCGCCGCGGACCCTGGTGGTGGGTGTCGGTCACGACCAGACCACCCTGGATCCGGCGCGCGGCTACGAGATCGTTGGTGGCCTAGTCCACAAGGCCACGTACAACACCCTGGTGACCCTGGCGCCGGGCGACATCGGGACCATTGTGCCGGACCTGGCAGAGCGCTGGCGCGTGACCCCCGACGGGAAGACCTACGTCTTCACCCTACGCCGGGGGGTACGGTTTGTGTCCGGCAACGAGGTGAGCGCCCAGGATGTCAAGTGGTCCTACGACCGGGTCCGGGGGATCCGGGGCAACCCGTCGTTTCTGTTCGACACCATTCAGGCTGTGGAAGTGCGGGACCCCCGGACTGTGGTGGTCCGGCTGACCCAGCCCGACCCGGCCCTGCTGGCCAAGATGACCTTCGGCGCCTTCGCGGTGCTGGACAGCAAGACCGTCCAGGCCCGCGGGGGCGTCAGCGGCCCGGACGCCAGGGAGCGGGACCAGGCCCAGCGGTGGCTGGACCAGAACTCGGCGGGCACGGGTCCGTTCATCCTGCGACGATGGGTGCGCGAGTCGGAGGTGGTGGTGGAGCGTCATGGGAACTACTGGGGCGGTCCTCCCAGGCTGGACCGAGTCATTTTCCGCCACCTGCCACAGTCGGCGACCCAGAAGCTGGCTCTGGAGGCCGGGGACATCGACATCGCCCTGGAGCTGAACGCCGAGCAGGCCCGGGCTCTGGCCGCCAACCCTGCCGTGCAGATCGTCCGCGGCCCGACTACCGACCTGTTCTTCCTCCTGGCCAACCGCAACCCTGCCGTGTCGGGCGGGGTCATGAGCAACCCCAAGGTCGTGCAGGCCATCCGTTACGCCATCGACTACCAGGGCATCAAGGAGCTGGCGGGAGGGGTGGGGATCACGCCGCCTACCCTGGTGGGGGTGGGGTTTGCGGGCGCCTGGGACGAGAGTCGCGCGCCACGCCGGGACCTGGCGCGGGCCAGGCAGCTGTTGGCGGAGGCCGGATATCCCAACGGGTTTGAGATCGAGCTGGAGTACGCCACCAAGCTGGGACGCAGTGGGGTGGAGATGGACCTGCTGGCGCCCAAGATCCAGGCCGACCTGGCCGAGGTGGGCATCCGGGTGCGCTTGAAACCGGGCGACCTGCAGACCACCCTGGCCAACTACCGGGCCGGCAACGAGGCCTTCGGCCTGTGGCTGTGGGGCGCCGACTTCCCCGATATCAACGACCGCCTGGCGTTCCTGCCCAACGGCATCGTGGGCAAGCGGGCGGGGTGGACCGACGAGCGTGCCGACGACCTCATCAAATCCTTGCGGGACCAGGCCATGGTGGAGACCGACCCGCGGCGGCGGGCGCAGATCTGGGACAGGATCCAGGCGTACCTGGTGGAGAACAGTCCCTTCGTGCCGCTCATCCAGCCGGTGGCCCAGGTGGCCCTACGCCGGACAGTGAAGGGGTACGTGTTCAACAACCAGTTCCGGGTGCAGCCGTTCCTGCTGAGCAAGGACTGACCTTTGTTGCAAGCCAGGGCGGGCGGCCCGGGCAGCTGACGGGTCGCCCGCCCTGTCTAGGGTGTCCTGTTTCGCATTAGTGTTGACAGTAAAGGAGGGCCATGTGACGAATCCTTCCCGCTGGAAACCAACCCCTTCCGGGTTGACGGGGAGGACCGCCCATGACCCTCGACGACAGTGTACACGCTTTCCGGCTCCGTGTGATGGCCCGCGCGCAACTGCTGGGGAACGTCAGCCAGGCCTGTCGGGAGGTCGGGATCTCCCGCACCCTGTTCTACCGCTGGCGGAAACGGTACGTGGCCTACGGCCCCGATGGCTTGCATCCCCGCCGCCAGGGGCCCCGACGCGGTCGGCCCTCGGGCCTGGGGGCCGAAACCGAACGGGCGATCCTGGCCCTGGCCCTGGCGTGGCCGACCTGGGGGCCGGCCCGGTTGGCCGCGCAGCTGGCCCGGCCCGAGCACGGCAGCCGGCGCTTGGCCCCAGTCACGATCTATCGGTTCCTGCGCCCGATGG